>SSEV01000147.1 GCA_008015095.1 Lysobacteraceae bacterium | reverse complement strand
TCACCGAGGTTTCGATGCTGACTCCGCGATAGCGCACCAGCACGAAGCCGGGATCCTGGATCAGCAACTGCGCGAGCAGAGCGCCGGCCAGCGCCAGAACCACCCAGAACAACAAATGTCGGAACAGGTTCATGGCGAGACCCTTGCGGCCGGGGGAAATGCAGGTCTGCGCATCTGACTCAGCCCCCGCGTTGCGACCGCAGCTGTGTCAGCGAGCTGCCAAGCGTGGGCAGATCCAAGGCCAACGGCGTCTTATCCAGGATCTTCAGCCGCGACTGCAGAGCCTGTCGCTGCGGCGAATCCGGCCACAGGCGCAGCAGCCAGTATTCGGCGCGCGCCAGAGCACTGCGGTAAGCCGTTTCGTCGCGGCGTTCGATCGCGGCGCGCGCCAGGGTGAGTTCAAGCTGCAGGGCTGCGTGCGCGGCGTCGCGGTCATTTCCGGACAGCGCGATCGAGCGATCCGCGGGTTGTATCCGCACCAATTGCGTCAGTACGCGCTCCCACCATGGCGCATCCTGTGCCGCGACAGCGGCGGCCGGCAGCGCATCGGCGCTCGGCAATGCCCGTGCGAAAGCGTCGAGCCGCGCCTGTGCGACATGGCGTGGGTCGGCCTGCAAGGCATCCAGCGCGGCGCGTTCCTGTGCGAGCGTCTGACGCAGGTTCAACAGGCCTGGACTGTCGATGCCATCGAGCACGCCCGCCGCCAACGCGTACGCACGGCGAGCGCCATCTAAGTCGGCCGCCAGGATCAGGCGTTGCTGTCCCAATGTGAGCAGCAGTTCGGCTTCGTCCAAACGCATCGCCTGTGCGCCGCGCCGATTCGCGTCGGCGAGCTTGGCGACATTGTCTTCAAGCAACGCCGCACGTTGACCGATGCCAAGCAGTTCATCGCGCAAGACGCGGTTGGTGGCGTCGGCCTGTTGCAGGCGCTGGCCGTGGCCGCTGACGTCCCGGCGTAGACCTTCTGCGCGCGATTCCAGCGACTGCAGGCGATGCGCGGTTTCGGTAGCGGCGTCGCGTGCGCGTTCGGCGCGTTCCCGGCCCTGGTACCAGAGCCAGCCGGCTGCCGCGATCAGGGCCAGCGCTCCGAACAGCCAGAACATCGACGTGCGGGCGGGACGACGCGAATCTTCCGAGGTGGGGGTGGACAGTTCGGTCATGGCGAAAACACCGGCGGCATCCTCTGCGATCTCCTGTGCACGGAGGTCATGGTAGCGGTATCACGGAGCAAGCGCCTGCCTGGATGCCTAAAGCGACCCGCCCGCTGAGATCCGCATGGTGAGAGCAGTCCGGACGGCGATTTGGCGTCGCGCGGCGCGCACCCGCTAGGCGTTCCTCGCCATGTCTGTTCCCGAGGACATTCAGCATGCCGCCGCAAGCAATTGCCGTGGCGCCGGTCCCGGGGCGATCCGTACATCGCGACATCCGCATGCGCGCGCGATCTCGGCGATCCTTGCGCTCGCGGCGAGCACTCGGGCGTCGCGCAATCTTCTGGCGAGATCCGGCGGCGCTTGCGCGAGCACTCGCTGCAACGCCTCGCCGCTGCTGACCGGCAGCAGCCACGGATCGGGGGAGGCGCGCAATCGCGCGATCATCGTCGTCGACAGGCGTAGCGGCACGCGTTCGTAGACGTCGGCGCGCAGCAGTTCCGCGCCGCGCCGACGCAAGGCCGGGGCGATTTGATCGCGCCCGCCCGGCGCGGTGAGCAATCCGACGCTTGTCCCGCGCACCTCGCGCAATCCGGGCAAAGCCAACAGGCCCTCACTGTCCATCCGGTCGGGAACTTCGACCCGGGCGATTCCCGCGCGCCGCAACGCTTGCGCGGTGCCATGGCCGATCGCGCACCAGGATTGCCCGCGACGCGGCCGCAACGGCGTCAGACGCGCCGCCGCGCGCGCCGCCGCGGGACTGGTGACGATCACGATCTGCGCGCCACAAGCCGCGCGTAGCGCCGCGCGCGTGGGAGCCGTGTCCGACACCATGATCTTCCAGGGCGACAGCGCCGCGACACGCAGCCCGCATGCGCCGGCGGCGCGACGCATGGCGGCATGGTCGCCGCTAGGACGCAACGAGACGACCAGTGTGGCGTTCGCATCGGAAGCTGACGGCAACATGTTCATCGCGGGCCATGCTCATCGCGGGCTTGGAGGTATTCGAATAGCTTGCTTGGCGTCGGTACGATCGCCGCCTGGTGCGGTCGCGACCGGTATCGCCGCATCGGTGTAGTATCGCCCGGCCAGCGATGGAGCGACCGTTTCGTCGTTCTTGCGCCCGATTTGTCGCGATTCCCTTCGCATCGAGAGCCCGGTTCGATCCAAGTCCCCGCCATGCGCCGCGCTGATCCCGTTGAAATCTCGGCTGTCGATCTCAGTGCGATCGAGAACAGATTATTGGCGATGCCGCCGGTCGCAGCGCTGGCCTTGCGCATGGCGGGCTTCGACGGTGAGCGTCTTACGCTCGATGCGCCTTTGGACGCCAACGCCAATGATCGGGGCTGCGCTTTCGGCGGCAGCCTGGCCTCGCTGATGACCTTGGCCGGGTGGGCGCTGGTCAATGCGCATCTTGACATGGCCCGGGTCCGGGCTCATGTCTATGTCGCCGACAGCGAAATCGCATATCGCACGCCGCTCTATGCCGATTTGCGGGCTTCGGCCTGGTTGGCCGAGCAGGCGGCGCTCGAGAGTTTTTTCGAGTCCCTGCGTCGCCATGGTCGCGGCCAGCTGCATGTGTGCTCGGCGATCGCCTCGCCAGACGGAAGCAACGCGGCGGAGAGTCGGTCGCGATTCGTCGCCATTCAGCAGAATGAAAGCCGTGCCGACGGCGTCCCCGCGACGGCCTGTTAGCATGATGGCCCGAGCCCACTGGAACCGGCATGACGATGCGGACAATGACGAACCAGCCCCGGACGCGCGCGCGCGCAGTCGCGCATTCATCAGGCAGGCTGTTGAAAAACGCAGTTTCCGTGAATTTATCAGGCCGAGCATTCGCTCATGTCCGGCTCGCTTGGCTGATTCTGGCGTTGACCTTTGCTGCGACCGCATGCGCCAGCGTCGCCAAGAGTCAGAAACGCAACGCCCTGGAGAGCAGCCAGTACGCGTTCTCCTCGGCGATCCGCTGGGGTGATTTCGAAGGCGCCTGGAACCTGATCGATCCGGACTATCGCGAGAAACACCCGATGTCCGATATCGACTTCTCGCGATACCAGCAGGTCCAGGTCTCCGGTTATCGCGATCTGGGTTCGCAGACGGCGGCCGATGGCACCGAGATGCGCGAGGTCCAGATCGATCTGATCAACCGCCACAACCTAGCCAGCGCAGCCTGCGTTACACCGAGATCTGGCGTTACGACGAAGCGGCCAAGGCTTGGTGGAACACCGCCGGGCTGCCCGATTTCTGGCAGGGGCAATAACAGGCCGTCGCGGAGCAGGCCGTCAAGACGCAACCTGCGGACCTCGCCAGGTTTTGCCACGCCGCCCGCCACAGGCGACAATTCACCGCTTCGCCGGCTGGATTTCGCGATCCGGCCGGACCGCCGCCTTTCCGGATAATCGTCGTGACCCTAGAAGAATTGTCGGCCTTCGCCGGCCGCCACCCTGTCTACAGTCTGGCTCTGGTCGGCCTGACCATCGCCATCGTTTTCAACGAGTTTTCGCGTTTTTTCCGCGCCTACAAAACCCTGAGACCAGCCGAGCTGACGACCCTGATCAATCGCGAAAACGCGCTTGTGGTCGATCTGCGCGCCTATGCCGATTTCGAGAAAGGCCATATCGCGGGCTCCAAAAACGTGCTGATGAACCAGTTCGACCCGGAGAGCAAGCTGCTCGCCCCGGCCAAGTCTTTACCGGTGGTCGTCGTCTGCAATCAGGGCATCACCGCCAGCGGGGCGGCCAAACAGCTGAAACAGGCCGGATTCGAACGCGTGTATGTGCTCGAAGGCGGCATCGCCGGCTGGCAGCAGGCCGAACTGCCTTTGGTCAAAGGCCGGGGCTGAGATGCGTTAACCGCTTGTCGAAACCGGTGGCTTGCACGCCGAAGGCCCGTTCGTCGGCTCGCGTCTTGATCCATCCCGCTCCCGCCTCCATGCGATAATCCTGCTCTTTTCCGCAGCCCTTTCTTTCTGGAGTCCATCATGTCCGAACCCGTCGCCAATGGCGCCGAACCCGCCGGCCCGACCTTTTCGGTCGAGAAGATTTACGTCAAGGATGTCTCGTACGAGGCGCCGGGTTCGCCACAGGTGTTCAACGAGCAAGGGCAGCCGGCGCTCGAAATGAACCTCAACCAGCGCGTGCAGCGCGTCGCCGACAATCTGTTCGAAGTCGTGCTCGGCGTCACTCTGACCTGCAAACTGGGCGAAAAAACCATTTACCTCGTCGAAACCCAACAAGCCGGACTGTTCGGCCTAGCCGGGTTCGATGAGCAGTCGCTCGACGCCATGCTCGGCGTGCACTGCCCCGGCATTCTCTATCCCTATGCGCGGCAGACGATCAGCGACCTGATCCAAGCCGGCGGCTTCCCGCCGTTCCTGCTGCAACCGATCAATTTCGAAGGCCTGTATAGCGAAGGCCTGCGTCAGCGCGCCGCACAACAGGGCGGCGATCTGGCCGGGGCCCAGACCGGCGGCAACGCCTGATTCGTCCCGTCCGGGCGCTTCAGGCCGCTTCGGGGCAGGTGCTTCGTCGCCATGAGTGATCCCAGCGCCGACACGCACGTCGCGGGCAAGCCTGCCGTTGCGGTGCTCGGCGCTGGTTCCTGGGGAACGGCCCTGGCGGCGCTGATCGCCAGACACGGCCATCCCACCGTGTTATGGGGGCGCGATCCGGTCGTCTTGGCCGCGATCGCCTCCAGCCATGAAAACCCGCGATACCTGCCCGGAATCCGCCTGCCGGAATCCCTGCGCACCTCTGCGGATCTGTCGGTCGCGTTGCGTGGCAGCGATCTGGTGCTCGTGGTCGTGCCCTCGCATGCTTACGCCGAAACGTTGCATGCCCTCGCGCCGTACCGTCCCGCGCATGCGGGAGTGGCTTGGGCGACAAAGGGCTTCGAACCGGGTTCCGGTCGTTTTCTGCATGAAGTCGCCAGCGGCATCTTGCCCGCCGAGGTGCCGCTCGCGGTGGTCACCGGCCCCTCCTTCGCCAAGGAAGTCGCCGCCGGTTTGCCCACGGCGTTGACCGTGCATTCCGACACCGCCGCATTCGCCCAACAGGTCGCCGATACCTTGCATGGCCCGGCTTTTCGGGCCTATACCGGCGAAGACATGCTCGGCGCCGAATTGGGCGGCGCGATGAAGAACGTCCTCGCCGTCGCGACCGGCGTCGCCGACGGCATGAACCTCGGGCTCAATGCCCGCGCCGGGCTGATCACGCGTGGCCTCAACGAAATGTTGAGATTGAATCTGGCGATCGGCGGCAAGGCCGAAACCCTCATGGGCCTCGCCGGTCTCGGCGATCTGGTGCTGACCTGCACGGGCGATCTCTCGCGCAATCGCCGACTCGGCTTGGCGCTCGGCCGAGGCCAGTCGATTGCGGAAGCCGTGCGTGAGATCGGCCAGGTCGTCGAATCGATCCAGACCGCCGACGAGGTGATGCGACAGGCCGAGCGCCATAACGTCGAGTTGCCGATCTCGGCGACGGTGCGCGATGTGCTCCACGGCAGCATCACGCCTGCGGAAGGCCTGAAACGATTGATGGCGCGCGAACAGAAACCCGAATACCCGCAGGGTCTGTTCGGCGATTAAGCCAGCCCTGAGCGCGCAACAGCGCTCATGCGCCACCCGAGCCGCGGCTGCGGCGACGTTCGTTTTCCGAACGATTCCACGCATCGGTTGCCGATGAACGTATCGAACGCATGCGTCGTCATGCTGCCGACTTTGCTGCTTGCGAGCGATCGCTATGCCGTCTTTGGCATCAGGCCGATAGTGCATTTACATTACTGATTTTTTTGTTAGCGTCGTTACGACACCTCCGAAACAGCACGACGATGCGGCTTCTGCCGCATCGCATGGGGACGGCTTGTCGCGAGTTGGTCTCTGCCGTGTTCGCGAAAGGTGGCGCGCTCCCGATCGGGTGCGCGAAAGCGCCGCGACGGCGGAAACCGAAGAACCCCAAGAAGGAGCAGAACATGAACACCCCTTTCGGCATGAGCAAATTGCATCAGGCCCTGTGCGTCGCACTGGCCGCCAGCGCGCTTGCCGGTCATGCGTTCGCACAGGAAACGGATGCCGCATCGGAAACCGAAGCCAAAACCCAGAATCTGGGGCGGATTGAAGTGACCGGCACCCGTATCCGCCAGATCGATGTCGAAACCGCGGCGCCGGTGCTCACGATCAGCCGCGCCGACATCGAAAAGCAGGGATACCAATCGGTGTCCGACATCCTGCAGAACATCTCGGCGATGGGCGCGCCGCCGCTGACGCGCGCGCAGCCGTTGTCCGCCGGCGAAGTCGCCGGGGGCACCTTCATCAGCCTGCGCAATCTCGGTGCGCAGCGCACGCTCGTGTTGTTGAACGGCCGCCGGTTGGGCGTTTCCACTTCGGGACTTGCCGATGTTTCGACGATGCCTGCGGTCGCCGTCGAGCGTATCGAAGTGCTGAAGGATGGCGCTTCGTCGATCTACGGTTCCGACGCCATCGCTGGCGTGATCAACATCATCACTCGGACCAATTACGAAGGCGCCGTAGGCAGCGTGTATCACGGCCAGTTCGACCAGGGCGACGGCGGTATCACCACAGGCGAGTTCGCCATGGGTTTTCGCGGCGACAAGGGCTCCTTGTCGATCGGTGCGGAATGGGGCGAGGAAGACGAGGTCGCCGCCAGCGATCGGTCATTCAGCGCGTTTCCGCGCTCGGATATCCATCCGACCGACGGATGGACCACGGTGCATCAGGGCGGAGGGTATGTCCGCGCCGGCACGCGCGTCGTATTGCGTCCGGGGGGCGATCCGCGCAACCCCGCTGATTTCGTACCGCAGAATACCTTCACCGGCGGCTGCACCGCGACCACGTGCACCCCGGGATCGACCCAGGACAAGAGCAATACCAACGAGCAAACCGACCTGCGCATTCCGCTCGAGCGCAAAGGGCTGTATGTCGATGGCGTATACGACATCAACGACAAGATCCGCTTTCGCGCCAATCTTCTGTACAGCAACCGGGTGACCGACCGTCAGGTGGCGGGTTATCCGATGCAGGCGGCCCAGTTCAACACGCCTTTGGCGGCCAACAGTTATTTCAATCCCACGCCGGGCACGGCGATCGGCAACTGGTGGCGTCGGACCTGGGAGGTGCCCCGCGTCACCACGAGCGATCTGACCACCTATCGTTTTTCTGGCGCCTTCGAGGGGTCTTTCGATTGGGCGGACCGGATCTTCGATTGGGATGTGAGTTACCTGCGCAACACCAACACACTGCAGCAGGACTCCTTCGGCAATCTCAATCTGGCGAATGTGCGCGCAGCGGTCGGTCCATCCTTCCTCAACGCCCAGGGCCAGGTGCAATGCGGCACCGCGGCCGCACCGATCCCGCTGAGCAGTTGCGTGCCTTTCAATCCGTTCCTGCCGTTCGGGCGCGAGGGCGCCGGTGGCCTGACCAACAACAACGCATTGCGCAATTTCCTGTTTCAGGAAGAGCACGCCACGGGCGAAACCTCGACGACCGTGATCGCCGCGAATCTGGCGAGCACGTTACTGACGCTGCCGGCGGGCGATCTCGGTTTCGCGATCGGCTACGAGAGCCGCAAAGAAGAAGGCAAATTCGTGCCCGATGCGCTATCGGTCACCGGTGGCTCGACCAACCTTTCCGCAGGCCCCACG
>SSEV01000122.1 GCA_008015095.1 Lysobacteraceae bacterium | reverse complement strand
TCCGGCAAGTGGCCGGCGAAATCGCCGCCCTGCTCGCCTACGAAGCCACCGCCGACCTCGCGCTGGACGAGACGCGGATCGCGACCTGGGCCGGACCGCTGAACGTCGGCCGCTGTGATCAATCGAAAATCACCCTGGTGCCGATCCTGCGTGCGGGCCTCGGTTTTCTGCCCGGCGTGCAGACGCTGCTGCCTTCGGCGCCGGTCAGCGTGATCGGCCTGCGTCGCGACGAACAGACCTTGAAGCCGCAGGCCTATTACCAGCGACTGGTCCACGGCGTCGAACACTGCACCGCGCTGTTGCTGTACCCGATGCTGCCCACCGGCTGCAGCGCCATCGCCGCGCTCGGCGCGCTCAAGGCCGCCGGCTGCCGCAAGGTCAAAGGCGTGTTCCTGGTCGCCGCGCCCGAAGGCCTGCGCGCGCTGGAAGCCGCGCACCCCGATGCCGAAGTCTTCGTCGCCGCGATCGACGAACGATTGAACGAACACGGCTACATCCTGCCTGGACTGGGCGACGCCGGCGATCGGATTTTCGGCACGACCGAGTAGAGTGCAGCTTACTGGGCCGTTTCTGCGTTATTTGCCGCCATCACTCCATAGCGCCGATTGCATTCGCCAACACATCAGCGAAGCAATCTCCGCTCTACGCCATCTATCGCGTCTGTCATTGCGAATCAACAGCGCCGCACTGAAGTCGCGCTGTGAAGAGCCCTGCCGACCGACAGTTGAAGCAGCCGATTCACATCGCCGCAAACGAGCGCCAGAGCCCCAGCACGGCCATCGCCGCCAACGTCAGCCAAGTCACAGCGGCGGCCGAAAGAAACACCCGATTTGCGGGTCAGACCGATCGCGTGCAGCACACGCGCCAGCAGCATGGCGGCGCCGCAGATACACAGCACGACCGCGGCGACGCCGCTCAGCTCCAGCAGGCCCATCAGGACCAATCCCATCGGCACGTACTCGACGAAGTTGGCGTGGACGCGGATTCTGCGGGCGAGGTATTTGTCGCCGCCATCGCCCATGCCGACCTTCTGCGCGTGCCGATACAGGGCGACGCGCGCGGCCAGCACCAGCAACATCAGCGCATGCAGCGAGGCGAACAGCAGTGTGATCTTGGGCATGAGCCAGCCATGGCGCGGATAGAGAACGGCAGAGTATGCGCGCGCCATGCACGCAACGCAGCATGCGAACGCAGTGGGCGTAGCAGAGATTTAGAGACCGGGCTGTCTATCGCGGCGGGTCAGGCCGACGGCGACAACTCCCGCGCACGCAAGGCCCGCACTTCGTGCGTGGTCCCGTATCGGCCGCGCGCGTCGCGCGTCGCTTGGGCTAACGCGCAGTCTGGGTCGTGGGTGAAATACAGATGTACGTTGCGCGCGAGCTTGTCGGCGAGGAAGTCGCGCTTCTCGTCGATCAGCAGCTCCGGGTTGCGGTCGTAACCCATGGTGATCGGCACATGCACCCACGGCCTTCCGGGAATGAGGTCGGCGCAGAACACCACGCCGCCGTGGGCCTCGCCGCCGATCCGTTCCGGGCCGACGATCTCGGCCAGCATCAGCCCCGGCGTATGTCCGTCGCTGAAGTGGAAGCGCACCGCATCGCCGAGCGCTCGCGAATGCATGCCATCGACCAGTTCCAGACGGCCGCTGGCTTCGAGCAACGCCGGCAATTCAGGGATGAAACTGGCGCGATCACGCGGATGCGGATCGCGCGCGCGGTCCCAGCAGGCCGCGCTGACCAGGAATTTCGCGTTCGGGAACAACAGTCGCGGCGCCTCACCTTCGCGCCACGGCGCGAGCAGCCCGCCGGCGTGATCGAAATGGAGATGCGAAAGCACCACGACGTCGATGTCCTCGTAGCCGAAACCGGCCTCAGCCAGCGATTCGAGCAGCACATGGCGCTCTTCGACCACGCCGTAGCGTTCGCGAATGGCCGGCGGGAAAAACGCGCCGATGCCGGTCTCGAACAGCACGGTTTTGCCGTTGAGCGGGGACGCCAGCAACGCGCGACAGGCGAGCGCGATGCGGTTGTGCTCGTCCGGGGCGGCCCATTGCGTCCACAAGGCCCGCGGCGCGTTGCCGAACATCGCGCCACCGTCGAGCTTCTGCGAATTGCCCAAAACGGACCATAGTTTCATCGGGTGCGCTCCTCGCGTTCGATCACGAACACCTGTTCGGTGCACATTTCGCCTTTGTACTCCGTTTGCGCACTGTCGACCAGGCGCATGCCCAAGGCTTGCAACATCCGCGCGCAAGCCGCGTTACGCACATCGGTCGCGGCGCGCACCTGTCCAACCGCCGTATGCGCGAACAGCAGATCAAGCAACGCAGCGCCTGCTTCGCGGGCGTAGCCCCGCCCTTGGAAATCGCGATGCAGGGAGATGCCGAACTCGGCGCGCCTGCCGTCGGGCCCCAGCCACAGGCCCGCGTCACCGATCAGATGATCGTCTTCGGACAGCGCGATGCCCAACTGCGCCCATTCGCCGGGTTCCAGCCCGGCGTTGCGGCCGTATTCGCGCAGGAATTGCATGGCCTCGTCCTGAGACATCGGCTCCCACCCCTGATAGCGCGCGACGTCGGGATCGCCGCGATAGGCGTGGAACGCGCGGAAATCGGAAGGCCTCAATTTGCGCAGGCGGATGCGTTCGCGCTTGTGCGGGAGATGAAGGAACAGACTCATGCTTCGCGCCTGCGATCTCTCAGGGCGATGTCTGACCGGCGGCGGTGATCGGCTCCACCGCCGCCTTGCCGACCGGGTTGCGCGGGTCGCTGCCGCCGCGCACGGCGCCCGTGCGCAAATCCCACTCCACCGTCTGCAGATTGCCCCAGACATCGCTGGAGCGACGCCCGTCGCCCCTCTCTTTCGGCGCGACGATCGTATGCCCCATCGCGCGCAAGGCGGCGATCACCTCATCGGACAACGCGTCGCGTTCGGTGCCGATCGCGTCCGGCATCCACTGGTGGTGATAGCGCGGCAATGCCGCGACCCGCTGCGCGTCGAGACCGTCGGCATAGCCCAGCATGGCGAGCAGGACCATGGTGATGATGCGGCTGCCGCCCGGCGTACCGAGCACGGCGGCCCGGTCTTTCGACCACATGAAGGTCGGCGTCATCGAGCTGAGCATGCGCTTGCCCGCTTGCGGCGCGTTGGCGTCGTAGCCCAGAACGCCGAAAGCGTTCGGCGTGCCGGGCTTCAGCGCGAAATCGTCCATTTCGTTGTTGAGCAGCACGCCTGTGCCCGGCGGGATCAGGCCAGAGCCGAACAGCAGATTCACCGTCTGCGTGCCGGCGACGAAGTTGCCCTCGGCGTCGATAATCGAGAAATGCGTGGTGTCCTCGTCTTCGAGCGGGGTCTGTTCGCCGGACAGCGCGTCGCTGGGCGTCGCTTTGCGCGGATGGATGGTCGAACGCTGCCCCGCGGCATAGTCCGCACTGGTCAGTTGCCGCACCGGTATCTTCACGAAATCAGGATCGCCCAGATAGAAAGTGCGATCGCGGAACGCGCGACGCATCGCTTCGACGGTCAGATGCACGCGCTCGGCTTGCGGCAGCTTGGACAGATCCCAGGGTTCGAGCATCTGCAGCATCTGCGCCAGCGCAATCCCACCCGAGGATGGCGGCGGCGCGGTCACGACCTCCCAACCGTCGTATTCGAAACGCAGCGGCTCGCGTTCGCGAATGCGATACTCGGCCAATTCCTGCGCAGTCCAATGACCGCCCTCGGCTTTTACGGAAGCGAGCAACTTCTTGGCCACCGGACCGCGATAGAAACCGTCGAACCCGGTGTCGGCTAGGCTTTGCAGGGTGCGCGCCAGATCGGGTTGCTTGAGGATTTCGCCCTCTTCCGGCGGATCGCCATCGGCGAGGAACACCCCGCGCGTGCCTTTGTAGCGTTCCATCACCTCGCGTCGGCTGACGTAGCCTTTGGCCAGCCGCGCGTAGACCGGAAAACCATCCTGCGCGATGCGGATCGCTGGCTGCAACGACGCTTTCAACGGCAGCCTGCCATAGCGTTCGGCCAAATGGACCAAACCAGCGGGCAGACCGGGAATACCCGCGGACCAGGGCCCGTTGGTGGCGCGGTCACGATCGAGTTCACCTTTGGCGTCGAGGTAGGCCTGTGGGGTTGCGGCGGCGGGCGCGGTTTCGCGCGCATCGATGAAGACGTCCTTGCCGGTCTTCGCGTCGTGGAGCAGGAAAAAACCACCGCCGCCGAGACCGGAAGAGATCGGCTCCACCACCGAGAGCGTGGCCGATACCGCCACAGCCGCGTCGAAGGCGTTGCCGCCGTCACGCAGGATGCGCATGCCCGCATCGGTGGCCAGTTGGTGGGCGCTGGCGATCGCCACGGCTTGCGGCCGTTGCGCCGGGACTTCAGCCGCACCCGCCAGCGTGCTGATCACGATGCAGATCGACGCGACGACGGTGCGAACCGTCTGCGACGATCGGACGATCCTCGACAGGCGTGGCGAAACCGACGGCAGGACAGCCGCAGCAATGAACCGGACCTTCATGCTTCTTCCTTCTGCAGGCGCAAGGCTTTCTCCAGCAGCGACTCGCGCGATTCAGGATAAGCCGGATCGGGATCGATGCATTCCACCGGGCAGACCGCCACGCACTGCGGCTCGTCGTAATGGCCGACGCATTCGGTGCAACGCGCCGGGTCGATCACATAGATGCTCTCGCCTTGCGAGATCGCGCGATTCGGACATGCCGGCTCGCAGACGTCGCAATTGACGCAAAGCTCGTTGATCTTCAGTGACATCGGTGACCAGTGGCGGCTTGAGCGAACGACGCCGCATCGACGCGTCGCCCGCGACTCGACCGATCCGCCGCCGACGCCGATGACGCCGACGGACGGAGCATAGCGCCGAACGCGATACGGATTATTTAGCCTCGACGAAAACGTAGTTGACACCGGAGATCGCCACCGCCGTCTTGACCCGCTCGTTGTCCTCAGGCTTACCGATGAACAGCAGTTTCACGCCCTTGAGCTTGTCGGGCTTGGCCGCCTCAAAGGTCGAAACGATCAGATCCGCAGTCTTGGTCGACGACGGCGAGGCATAGGCCAGCATATTGCCGCCGAGAATGCCGCGCGAGATGTCGGACTGCGCCTTGTCGAGCAAACGATCGTAGCTGCCCTGGAAGTCGGCCGAATTCTCCGAAGGCAGCAGGTACACGAACGGCGAGCTGGTGACGCCCTCCATGTTGCGGCCGACCACGTCGGTCACGTACGCGCGCCAGGCGGCGGCATCGTCGTTGACCGGCGCGCTGAGCGCGGGCTTGGGCGCTTCTTTGGATTTGTCGTCGGCCTTGTCGCAGGCGGCGAGCGGAACAAGGAGACAGGCGATCAGGAGCAGACGGGCCAGACGGGCGATAGTGTTCATGGTGTTCGTTTCCCGGTCGGGAGGGGTGGTGGATGGAAGAACGGTCAACTTGAAGCGCGCCGCCATTCGGCCTGCAGCGCTTTGGCCACGGCCGGCGGCACGAAATCGGATACGTCGCCGCCGAGGCGGGACACTTCGCGCACCAGCGAGGAGGAAATGAAACCGTATTGCTCGGCCGGGGTCAGGAACAGCGTCTCGACGCCGGGGATCAGGTGCCGATTCATGCTCGCGAGTTGGAATTCGTATTCGAAATCCGATACCGCACGCAGGCCTCTAAGCAACACGCCCGCGCCGATTTCGGTCACGAAATGAGCCAGCAGCGAATCGAAACCGCGGACCTCGACATTGGGATACTTGGCCAGCGAATCCCGCGCCAAATCCACCCGTTGCGCGAGCGGAAGCGCCGGCCGTTTGCCAGGACTCTCGGCGACGCCGAGGATCAAGCGCTCGAATAGGGGAGCGGCGCGATCGACCAGATCGACGTGGCCGTTGGTGATCGGGTCGAAAGTGCCCGGGTAGACGGCGATCCGGGCGGCGGGGATAGCGGTAGCTGCCTTACTCATGCGGTTCGGGATCGATCGCTGCGGATGGACACGGCGTTCAGTGTAGCAGTGCGGACCATGCCGCTCGTCCAATGGCGAGGTCAGACGCCGGATGTCGCGAATCCTTCGCTCGCCCACCTACGATAGAGCGCGTAATGGACGTCACGGGTCCGTCCTTCGCGATGAAGCAACCAGTGTTCGTCGGTTTCGGCTGGGCGCTCGGCCGGCGATTCGAGATAGAGCCAAGCGTCCTGGGCGAGCCAGGGCGACAACGCGCCCAGGACCGGCCGCCACCAGTCGCCTGCGAACGGGGGGTCGACGAAGACCACATCGAATGCCGTTGAGGGTTCGCCGCGCAGCCAGACCGTCGCATCGTCGCAGATCACCCGCGCCCGATCGCCTCCCTGCAGGCGCGCGGTAGTTCGGCGCAGGTTCTCGGCGATCCCGGGCTCACGCTCGATCAGCACCGCCTCGCTCGCCCCGCGCGAAAGCGCTTCCAGACCGAGCGCCCCGGTCCCGGCGAACAGATCCAGCACACGCGCATCGGGCAACTTGGGTTGCAGCCAATTGAAGAGAGTCTCGCGCACGCGGTCCGCGCTAGGTCTCAGACCGACGCGATCGGCCACCGGCAGACGGGTGCCGCGCCATTCGCCGCCGATGATGCGGACCGTGCCAGAGGCGCCGGAAACAGGAGAGATGTCGCGTCGACGGTTCATCGGGAGCGCAGGAGTCCGGGTGATACCATGCGCGCATTGTCCGTCATTCGCGTGCATTCCCCCATCGATGATCAGTTTTTTCCGCCGCAAGAAGCCGGATGCGGCGCCCGCCGCCGATGCCCCGCCGGAAGAGGCGCGGGACGCCTCTTTGACGGCCGGCGACCCCACGCAACCCCTTGCCAGCGAAAACATCGTTTCCCATCAGACGCCCCCCGCTCCGGCCATGTCCGATCGCGGGACTTCCGAACCGGCCTCCGAGCGGGCCGACGCCCAGGGCGGGCATACGCCAGCCCCGGCCGGTAAGTCCGGTTGGCGCGATCGGTTGCGCAACAGCGGATTCGCTCGCAGCTTCAGCGGCTTGTTTTCGCGCAACCCGCGCTTGGACGACGATCTGCTCGACGAGATCGAAACCGCACTGCTCACCGCCGATGTCGGCGTGAGCGCGACCACGCAACTGGTCGAAGCGCTGCGCAAGCGGATGAAGGCGCGCGAGTTCGCCGATGCGCAGGCGTTGCTGGCCGCCTTGCGCGCGGAATTGATCGCGATGCTCGCCCCTGTGTCGAAACCGTTGCGTATCGAGGCTGGGGCCAAGCCCTTCGTCATCCTCACTGTCGGCGTGAACGGCGTCGGCAAGACCACCACCATCGGCAAGCTCGCGCGCCGCTACCGGGACGAGGGCCGCTCGCTGATGCTCGCCGCCGGCGACACCTTCCGCGCCGCCGCGGTCGAGCAGCTGCAGGTCTGGGGCGAGCGCAATCAGATTCCGGTCATCGCTCAGCACACCGGT
>SSEV01000015.1 GCA_008015095.1 Lysobacteraceae bacterium | reverse complement strand
GCGTATAGCGACCCGGAGGGTTTGGCGGCGGGGTATCTTGCGAGAAGGGCCGCGCGCAAGTTTTTTCCTGTCGTTGGGACAAGAGCGGCTGCGAACACGGCGGCCCGGCTGGCGCAGCGACAGCTGAGGCGCGCTGAATTTCAGCGTAAACTCGCTGAGAGCGCAGCTCGCAGAAGCCGGTTCGAGAAGGAGAGGGTCGTATGTGATGTAAGAACGGCCGCAAACAGCCTTGAGCCACAGGTTTTGTTTGGACAGAAGCGTGTTGGTCCCACCTTTGGTGTTGAGGGGCGCCCGAGCTATCTAGCCGGTCGAGAAATCAGTGCTGTCGCTGGCGATCTGAGAACAGGCGCTCTACATCCTGATCAACTCCCTATTGAAGCGTTCTACTACGACGGCCAACTGGTATCCGCCAACACGCGGTCGCTTTCGGCATTGAGTGAAGCTGGCTTACGGCCAACGAATGTCACCATCATACAGCCGTCAAGGCAGTTGCTGCGTCGCCTCCAAGAGACGCCTTTGTTGCCAAATGCGCCATTGCCTGGACCTCGCGTTCCAGTGACGCCGACTCAAAGTGATCTGACCATCTTGAGAGTTATTGAAATACCGGGGGCTAGGTAACAATGGAAAATTTCGGGATCCTCGTTCCGGTTCAAGTGCCTTGGATGATCAGTCCATCGGTTCCTTATTTGCGCATCGAATCGCCTGAGTCGGCGCCGCTGGCATCTGTGACGTTTATCGGCTTCTTTCAATTGGAAGGAGATCCGGTAAATCGTGCTGGCCCCACCGTCATTAGCGACCCGGGTAGCTTTGTTCCTTCCGACACAGCGAAAGGATCGCAGCACAGACTTGTGCGAGTTCTCTTTGGAGAAGGCGCACAGGTGCGAAAACGACCGGCATTTTCCGACTTGGAGGTCATTCCTGAGCAAAGCTACGACTGGTCGAATGTCTTTAGCGGGATTCAGGATGGCGAGACGCCAGAAGCGTCAGTTGCTAGGGTCGGTCATCAATGGAAGATAACCGGTTTTTGTCCTGACCCTGGGATGTACGAGGTGCGTGAATCGAATTGGCTTCGCGAGATTGGTTTAGACCCGAATCAATGGCGGCACTACATTCTGCTTGGGCATGACGAGTACGTTGAAGTCATTGCCCGTGAATACGAGTGGCAGCCCGGTCAGGTTTTGGACTGATCTGTTGCCGCAAACAGCGAAAGGCAGACGGAAGCTAGGCAGGTTATTAATCCTGAGTCATTACGTGGATAGGATCTTGCAGAAGAAGCCTATGGCGTTGTTCGTGCTGATACGACCGATATTTCTTCTATCGCAAAGAACACTGGCTGGCGTGAATCGCGGATTTCACGTATCAAAGATCACGTTTTTTACAAAGATCATCTATTGGACTCCGGAGTGAGACGTTTTGATGCAGGCACCGAATTCGCACAGGTATACTTGACCGGTGCGGGACGCAATGGCGGCGGCGGTGCGTATTACTTGATTCAAGGGACGGAGGGGGGAGTGAGCATTCCCATCGGACCGAATATCCGATGGATCAATCACACCCATCCGGAGTATCTGAACGGTAATCTTGTCCATTTGACGGCGAGCGGCGCTGACCGCAATGTCCTGCGGCTACTACAGCAGGCTGGCTCTCCACAGATCAGGACGCAAATCGTTCCTCAAGAAGCTCAGCCGTTCTACTTGTGTGGAAGGGGTCAATAATGTCGATCATCGAGAATTACTCGTACTTGTGGGGCGGCACTCAGGATGACTGGGTCTTGCTAACTGCGCCGGACTTGCGAAGCGGTTTTTTGCATCTTTAACTCGCTAACAAGCAGCCTGCTCCACATTGATGATGAGCAGCTTAACGATCTCCTGTGTGAGCGAATGAAGGTGGCTGGTTGCACGATCATCAGCAGTCTCCCGAGAGTAGGCGTTGGTGTGGAGATAAGTCCAAGCTAGTTGCCGAAAACAGCGGAAGAGCGGGTTCTGCACCACTCACTAACCCAGGGTTCCCAGCACACGACCGAATCGACAATTGCGTCAACTGTGCTATTGCAACAGACGCAATTTTTGCGGGACGCCCCGCATTGGCCTTGCCTCAGCTGTACTACATCGAGCCCGATGCGCTGGGCGCGCCGCGCGTAGTGATCGATCCGGATCGCGATGTGGCGGTATGGCGTTGGGATCTCACGGATGAAGCCTTTGGAGCCAGCGCTCCGAATCAGGATCCGGACGCCGATGGCGTTGCTTTCGTCCTGGATTTGCGCTTGCCTGGGCAGCGTTACGATGCCGCGAGCGAGCTCAACGAGAATTATTTCCGCGACTACGACCCGACGACCGGTCGTTACGTGCAATCCGACCCGATCGGCCTGGGTGGGGGGCTGAGCACCTACGGCTACGCCAACGCCAACGCCTCGCCGATGGCGTATAGCGACCCGGAGGGTTTGGCGGCGGGGTATCTTGCGAGAAGGGCCGCGCGCAAGTTTTTTCCTGTCGTTGGGACAAGAGCGGCTGCGAACACGGCGGCCCGGCTGGCGCAGCGACAGCTGAGGCGCGCTGAATTTCAGCGTAAACCCGCTGAGAGCGCGGCTTACAGAAGATAACGCGCCGTTCGTTCCGCGCAATGTGGCAAATCTAACGTTTTGGCGCGCCTTGTTGCTGCTCGGGTGCGATCTCTTGCGTCTTGGGATCCCACAGGCCTGCACCTTCACCGGGGGTCTTGTAGGAAATCTTGTCGTGCTGGTACACGTCGTTGTTCTGCAGTCCGTATTCGCTTTGCAGCATACCGACGAGTTTGGCGATGGCGGCTTTCTGCTCGGGAGTGGGCGCGTCCCAGGTCTTGGTCTTGGCGTTGTAGCTGCCGACCACCTCAATGCCGACACTGTCGCCGTTCATCGGGAAGCGATCGGGATAGGCTTTGGCTGCCTCGTGGTTGTGCAATTTCCCGGGGTTCCAGCCCATGTCCTTGATGGTTTTTGATTCTTCGGGCGTGCAGGTGCCTTCTTCCATACAGCGCGATTTGATCTTGCCAACGTGATAGGTCTTTTCGTTGAGGCTGGCGGTCTGGTAGATCGTGCCGTCTTTGTCGATCAGGAAATGCGCGCCTGTGCCGGTCTTGAACGAATTCAGCGCGCTTTGCGCAGTCGCTGACTCGGTGCGATGCAGGACGATGGCGTTGATTTGCGGCAGATCGCCTTTTTCCAAGGCGGGAATAGGCTTCCTGGTGATGGCGGGGTCGGTGAAGTAGCCGTCCTTGTCGACAGCCGGCGCAGGCGGCGGTACGGCGGCGGTGCGAAGCGCCGTATCGACATTGGCGTGGAACATCGGTGGCTGATCACCGTTGGGCTGGTACACAGCGAAAACTTTGGTGCTGTCGCCGGCTCCGGACAGGGTGACTTGATGCACTTCACGTATGCTGCTGTCGCGTGCGACTTGCGCGTAAAGATGGTCGGCCAGGTTCTTGCGCTCGTCCGCCGACCATTGTCCGATGGCGTCGATGCCCTGGACGATCTGCGCGTATCTCGGGTCTTCCCGGCCTGCGGTCTGCCTGTCCATTCCTCGTGCCTTATCCATCTGTGCGAACGAAGTCTTGTTTACACGTCTGGCGAGCTGGATTCAAGCATGGCCCGGCTGGTTGCCGGTTTTGGCAGGATCCCGACAATTCAGAGGCTCTGCGCGCCATGGTTGGCATTCTCGGAGCAAATCCACAAGCGCTCGATCCGCTGGCCGCGGATCCAAGCTTTGCCTCGGTCCGCAGCGTCTGGATATCGGGGGAATGGCGTTGTTCGGGCCATTCTTCAAGCGATGATCGTGATAAGCAGGGGCGTTGTCGTGTTGGTCTGTGCGAAGAGCGAACGCTATAGACGTATTGCGTCGTGAGAATGTCGTCGGACCCTCTGGCCAGGGTGATGGTTTTGACGCATCAAGATGCCATGGTGTGCGGCGAGCAGCCTTCAGCACGCCCGACGGCGCGTTGGGAGGGGATCCGGGCGTCATGCAGAGGGGCGTCGCATAGCGAATGCTGCTATGCAGCATCGACGAAGCGAAGCTACAGTCAGTGCGTGGGCGATGAAACTTACTCATTTGTAAGGAAATATGGAATTGAAGATGTTTAAATCGCCGGGGCGCACAAACTCTTTACATATTTTTTTGAAAACGGTTACATTGGAGCTGTCCGGCCCCATCCATCCGTCATCGGAGTGAAGCCGTTGAGCGTGACCATCAAAGACGTAGCACGTGCGGCGAAAGTGTCGGTGGCGACCGTTTCGCGAGCACTGAACGGTCACAACAATGTGGCCGAGTCGGTCAGGCGACGCGTTCTGAGCGTCGCCAGCGAAATGCGCTACAGCCCTCATCATGCCGCGCGCAGTTTGAGCAGCCGGCGCACGCACACGATAGGCGTGGTGCTGCCCGATCTGCATGGGGAGTTCTTTTCCGAACTGGTGCGAGGTATCGATCAGGTCGCGCGCGAATGCAGTCAGCATCTGCTGGTGTCGAGCTATCACGGTCATCCCGAAGAGCAGGCATCGGCATTGCGCGCGATGCGCGGTCGCGTCGATGGATTGTTGGTGATGTCGCCTCACGTCGGCGATACCGAGTCGCTCGGCGAGAATCTTGCGGCGATGCCCGCGGTGCTGATCAACTCCCGCCCCACGGAGGTCGGTCAGGTCGCATTGGGCATCGACAATTATGGCGGCGCGCGGGCGATGGTCGAACACCTGCTCGGGGCCGGTCACCGTCGCATCGCCTTCATCACCGGGCCGGAGAACAATTTCGACGCCCACGAGCGCCAGCGCGGTTATCTCGACGCCATGGCGTCGGGCGCGCCGGAGCAGCAGACATGGATCGTGCAGGGCGACTTCAGCGAGGCTGCGGGTCACCGCGCGGGGTTGCTCCTGGCCGAAGGCGCATTGCCGGATGCGGTGTTCGCCGCGAACGACATGATGGCGCTTGGCTGCCTGTTCGCGTTCAATCAGGCTCAGGTTTCGGTGCCCGGTCAGGTGGCGATCGCGGGTTTCGACGATATTCCAATCGCGCGCTACGTGGTGCCTGCGCTGACGACGATGCGGGTCAATATCGCCGAGCTTGGTGCGAATGCGATGCGGTTATTGCTTGACCTTCAGCACGAGGATATGCAGGTCGAACGACGGCCGCCGCTGTTGTCGCCGCAGTTGATCGTGCGCGAATCGAGCAGGCCCCGTCATGCTTGAGGCAGCTGCGGCTGGGCGCTTTGCGGGCCGGTGCCGCGATCGTGAGGCTCATGCGAGCCGGCACGGATACGGCGCAACGGATGTGTAGGCATCCGTCGCGCATGCCGCGGGCCCACAAGGCCACGGCGATAACCGTCGACTGCGGTCGCCGGTGGGAGATCTGGAGGGACGGAGCGGGACTTCCAGGGGGATGCATTTTTTTTAAGTCGTGATGTAATCGTTTTCAAACCGTTGTAACAGCGAATGCCCTCGGGAGGGGTGATGCCATGAACCACGATCGTCGTCGACAGCAGAGTCGGCTCAACCGCAATCTGCTCAGCTGCGCGCTAGCGAGCTGTCTGATCTGCGCCACACCGTTCGCCATCGCGCAGTCGACAAGCGCTACGCTACGCGGACAAGTCGCGGCCGAAGCCAAAGTCACCGCGACCAACGCCGCGACCGGTCTTACGCGCAGCGTCGAGGCCGGCGCCAACGGCAATTACACCCTGACCGGCCTGCCTCCGGGAGCGTATCAGATCACCGTCGAATCCGGAGGGCAGACCAGCTCGCGCGATCTGGTTCTACGCGTGGGCGAAACCGTCACTTTCGATACCGAAGACGCGACCGGCACCGCGGGCAATGTCGATGAACTCGACACCATCGTGGTCAACGCCACTGTGCTGAAGGAGGCCAAGACCTCGGAAGTGGCGACCTATGTCAGCACGCGCCAGATCGAAAGCCTGCCGCAAGCATCGCGCAACTTCCTCGCGTTCGCGGACACCGTGCCGGGTATGATCTTCGAAAGCAGCGAGGACAGTTCGAGCAAGTTGCGCAGCGGCGCTCAGAACTCGAACGGGATCAATGTCTTCATCGACGGCGTGGGTCAGAAGAACTACGTTCTCAAGGGGGGCATCAGCGGCCAGGACTCATCCAGCGGCAACCCTTTCCCGCAGTTCGCGATCGGCGAATACAAGGTGATCTCGTCGAACTACAAGGCCGAATACGACCAGATCAGCAGCGCCGCGATTTCCGCGGTCACGCGTTCGGGCGGTAACGAATTCGAAGGCCAGTTCGTCTGGGACTACACTTCGGACAAGATGCGTTCGGCGACGTTGCGCGAGGACAACACCGGCAACAAGATCCCGTCCAGCGAGCAGCAGTACGGCGCGTTCTTCAGCGGCCCGGTGGTCAAGGACAAGCTGTTTTTCTTCCTGGCCTATGAAAGGAAGGATCTCGAACGCCCGCGCGAGATCCGCATCGGCGACAATAGTTTCGACGCCCTCGATTTGACTCCTGAGCTGGCTGCGTTCATCGGCGCCGGCGGCGCGCCGTTCGAACAGGATATGTATTTCGGCAAGTTGACTTGGCAGGCCGGCGACGACCATTTGGTCGAGTTCTCGGTCAAGCGCCGCGACGAGGAAGAGCTGACCGGTATCGGCAACGGCCCGAACACCTTGTCGTACGGGTCGAGCAAGACCAACAACAGCACGCGATTCGATGCGCGCTGGCAGTGGAGCGGCACGGATTGGTTCAACGACATGCATCTGACGTCCGAAGACGACGCCTGGAACCCGCGCCCGATCACCATCGGCAACGGCTTCCAGATCGTCAATACCGCGTCGGGCAACAGTTTCGGCAATCCGATTCTGAATGTCGGCGGCGGACAGGACTACCAGGACAAGGGCCAGCAGGGCTGGGGTTTCCAGGACGATTTCACCTTCACCAGGTTCGATGGGCACACGATCAAGGCCGGCTTCAAGTTCAAGTCGGTCGAGATCAATGCTTTCGAGCAGCAGCCTTACAACCCGCAATTCCGCGTCGATTATTACGAGAATCTCAATGCGGGCAGAACCACGCTCGCGTCGTTCATTCCGTTCCGCGTTGAGTTCGGCGCACAACTGCCTGGCTCGCCAAGCCGCAACATCACTTCGACCAACAAGCAATACGGGATTTATCTCCAGGACGACTGGGAGGTCAACGACAAGCTGACATTGAATCTGGGCCTGCGTTACGACTACGAGCGCAGCCCGGGATTCGAGAACTATCGGACCCCCGCGAATCTGGTCACGGCCCTGCGCGGCTGGTCGAACATCCATGGCCCGAACGTCGATTACGACATCGAGGACTACATCAGCGATGGCGGCAACCGCAAGGCCTTCGATGGCGCGTGGCAGCCGCGTCTGGGCTTCTCTTACGATCTGTTCGCCGATGAACGCCATGTCATTTTCGGCGGAGCAGGGCGCTCCTACGATCGCAATCTGTTCGACTATCTCGCGCTCGAACAGTCGAAGAGCACGTTCCCGCGCTACACGTTCCTGTTCAATACGCCCGATCATCCGTGTACGGTCGGCGTCGGCAACTGTCTGGCCTGGAATTCGAGCTATCTGAACCAAGCCAACCTGCTCGCTCTGGTCGCGGCGAACCCGAACTTCGGCGCCGAGGTCAATCTGATCAACAACGACATCAAGACGCCGCACGCGGATCAATTCAGCATCGGTATGCGCAATGTGTTCCAGGTCTTGGGCAACGACTGGAACACGTCCGCTGCGTTCGTGCATATCCGCAGCTACGACGGTATCCAGTTCTCGCTCGGCAATCGCTGGCCGGATGGCAGCTTCCGCAACCCGGCCAATCCTGGCGCGACCTGGGGCAACCAGCCCTGGGGGTTCCCGATTCCGGGCTTCGGCACGCTGATTATTGCCGACAACGGGATCGAGACCAAGATCAACTCGCTGTTGTTGTCGCTGGAAAAGCCTTTCAGCAAAGCGTCGCCCTGGGGCTTCACTCTGGCCTATACCTATAGTGATGCCAAAGAAAATCGCAACAATGCCGCCGCGTTCGACGAGCACTATCTGTTCGACTACTCCGGCGCGGAAGGCCAGCCCTTCACACGCTCGCTGGGCATTTCCAAGCACCGCCTGGTCGGTACCGGGATCTACGCCATCGGTGGACTGACGTTCTCCGGAAAGCTGACCGTCGCCAGTCCGACGGCGAAGGAGTCGTTGAACTGTCACGATGTGCCGAGTTTCGATCACTGCTTCTTCGACCCATTCATCCCGGGCGACAGCATTGGTTTCAAGCAATTCGATGTGGCCGTGCAGAAAGAGTGGGATACCGGCGCCGGCATCAAGTTCCGCGTGCGCGGCGACTTGTTCAACGCTTTCAACTGGCGCAACTACACCGACTACGACACTTGGCACGGCGGTCCCGGGAGTCCGAATCCGACTTTCGGCCGTCGCAGCGGCGATGGCACCATCTGGCCGCCGCGCCTGTTCAAAGTCTCGCTTGGGGTGAGTTGGTAAGCTGAGGTCACCGATCGCGCCATCCTCGGTCCGCCCGCCATCACGCGGGCGGGCCGGGATTTCGCGAAACGTCGGTCGCGTCGCATGGCGCGCTCGGCTTCTTTTGCCCGCGATACTCAAGATGAGATACGCATGAAATCAAAGCATCGCCAATACGCCGGCGCGATCGCGATGGCGGCCATCATGTTCCTGTCGATGCTGATGCTCGGGGCGTGCGCGCATT
>SSEV01000105.1 GCA_008015095.1 Lysobacteraceae bacterium | reverse complement strand
GCGCAGGGCGTGCATCAAGCCATAGAACACCTGATTGCAGACATACGTGCCGGCGCTATGCGAGAGTTCTGCCGAAAAACCCGCGGCGTCCAATGCGACGAGCATGGCTTTGACCGGGAGACTGCCGAAATAGGCGGCGGGCCCGTCGACGACGACGGGTTTGTCGACCGGTTGCGCGCCGGTATTGTCGGGTATGCGCGCATCGATCAGATTCAGTGCGACGCGTTCCAGGGAGATCCGCGCGCGACCGCCGGCCTGGCCGATGCAGATCGTGAGCGCAGGTCGATATTCGCGCAAGGCGCGACGTAACACCGGCAGGCTGTCGGCGAAAGCGACGGGAAGACGCGCGACGACGACGCGATGCCCGGCGATGCGCGCGCCGCGCAGGCGGCGCACCGCTTCCCAACTCGGATTGCGGCGTTCGCCGCCGAATGGCTCGAAGCCGGTCAGCAATACCACCGGCGCGCGCGGCTTCGCGCTGGCGGGCGATGCTTTCGAACGCGACGACGATGGCGATGACTTGCGTGGCATCAACGGAACACGATGAGATACATCAGTGCGATATTGCACAACAACAGCGCCGCGCCGGTGCGCCATTGCGCGCGGATCACGCCATAGGGATCCTTCAGTTCGAGCAACGCCGCAGGCACCAGGTTGAAGTTCGCCGCCATCGGCGTCATCAACGTGCCGCAATATCCTGAGAGCATGCCGATTGCGGCCAGCGAAGCGGGTTCGGCGCCATGCTGTTGCACCAGCAGGGGTAGGGCGATGCCCGCGGTCATCACCGGGAATGCGGCGAAGGCATTGCCCATGATGATCGTGAACACGGCCATCCCGACGGCGTACGCGGCGACCACCAGGAATGCGTTGTCGACCGGAATGACCCGGCGCACGATGTCGGCGACCGCATTGCCGACGCCGCTGGCCTCGAATACGCTGCCCAACGTCGCCAGCAGCAGCGGCAACAACGCCGCCCAACCGATCGCATCGACCAGCCGCCGCGACTGTTCCACCGCGACGCCGGGCATCTGTCGGGTCAGCACGCTGGCGGCCGCGAGCGCCAGCGCGCAAGCGAGCGCGAGCGAAGTCAGGGTCGCCGTATTCGCGCTGTCGAACAGCGGTTCGCCATTGAACGTCAGATGTTTGGCGACCAGCGTTCCGAGCAGGGTCACCGCGGGAATCGTCAACACCGGCCAGAACAGGCGGTTGCCGAAGCGCGAGGCGTCGCGGTGTTTGTCCTCGTCGCTGCTTTCGTCGTAGCGCCCGCTGCGCAAGCCGCCGAATCCGGCCAACAACGCCAGTACGACCACGCATCCACCGACTGCGCGTACGGGCATGTGTTCGGCGGCGAACAGCAACAGCGCCAACAGGCCCCAGAACAGGCCCGTGCCGTAGCGGCGTGGATTGCCGGCATCGCGTAAGCCGCGCAAGGCGAGCAGCGCCAGATAGCCGCCGAGCAGCCAGTACACGGCTTTCAGCCCGATCATGCCGCGTCTCCCCGTGCGTGCTCGCGCGGCCCGGCGGCGGTGACGCGCGCGGCGAGCGCTCGCTCGAAACGGCGGATGCGCCAGGCATGGATCAGGAAGGCGCAGACCGCGGTCGGAATGCCCCAGAGCGCGATCTGCAGAGGCTCGAGCTGGGTGCCGTGATCGGCGAAGAAGGACTGGATCAGCAGCACCGCGCCGAAGGCGAGGAAAATGTCTTCGCCGAAGAACAAGCCCACATTGTCGGTGCCCGCGCACATCGCACGGATGCGTTCGCGTTCTGTTTGCGGCAACGGACCGTGCGCGGTTTCCGCAGCGCCTTCGGCCATCGGTGCGAGCAGCGGCCTGACCGTCTGCGGATGACCGCCGACGTTGGTCAGACCCAGCGCCGCGAGCGACTGGCGGATGAATAGATACGCGATCAGCAGCCGGCCCAAAGTCGCGCCGCGCAGGCGCGCGATCCAGGCCTGCGTATGCTGTTTCAGCCCGTGGCGTTCGAGCAGGCCGATCACCGGCAAGGTGAGCAGGAACAGCAGCAGGTAGCGCTTTTCGGTGAAAGCTTTGCCGATCAAATCGAGCACATCGGTCGGCGTGAGGCCGGCGGCGAGTCCGGTGACGAAGCCTGCGATCACCACCACCATCGCCGGATTCATCCGTAATGCGAAACCAAGCACTACCACGAGGACGCCGAGCAGAGGCCAATGATTCATTCGGTGACTCCAAGTCCCAGGATGAGGATGCCAGCCTGTTCGAGCGCAATCCGTAACGCCCGAGCGAAAGCGGCCGCGTGATCGCGGTCGCCATGCAGGCAGAGAGTGTCGGCGCGCAGGGCGAGTTGCGCGCCGTTGTCGGCGATGACCATCCCGTCGCGGACGAGCCGCAGCGCCTGCGTCACCGCCTCGCCGCTGTCGTCCAGCACCGCGCCCGCAACGCCGCGCGGCAGCAAGGTTCCGTCCGCGGCATATCCGCGTTCGGCGAACACTTCGTGAGCCACGCGCAGCCCGATCGCCGCGCCCGCACGCGTCGATTGCGAACCCGACAATCCGACCAGGATCAATGTCGGGTCGACATCGCGCACCGCGGTCGCGATCGCATGCGCGACCTCGGCGTCGCGAGCGGCGCGGTTGTATAAGGCGCCATGCGGTTTGACGTGGACCAGCGGTACGCTTTCGGCATCCGCGATGATCGCGATCCGTTGCAACTGCGCGCGGATCTCCTCGCCGATCTTCTGCGGGCTCATCTCAAGTTCGCGTCTGCCGAAATGTTCCGGGTCCGGGTACCCGGGATGCGCGCCCGCCGCCACGCCATGGCTCATGCACAGACGCAGGGTCGTGCGGATCAGCGCGTCGTCGCCGGCATGGCCGCCGCATGCGATGTTCGCCGAGCTGATCCAGGGCATGATCGCCGCATCGTCGCCGCAGCCTTCACCGAGATCGCAGTTGAAATCGATACGCGGCATGCGCGAGGTCCGGGACGGAGTTCCGGCAGCCTACGCAATCCCGGCAATCGCCGCAATTCTCCCGATGGCCGTTGAAAAACGGCCGTAACGCAACCGCAGATGGCTGCGGCCACGAAGCAGATGCTTGCGCCGGCACATCGCAGCGTGGGCCTATCGTCGCAATTTGTCGTCGATCGCCATGCACAGCCGCGACAACTGCGCCTGCCGTTCGCGCCATAGTCGATGGGCGGCGCCCTGGGTCACCGCTTCGAAACGCAGCGGTTGTCCGGGCCGGCATTGGGCAAGACGCGGCAGGTCGATGCCGATCGCATGCCCCAGTCGCGGGTAACCGCCAACCGTTTGCGCATCGGCCAACAAGACGATTGGCTGGCCATCCGGCGGCAATTGGATCGTGCCTGGCGCGACAGGCGCTGAAATCTGCTCGGGCAGGGGATTGGGCAATGATGCCCCGGCCAGGCGCAGTCCCTGACGATCGCTGCGCGGATCGACGCGCCAATCCGACGAGCCCAACGCGAGCGCCGACGGGTGCGTCGACGGCACGTAGCGGATCGAAGTTGCGGACGAAGACGCGGACGCCCCGAAAAGCGCATCGATATCGGGAGCGACCCACCAGGGCGCAGAGACCGGGCGATCAACCGATACGCACGGCGGCGCGCAGAGGGTCAAGGTATCGTCGGCGCGCAGTGCGCGACCGTCGAGGCCCCCGAAGCCGCCGCGCAGATCGGTGCTGCGGCTATCGAGTATCCGCGGCGCATCGATGCCTCCGGCGAAGGCCAGCCAAACGCGCAGACCGTCGCGGATCGCGCCGATCCGCAACGAGCCCGCAGGCAGGTCGATCGGCCGTCCGGTGCGCAAAGGATGCGTCGCGCCGCCTGCATCCTTGAACGCGATCGGCGCTGGCGCGCCGTACAAAGCGATGCGCACCGGTATCGCGAAACGCAGCACCGGCCCGTGCAGAGTGATTTCGAGCAGGGCGTCGCTCGCGGCATTGCCGACCAGACGGTTGGTCAGCGCCGCCGCTTCCGGGTCGAGCGTTCCGGCGCGGCCAACGCCGAGGTCGCGGTAGCGTTCGCGGCCGGTGTCCTGCACGGTGGTGAGCGAACCGGCTGAAACCACTTGTATGAGCGCGTGCGCGGCGTTCATGCGGCGGCCGCGAGGATCGCGAATTCATCGGCGGATATCGCACGAAAGCGCACGCGATCGCCGGGCCTCAATAATGCGGGCGGCGCGCGCGACGGCTCGAACATGCGCAATGGCGTGCGTCCGATCAGCCGCCAGCCGCCAGGACTCGCGCGCGGATAGATGCCGGTTTGCGCACCGCCGATGGCGACGCTTCCGGCAGGCACATGCGTGCGCGGCGTAGATAACCGCGGCAACGTCAACGTCGGGTCCAGTCCCAGCAAATAAGGGAAACCCGGCGCGAAACCGATCATCGCGACCTGATACAGAGGCGCGCAGTGACGTTCGATCAGCGCCTGCGCCGGAAGATCCAGCGTCCGTGCCGCGGAGACGAAATCGGCGCCGAAATCTTCGCCATAGGCGACCGGAATTTCGACGATGCGCACGCAATCGTGATCGTTGTGATCGTCCGTCCGCGCCGTGCTGCCCGCATCCGCCGCTCCGATCGCCTTCGCCAGCCACGCGCGCACATCGTCCGGACTCGCCCGTTCGGGGTCGAAATACACGCCGAGGCTGGCATAGGCGGGACTGAGGCCGCGCAACCATTCCGGCGCGGCCTGTCGGATCGATGCGGCCAGCCGATGCACTCCGGCATTCACGGTTGGATGCATCGTTTCGCCGAGACGGATCAACCAGGCGTCGTCGGCGAGGGCTTCTATCGCGGCCTGCGTCATGCCTCCAGCGCGCTCCGCAGCAGCTCGACTCTGCGGATCAGCGCTTCCGGCGTGTACGGTTGCGCACTGGCCATGCCCCAGACCGGTCGCGGCCAGGCGATATCGTCGTGGAACCGCGCGATCACGTGCACATGCAATTGCGGCACCGCATTGCCCAACGCGGCGACGTTGAGCTTGTGCGGCTTGACCGCCGCGCGCAATGCGCGGCTGGCGCGATCGACTTCGCGGATCAGCAGCGTCTGTTGCGGTTCGTCCAGATCGATCAGTTCGACCGCATGCTCGATGCGCGGCACCAGAATCAACCATGGATGATTGGCGTCGTCCATCAGTCTGACTTCGCACAGCCCGAACTGCGCCAGCGGATGGGTGTCTTCGGCCAGTTGCGGATGCAATTGCCAGGCGGAAAGTTTGCGCGCGCTCATCGCAGATGCTCCGTCAGGAAATCGATGCTGCGCTCCCAGGCCAAGGCCGCGCTGTCGGCAGCGTAATCGCGGCGCATATCGCAATTGAAGCCATGGCCCGCGGGATAGACGTACACGACCGCTTCGGGATGGTGGCGGCGGTGCTTGTCCACGTCTTCGGGTGGAATCAGCGGATCGCGTTCTCCGAAATGGAACAGCATCGGCGCGCGGGCCTGCTCGTGCAGAAAAGGCACGCTGCGACCGCCGTAATAGGTCACCGAGGGCAAAGCGAGCCGGGTGTTGGCCAGCATCGCCACGGTGCCGCCCCAGCAGAAGCCGGTCGCGCCGACCCGATGCCCTGCTTCGCGCAGCCAATGCGCGGCTGCGGAGACGATCGCCACCGCCTGATCGAATCCCAATTCGGCGGCCAATTCGCGCCCGCGCGCGATCCCGGCCTCGTCGTAACCGAGCTCGACGCCCGGGCGTAGCGGATCGAACACGGCGGGCGCGAGCGCGGTGAAGCCGGAGGCGGCGAAACGGTCGGCGACCGCGTGGATATGCGCATTGACGCCGAAAATCTCCTGGATCACGACCACTGCCCCGAGCGGCGCGCGTTGCGGTCGCGCCAGCCAGCCTTGTACCGGCCCCGCCGGTGTCGTCAATGGAATCCACTCGCCCATATGCCCTCCGCGGCTCATCCTACGCCGTGCGGGCATGTCGATTGCAGTCTGGGGGCGCATCGCATGCGGGGGTATACTGCGTGACTGCCCCGGCGATGCTTCGGTTGAGGGTGTCCTAGCCTGCGATCGCCTGCCGATTTCCGACCTTCGCGGTTCTTCCGGCAGAACCTCTCATCACAGACTCTTTCATCACAGACTCATGCCTTCGCGCGCCCCCGCTTCGAACACGACGCCGGCTTCGGACCTGGCCTCCCATCCATCCGGCGGCGGACGCAAGGTCGGATTCGTCAGTCTCGGATGCCCCAAAGCGTTGGTCGATTCCGAGCGCATCCTCACCCAGCTCAAGGTCGAGGGTTACGACATCGTCCAGACCTACGACGATGCCGACGTGGTGGTGGTGAACACCTGCGGCTTCATCGATTCGGCGGTGGAAGAGTCGCTGGATGCGATCGGCGAAGCGATGGCCGAAAACGGCAAGGTCATCGTTACCGGCTGCCTGGGCAAGCGCCCGGAACAGATCCGCGAAACTCATCCGGGCGTGCTCGCGATCACCGGCCCGCAGGATTACCGCAGCGTGATGGAGGCCGTGCACCGCGCGCTTCCGCCGACGCACGACCCTTTTGTCGATCTCGTTCCACGCAGGCAGGACGACAACGACATCGGCGTCAAGCTGACCCCAAAGCATTACGCTTACCTGAAGATTTCCGAAGGCTGCAATCATCGTTGCAGCTTCTGCATCATTCCGTCGATGCGCGGCGATCTGGTCTCGCGCCCGATCGACGAGGTATTGCGCGAGGCCGAAAAGCTCGCGATGGGCGGGGTGAAGGAGCTGCTGGTGATTTCGCAGGACACCAGCGCCTATGGCGTTGACCTCAAGTACGCCGAGCGCGCTTGGCGCGGCAACACCTACCAGACCCGGATGAAGTCCCTGTGCGCGGGGCTGTCCGAACTCGGCATCTGGACGCGGTTGCACTATGTCTATCCGTATCCGCACGTCGACGAGATCCTGCCGCTGATGGCCGAACGTCGCGACGGCGTTCCGGCATTGCTGCCGTACCTGGATATTCCCTTCCAGCACGCCAGTCCGCGCGTGTTGAAGCTGATGAAGCGGCCCGGCGCGGTGGATAAGACGCTGGAGAGGATCGTGCGTTGGCGCGATATCTGTCCGGACATCACCATCCGCAGCACCTTCATCGTCGGCTTCCCGGGCGAAACCGATCAGGAATTCGAGGAATTGCTGGACTTCCTCGATGAGGCGCAACTCGACCGTGTCGGTGCGTTCGCCTATTCGCCTGTCGATGGCGCTGCTGCGAACGCGTTGCCCGATCCGGTCGCGGAAGAGGTGAAACAGGAGCGTCTGGTCCGCTTCATGCAACGTCAGGCGGAAATTTCGGAAGCGAAGCTCGCCGACAAGATCGGCAGCGTGCAGCGCTGCCTGGTCGATCTGCTCGACGGCGAATTGGCGCTTGCGCGCTCGATGGCCGACGCCCCCGAGATCGATGGCCTGGTCCAGATCCAGAACGGCCTGGAAGCCGGCCTGCGGCCCGGCCAGTTCGTCGATGTCGAGATCATGGGCAGCGACGAACACGACCTGTACGGCGAAGTGCGGATCGAGCGCTGACCGCCGCGGTCGCCATGGCGAAGCGCCGCTTCATCGCACCGCCCAGAACGCAGGTCGATCCTGCACGTTTCGCGCATCCGCTCTTCGCGGGCTTTAGCGTTTGCCATCGGTGGTTCGTTTCCGCCGAATGGCCTGCGATCGAAACCTTGAACGCGATGATGCCGGTATGCGGTCTGCGCTTCGTCCGTCAGGATCGCGGATTGCTCGACGACGACCTGCATTACGAACTGCGCATCGCCGAACGCGGCGCGATCGCCACCCGCGACGGAAACTGGCACGACCTGTTCAACGCCGCGGTCTGGTGCCGCTACCCGATGATCAAGCAGGCGATCAATGCGCGGCAGGTCGGGCATATCGCCGAGATGGGGCCGGCCCGACGCAATCGCGCGCAATACGCCTTGACCCAATTCGACGAGGCCGGGGCGATCGTGCGCGTGCGCGATCCTGCCCTGCTCGCACGATGGGATCGGCACGATTGGGCCGGGCTGTTCGAAGATTGCGCCGACGCTTGGCGCGATGGCGGCATCGTCGTCGTTGCGGTGATCGGCCATGCCTTGCTCGAACATGGCTTGCTGCCGGAGATCCAGCCGGTCGCCAAATGTGTGGTGGTGACCGGCGAAGCGGACGACGAGCCCTGCGTCGAGGCCGTGGCTCGCGCCATCATCGACGGCCGTCTGCTCAACGATCCTCTGGAACTGCGTCCCTTGCCGCTTGCCGGAATCCCCGGGTGGCATCCGGAGCAGAATTCGGCGTTCTATTGCTCCGCGGCGAGCTTCCAGCCGGCGCGCGTGGGCAGGACGTACCCTCCCGGGCTTGCGTGGCCGGTGTAGAGCGGAGTGGTAGAGTGGTTCTCGAACTTACATACGCGGAGGCGCGGATGTTCGGATCGATCGTCGAGTGGTGGAGGCGTCGTCGTGAGGCGCGGCTGGAGGCGCTGATGTTCGAGCGCAAGGTGATCGTCTCGTTCGACGCGGCGCGCGTGAGCGTGAATTATCCGGGTGAAGCGTTGCGCAGCATCGCCTGGAGCGAGGTGGAGCGCGTCGCGATCGAGACCAACGACAGCGGCCCCTGGGGCGCGGACGTGTGGTGGCTGCTCGAAGGCCGCGATACGCGCGTGGCGTATCCACAGGGAGCAACCGGAGACCTTGATCTGCTGGACGCGTATTCCGAACAATTTCCCGAATTCGATCACAGCGCTGTCATTCAGGCCATGGGCTGCGCGACGAACGCGCGTTTCGTGTGTTGGCGACGCGATGGTGAGCGTTCGCCGACGGTCGAAACGGAGCCCTGACCCGGCCCCGGACCAGCATCTGCGCAGGATCGTCGAAGCGACCCGTGCGGATGGACAGCATTCGGGGGATGGCATGCGGTTTCCGGTTCGCGATGTCCCCCGCGCGCTCGCTTCGGCGTTACGTTGTAAGTCCGATATCATCCGAGCCCCGACCATGCCCCGTTCACCGACCATGTTCCGAATCACGGCGTCGTCGGCAGCGCATCTGCCGGCATTCCTGCAGGTATTCCTGCTGTTGTCCCTCTCCGTCTGCCTGCCGCTGTCGTTGTCGGCGAGTCTGCCGGCGCATGCCGCCGAGCGCATCCAGCCGGCGACGATGACCGAAGAGGATCTGGTGACGTATATGCCGGAGAACGCGAAGATCGAAGTGCGTCTGGACGAGGACGTCAACGGCGACGGTTTGCGCGACCTGGTCTTCGGCGCCCGCAGCGAGGAGGCGCGGGTGCTGAAGGTGATGTTGGCCTTCGCCAACGAATTCGAATTGGGTTTCGACCCGGTCGGCGAGATGGCGATGAGCGATTCTCCGCTCGGCTCGGCCGTGTTGAGCGTGAAGAAGAACGTGTTGATCGTCGAGGATCTCAGCGGCGGCACTACGGCGGTCCAGTCGCTATACCGCTTTCGCTACGATCCCGGCGAAGGCAGGATGCGCCTGATCGGCGACGACGTCAGTCTCTACAGTCGCACCAACGCCCATGACTCGACATCCGTCAGCACCAACCGACTGACCGGGGCGCGCACGACGACGGAGAGCGAAATCAAGGGCGAAGAATACGTCGACAAGCCGCCGGTGCGCAGCAAAGTGTCGAGTAAGCCTGTTTATATGGAAGAAGCTCCTTTGCCGGAGGAAACGCTCGGCTTGGGCGAATGAGTTTCGCTCCTCTTTTTTGCTTCGACTGCGTTCAGGCGTTCAACCGCATGCGGTAATCGCATGCCTCAAGCAATACATTCCGAATCCGACCCGAAGTGATGCCGGGCGCGGTCCGCTTGACTGGCAGACTCGTGGCTCGATCAGGCGAGGAGTGATGACGATGAGCGAATCGAATGTTCCCGACGCGTTGCGCTTCGGCGGCGCGCTTTGGATCGTGGTCCTGGGGCTGACGGTGATCGCTGCGCTGGTGCTGTTTCTGGATGTTGGGGATGGTTCCGGCGGCGGCTGGAAGGCGCCCGACGTGATCGCGTTAGTGGGCGCGCTGACGACGTTTCTGGGCACGGTGGTCGGTGCTTTTCTCGGCGTGCAGGCCGGTTCGGCGGGTAAGGAAAAAGCGGAAGACATCGCCAAGCGTGCGCTGGCCGCATTGCCGCCGGAATCGGCGACAAAGGTGTTGGAGCATCGATGAGGCGCTCGACGTGACGGATATCCGTCATGCGCGCCGGCGCCTCGCAGACCGCACCGCGCGTTCGCGAACGATGCGGGTTCTATCCGGGGAAACCAACGGATTTCAAATTGACCGACGTCAGGTCAGTCGAGGTCAAACCAACCGAAGCCCCGGGTCTGTAATGCATGCGGCCTGGGCTTCGGTTGACATCGAAACGGTGGCCTTTATTGCGCCGGTTCGTTCGACAGCGTGTTGTCGTTCGTGCTTGGCGCAGGAGTCGCTGCGGCAGCGCCGATGCGCTTGAGGTGCAGATTGGCGACATGCTCGGCCGGCTTGCCGCCTTCCCAGAACCGCCAGCTCGTGCGCAGTTCGTCGGCGCCCATAAAGGTGAATGTGGCGTCGTGCATATGCCCGGCTTTAGTCGCGTCGAAATTGACCCCGCCGTCGAAGGAGAACTCGACCCGGCCGTCCTTGAGCTGGCGCGCGCGCATTTTCGGGTGGTTGCCGCTGGCGCAGAAATGCACCAGCACCACGTCGTCGCCGTCGCGCACGTACAGGGTGCGCATCTCGTGGTTGGTGCCGCCGAACAGCAGTTCTTCGACCGCGTTACCGCCGGCGGTGACGGTGTAGCTGACCCGGGTGTTCGGCATCGAATTGCCATCGAGGCCTTCGCCGCTCCAATCGCCGGCCAGCGATTTGAAGCGATCGAGCAGATGCGGCGTCTGCTTCGGCGCATCGCCAGCCCAAGCGGGCGCGAGGCAGGCGAGCAGGGCGGACATCAGGACGAAACGACGCATGGCGGGATCTCCGGGAAAGACGGGTGCACCATGCTAACCGCTGGCGGAAGCGGTTCAAGTGCCGGGCTTGGGGATTCGCGCGCGCTTCAGCTCGCTGTGGCGTATTCCACCGTGACGATCGCGAACCGCTGCGGCCCATCGGGCAACTGCGCTTCGAATTCGTCGTCGATGCGTTTTTTCAGCATCGCTCGCGCCAGCGGCGAATCGATGCTGATCCAGCCCAGTTTCGCGTCGGTCTCGTCCGGGCCGACGATGCGGTAGCGGCTGAGCGCGCCGCTGCGCAAGTGTTCGACTTCGACCACCGCGCCGAAGAACACCGCTTCGGGATCGCTGGGAACGGTGTCGACCACGCGCAGGGTTTCGAGTCGCTTGGACAGATAGCGCAGACGCCTGTCGATTTCGCCGAGCTGCTTCTTGCGATAGATGTATTCGGCGTTTTCCGAGCGGTCGCCCTCGGCGGCTGCGGCGGCGAGGGCCTTGACCACGTCCGGGCGGCGACGGCGCCAGAGTTCGTCGAGTTCGGATTTCAGCCGGGCATGGCCCTCACGGGTGATGAGGGCCGTGCTCTTTTCGGCGGGCGGACGCCAACGCGACATCTTGACGGCTTACTGCGTCGCGTTCTCGCGCTTGAGCGTCAGGTTGGCGCCGACGAGTTTGACGCTGTCCTTCGAGACGACTTCGATCTTGCGGTCGTTTTCGCCCTTGCTGTCGGGGTCGAGGATGATGGTTTTGCCATCGGGCATTAGGGTCCAGGAACCGGGAATCGCGTTGCCG
>SSEV01000235.1 GCA_008015095.1 Lysobacteraceae bacterium | reverse complement strand
GTTCACGCCTTCGCATGGCATGACCATCGACGCCATCGACAACTCGTCGCTGTCCGCGCGCAAGAAACAGAGCATCGAATACGTGTTCATCAACGCCGAAGACGGCCTCGGTGGCGTGCGCGCCGCGCTCGAGTCGGGCAGCGTCGACGCCGCCGTGCTGTGGGATCCGGACCTCTCGCTTGCCTTGCGTTCGACCAAGGGACATGTGGTGTATTCCACCCGCACCGCTTCGAATCTGATTTTCGACGTGATCGTTTGCGACCAGCGCGTGCTCGACGATAGCGCTGGCCGCGCGGCGGTGCAGAAACTGGTCAACGGCTGGATGAAGGGCGTCGACGCGGCCAAGGCCGATCCCGACGGTGCGGTCGAGGCCCTGGTCAAGACCGAAGAGTTCTTCACCCTGTTGGCCAAGGACGAGGGCAAGCCGTTCGTGAAGGGCCTGTTCGACAACCTGTTGTGGACCGGCGTGGCCGACAACGCCCGCATCCTCGGCCTGTCCGGCGGCACCAACCATTACGCGCGCGTGTATCAGCGTTTCGATCAGATTTATCGCGCCGCGGGCGCGCTGGCCAATCCGAAGTCGCCTGTGGTCAATCCCTCCGATAGCTTCGATCCCAGTTTCATCCGCACGCTCTATCAGGCCAGCACCACGGCGCAGGCCGAAGCGCAGAAAACCGAGACCTTCACCGTGCAGGAACGCGAACAGGTGGTGCAGGCCGCGCCGGCCGAAGTCACCAAGCCGGTGACGGTCAACTTCGCCAGCGGCCAGTCGGCCTTGACCAAGCGCGCCGAGAAGACCATCGACACCGACATGGTTCCGTTCATCGAGAACAACGGCAACGCCTATTTCGAGATCAGCGGCAATACCGACAGCACCGGCAACGCCGTGTTGAACCAGCGCCTGTCGGAGGCGCGCGCCGAGGCGGTGGTCGAATATCTGGTCAAGCAATGGGAGTTTCCGCGCGAGCGCTTCAAGATCGTCGGCAATGGTCCTAACAAGCCGCTGTGCGACGAGAACAATCCCGGCGCCGAAGGCGTGGGCCTCGATGGTTGCCGCGAAATGAACCGTTCGACCCGGATCGCGGTGTTCGGAGCACGCGAATGAGTCATGCCTGGAATCCGTATGCCGCCCTCCCCGGGCGGCTGCGGCGTCAACTCGGCATCGCCGGCGTGGCTGCGGTGCTGCTGTTGTGGTGGGGGTTGAGCGCCAGCGGCTGGATCAGCCCGAACAAACTGCCTTCGCCGGTCTCGGTGTTGAAGGCGTTGGCCTACCTGGCTTGGCACGACGGCAAGAGCCTGTTGTTCGACGCCACGTTGTGGTCGGTGGGGCGGGTTGCGGCTGCCGGAATCCTGGTCGTGCTGATCGGCGTGCCGCTGGGCATCCTCATGGGCGCTTCGCCGAAGTTGAACGCGACCCTCTCGCCGCTGATCGATCCGTTCCGCTCAGCGCCGGTGGTGGCGCTGCTGCCGATCCTGGTGATGTGGCTCGGCATCGGTGAAACCATGAAGGTGGCCTTCCTGTTCATCGGCGCCGTGGTCTATCTGGTGCCGATGGTCCGCGACGCGATCCAGGCCGTGCCGCAGAGTTACTGGACCGGCGCGCGCGATCTCGGCGCCTCGCCCTGGGAATGCATCCGTCATGCGGTGGTGCCGATCGCGATGCCGCGCATCGCCGATGCGATCATCGTCAGCGTCTCGGTGATGTGGACCTACATCACCGTCGCCGAATACGTGAATGCCAAAGTCGGTCTCGGACAGTTGATCCAGAACGCCCGCCGGTTCAGCGCGATGGATCAGGTGTTCGCGGGGATCATCGTGATCATGGCCCTGGCTTTGTTGACCTACCAGCTGATGCGCCTGGCCAAACGCCGCCTCTATCCGTGGGAGACCCAGACATGAGCGAGGCCGTTACGCGGGCCAGCGCGGCCACCATCGCTCTCGATCGCATCGTCCAGGAATACGCGCGCCCCGAGGGCGGCGTGAATCGTGTCGTCGACGAACTCAGCCTGACCTTCACCGGCCCCAGCATCAATATGTTGCTCGGCCCCTCGGGCTGCGGCAAAAGCACGCTGCTGTACATGATGGGCGGCGTGCGTCCGCATAACATCAAGATGCCCACCAGCGGCACCATCAGCATCGACGGCGTGGCTTGCGACGGTGCGCACGACGATGCGGTCATGGTGTTCCAGCGTTATGCCAACCGGCCGGATCTGACCGTCTACGACAACGTCGGCTTTCCGTTCCGGCTCAAACTCTGGCGCGACCGAATTCCCACGGCCGAGCGGCACGACAAGATCATGCACATGCTTGAAGCGGTGGGTCTGGCCGACAAGGCCAAACTGCTGCCGAGTCAGCTGTCCGGCGGCCAGAACCAGCGCATCGCCCTGGCGCGCTCGCTGATGCTCAGGCCGCGGATCCTGTTGATGGACGAGCCCTTCGGCGCGCTCGATGCGCAAACCCGCGAGGACATGCAACGCCTGCTGGTCGGCCTGTATCAGGAGTATCCCTGCCTGATCGTGTTCGTCACCCACGACGTGACCGAGGCGCTGCTGCTCGGCGATCGCGTGGTGGTGCTGTCGACCCAGCCGGCGCGCATTGCCGACGATTTCGCGATCGCCACGCCGAAGCCGCGCGATACGCACTGGTTGCGTACGCCGGAAGCGATGGCCCTGGAGCAGCGCATCCTCAGCCGCCTGCACCAGGCCACGGGCAAGGGCACGTTGCGGGTGACGGTGTGAGTGAGCATCCGGAGCGAGCGTAGCGGCATGAGCCTCACCCCTATGAGCATCACCCGATGAAGCAGGCGCCGAAACCGGTGAGCTATCTCCGCGCCTGGTTGACCAGCCAGACCAATGTGATGGCCGTGCTCGGTGGTGGTCTGGCGGCGGCGATCGCTTCGTTTCCCACGGGCGCGGCCGGTGCGATCGGCGCGCTGGTGGTGTTGGGCGCAGCCGAGGCCCTGGCCGCGCTGGTGATTCCCGATCTGCCTTCGTTCCGCAGCAAGGTCGATCGCGAAGCGCGGCGCACGGCGATCGATCAGCGACGTCAGCAGTTGAAGGCGGAGCTCGGCCTGTTGCTAGGCGGCGAGGATTCGATGTTCGGCACCGCGATGTGGCAGAAATATCTGACCATCACCGATCGCGCCACCGTGCTCTACAAGATCGCCGGCGAGGCGCAAAGCCAACTCTCCTACGACGATGCCGAACGCGTCGACAAGGCCTCGGTCGATTATCTGGCCTTGTGGCTGGCCGACATCACCATGAAGGAACGCATCCGCAATGGCCAGGAAGCGACGCTCGATCGCCGGCTGCGCGAAGCGGAGCGTTCGATGGCCGATATCGACGAGAACGACCCGCGCTACCGTCATCTGAAAATGGCGCGCGACGACTATCTCGCGGTCAAACAGCGGCACGAACGGCTGGTCGCGCGGCGGATGTCGATCGAGGCCGCCCTGGTCTCGCTGCCGGATCAGGTCGAGGAGATCTACCAGATGGTCGTCGCCAGCCCGTATTCCAGCGTACTCGGTTCCAAACTCGGCGAATCGCTTTCGCGTCTGCAGCTCGAAGAGGACATCGAGCTGGAACTGACCGAGAACGATCTCGATAGCGATTATTTCAAGACCGGCGCCGCGGGCGCGCAGGTGCGCGCCGCCAAGCAGGCCGCCAAACAGGCGGCGAAACAGGCCGGGCAATAGGCCGCACCCGACGCCGAACGATTTCCAGCATTCCTCACCCAGTCCTTTCCAGGAGACCCACATGAACATTTTCAGCCGATTGGCCAACCTCGTGCGCGGCTTCCTGTCGCTCTTCGTGAGCGGGCTGGAACAGCAGCACCCGGAGGTCGCGTACGAGAATGCGATCAACACCATGGTCGAGAAATACAACAAGCTCAAGCACGCCACCGCCGGCCTGATCCGCCTGCGCGAAGACGCCGCCGACCGCTTGGAGAAGGCGCAGGCGCAGCAGAAAGAGCTGAGCGCGATGCTCGAACAGGCGATGGCGACCAATCAGGACGACCTCGCGGTCGAGGTGATCGAACGCAAGGAGGCCGTCGATGCCGAGATCGCCTCGCTCGAAGCGGAACTCGAAGCCGCCGAAAAGGACGTCGATACCGCCAAGAACGCACTGACCGAAGTCAAGGGCGAGATCGGCAAGCTCAAGACCGAGAAGGACCGCATGCTCGCCAAGATGCAGAGCGCGCACGCACGCGTACGCATCCAGGAGCAGCTCGAAGGCTTGTCGGTCGACGCTGAACTGCAGGCGCTGGAGAATGTGCGCACCGGCATCAAGAACACCATCGCCAAGGCCAAACTCGGCGACGAACTGCGCGAGTCCGATCTCGACACCCGCCTGAAGTCGCTCAAGGCCGGCAGCAGCAAGGCCACCGCTCGCGCCAAACTGGATGCGTTGAAGAAAGAGCGCGCGGGCCAGGCCGGCGGCGACCGCACGATCTGAGCGCCAAGTTTCGATCCGCGACGCATCCCTCCGAATCGTCCGTGCGGGCGTCGACGACGCCCGCAGCGCAAACGGAACCCGCCATGCGTAAACGCATTCCGCTATCGGCGCTTGAACGCACGCTCTCGATCATCGCGGCGGCCGCTGTCGCGGCCGCGTGCGCATCGGCCGCCGGGCCCGCGGCGGAGCCGGCTTTGAAGAAACCGGTTTTGAAGCAAACGACGCAACCCGCAGCGACATCGGCGCCGGGGAACTACATCATCGAAGGCGGCTGGGGCAGTCTCGATATCCGTCGCGATGGCGAAGGCCCTTTGCGGTTCTCGATCGAGACGATCAGCCCGAATGCGCACCTGTGCAGTCTCGAAGGCGAAATCGTTGACGGCGTCGCAGCGTTGCCCACCGACCCCGGCGAGCCCGATTGCGTGGTGCGGTTCACCCCGTACGCGGACGGCGTGCGCGTCGAGGGCGATGGCCCGGCCTGCCGCTACTTTTGTGGCGCGCGGGCGACCTTCACCGCGAACTACCGGCGTCCGCCACCGGGTTGCGACGACGTCTCCAGGCGGCGCGCCCGGCAGGCCTTCCAGAACCATTACGACCGCAAGCGCTATGCGCGCGCGCTGGCGACGCTCGCGCCGATCGCGCGCAACTGCGCCGGAGTGCTGCATTGGACCGAGTCCGGCCGCATCGCCAACGATATCGCGATCACGCAGCATAAGTTGGGTCAGCGCGACGCGTGCCTGCGCACGCTCGCGCCGTTCGCCAACGACGCCGCGCGCAGCGATGATGAGATTCTCAACGAACGTCTGCCCGTCGATGCGGCGAGTTATCTCGACATCGTGCAGGCGGCGCGCACCAATCTGCGTCTGTGCAAAGCCTTGCCGCGCTAGCGATGCGGACGTGCGCGGGCTGGCGATCCGGAAACGCGCGCAAAAAAATTTCTTCGACGCGGCGAAGGACACGCTGAACAATTCGGGCCGTCCCTACACCACGATGAATCACGACACCACCCGCCGACCGACATGACCGACATGACCACATCCCCGACCACTCCCTTGCCGGCCTGGGCCGACGAATTGAAACGCCGTTATCTTGCCGGCGAAGCCGGGGTCTTCATCCTGCACGGCAACGTCCACGACGGCGTGCCGCACCAGGGAGGGTTGCAGCCCTTCGCCGATTATCTGCACGAGGTCGTGCTCGGCGCCAAACCGCAGCGTTTCGAGCTGGCCCTGCGCCACGCCGGGCTAAAACGCCGCGGCGAGCAGACCAAACCGATCGAGAGCAGCGAATCGCTGCTCGAAGACATGGCCAAACTCGAACTGCGCATGCGCACCGGCGAAGGCATCGCCCTGGTGCTGCCGCATGCGGGCGATCTGCTGCCCAACGCCGAAACCACGTTCCTCAGCACCGACGAGCGCGGCCTGCTCGAGATCTTCCACGACTGGTCGCTCAGCGGCCTGCTGCTGCAGCGCAATCACATCGTCGTACTGCTGTGCGCATCGTTGGCCGAGATCCATCCCTCGCTCAATACCAACCCGCGGATCAGCGCGATCGAAGTCGCGCTGCCTGACGAGGCCGCGCGCGCGCAACTGGTCGCGCAGTCCGCGCCGCACATGCCGTCCGAACAACAGGCGCTGGTCGCCAAGCACACCGCCGGCCTGCGCCTGCTGGAGATCGACAGCATCGTCGCCGAACATCCGGCCGCCGGTCTGCCTGAAGAAGAACGCAAGGCCCTGGCCCTGCAGTTGCTCGGCGATGCGCCGGATGCGAAACAGCGCGCCGAAATGTACGCGGGCGTGACCGCCGGCAAGACCCGCGAGCAGATCGCGTTCCTGATCCTCGGTCATGCCGCGCCCGCCAGCGGCGAAGATCCGCTGGCGGCCATGCTTGCGATCATCGGCGAGAGAAAGCGCGAGATCATCCAGCGCTCCTGCGGCGACCTGATCGAATTCCTCGACCCGAGCTACGGCCTGGACGCGGTCGGCGGCTACGAGCAGATCAAGCAGGAGCTGATGAAGATCGCCGCCACCATCAAGACCGGCGATCGCAAACTCGCGCCGAAGGTCTTGCCCACGCCCATCGGGCCGACCGCGAGCAAGCCCATCGGCGCGAGTTTGCGATCGCCGGTCTTGATGGTGGCGGCGATCTTCATCAGCTCCTGCTTGATCTGCTCGTAGCCGCCGACCGCGTCCAGGCCGTAGCTCGGGTCGAGGAATTCGATCAGG
>SSEV01000027.1 GCA_008015095.1 Lysobacteraceae bacterium | reverse complement strand
TCGAGCAGCGAAGTCTTGCCATGATCAACATGCCCCATGATCGTGACGACCGGCGGACGCAGACGCTTCTCGCCGTGCTGCACCTCGATGTGAGCCAGCAATTCGGTTTCGGCGTCGTCACTCTCCGCCCGTATGGCCTTGTGACCGAGTTCCTCGGTGACCAGCACCGCAGTGTCGTGGTCGATGGTCTGGGTGATGGTGGCCATCACGCCCATCTTGAACAGGGCTTTGACCACATCGCCGCCCTTGAGCGCCAGCTTCTGGGCGAGATCGGCTACGGTGATGGCGTCGCCGACGGCGATCTCGCGAACGATCGGGGCGGTCGGGCGGGAGAATCCATGTTGACCACCGCCGCTGCGCGTCTGCTCGAGCTGTCGCTTCGCTTTAGGCTTCGGGCGCGCACTCGAACGGCGTTCGCGCTCCGTCGCGCTCAAATGCAATTGGCCGGCGAACCGCGCCGTGGTTTCGTCGTCTTCGATATCGGCGACCATCGCGTGCGAACCGCGATTGGGTTTGTGCTTATGCGCATTGCGATCATCGACACGTGGCGCTTCGGTGCGTGGTGGCTTCACGTGACCGTGCGTGCCTGTCTTGGGACGTACGGCGACTTCCTCTTCCTGAACGACCGCTGCAGCAGCTGCGGCGGCCTCTGCTTCGGCAGCGACACGCGCCGCCTGCGCCTCGTCCAGGACGCGCTTGCGCTCAGCGGCCTCCTCAGCCCGTCGCCTGTCCTCTTCGGCCAGCCGCTGCTGTTCCTCGACATTGCGCTGACGCGATTCCTCAAGCTTGCGCAGGATCTCGGCGCGCTCCTCATCCTTGCCCGAATCGGCCGCACCGGATTCCTGCGGCTTGACCAGGGTGACTTTCTTGCGCACGACCACGTCGACCGTGGTTTTGTGCTTGCCGCCACCGACCGTGATTTCCTGCTTGCGGTTGCGGTTGAGCGTGATCTTCTTCGGTGCGGCCGCTTCCTCGGCAGGCTTCTCGGCCTTGCCGTGGGTACGTCGCAGGAATCCGAGCAGCTTCATCTTCTCGGTGCTGGTGACGATCTGGTCGGGGCCGCTGAAGGTCATGCCGGCTTCCGCCAGCTGCTCCAGCAGCTTTTCGACCGGCGTATTCACCAGTTCGGCCAGCTTGCGGATGGTGGTTTGCTGCGACATTCGGTGTCCGTATCTTGTTGCCCGGCCATGGCCGCGCGTGTTGGAACGATTTTACTGCGATGTCACTCCGGGGCGGCGGTTCGCGCTCCCGAAATCCATCCGGGGGGCGGGCCGCCCGGAGGCGGAACTGTTGCTCGGAATCTTTCAGCCCTCGCGCTCGAGCCTGGCGATCTCCTCGGCACGCGCAGCCAGGATCAAGGCCGCGGCGCGGCTGTCGTCCAGGCCATCGATGCCGAAGTCTACGAGCTCATCGGCCGCCAGCTCGCCCAATGCATCTATGGTCCGGACGCCATGAGCCGCCAGTGCGTACGCGGTCTCGTTGTCCATCCCTTCCAGGCCGAGCAGATCGTCGGCCGGCTGGTGTTCCTCCAACTCCTCCTCGACCGCCAAGGCTTCGTTGAGCAGGGCATCCCGGGCACGGGCCCGCAATTCTTCCACGATATCCTCGTCGAAACCTTCGACCGCCAACAACTCGCCGACCGGGACATAGGCGATTTCCTCGACGGTGCTGAATCCCTCCGCAACGAGGATGCCGGCGATTTCCTCGTCGACCTCGAGCTTCTCCATGAACAACTGACGCGCGGCGGTCTGCTCGGCTTCGCTCTTGGCCTGGACCTGATCCGCGGTCATCACGTTCAGCTGCCAACCGGTCAGTCGGCTGGCCAAGCGTACGTTCTGCCCGCCTTTGCCGATCGCCTGAGCCAGGCGCTCTTCGGCCACGGCCAGATCCATCGAGTGCTTTTCCTCGTCGACGATGATCGACTGCACTTCGGCCGGCGCCATCGCATTGATCACGAACTGCGCCGGGTTGTCCGACCACAGGATGATGTCGACGCGCTCGCCGTTGAGTTCATTGGATACCGCTTGCACGCGCGAACCGCGCATGCCGATGCACGCGCCGATCGGATCCGTACGGTTGTCGTAGGCGACAACCGCGATCTTGGCGCGATCACCGGGGTCGCGGGCGCACGCCTTGATCTCGACCAAGCCCTGGCCGACCTCGGGCACTTCAAGCTTGAACAACTCCATCATGAATTCCGGAGCGGCCCGACTGATGAACAACTGCGGGCCGCGGGGCTCACTACGCACGTCGAAAAGAAAGCCGCGGACACGATCGCCGGCACGCACCACATCGCGCGGAATGGCCTTGTCCTTGGGAATGAAAGCTTCGGCGTTGCTGCCCAGGTCAACATAGACATTGCCGCGTTCGACCCGTTTCACGACACCCGTAACCAGTTCGCCAACCTTGTCCTTCCAAGCATCGACCACCTGCTGCCGCTCAGCTTCGCGCACGCGCTGTACGATCACCTGTTTTGCGGCCTGTGCAGCGATGCGCCCGAACTCCGGATTCTCGATCTGCTCTTCGATGTAATCGCCTACTTCAACGCCCTCGACCTCATCGACCGCATCCATCATGCGGATCTGCCGATCGGGCGATTCCATGACGACATCGTCGGCGACCACTTCCCATCGACGGAAAGTCTCGTAACTGCCGTCTTTCGGATTGATCGACACCCGCGTCAACACGTCCTGATCGTGATAGCGCTTCTTGGCCGCAGTGGCCAGTGCGGCTTCGAGGGCCTCGATGATCACGGACTCGGGGACGCCTTTCTCGTTGGCGACCGCGTCGACGACCAGCAACAGTTCCTTGCTCATTCTGTTACGCCTCTAGAAACTTTTGGTGACTTGTCTTCGGATACGCGAGGACATGTTTCCATATCCCCCGCCCGATCCTTCGGATCGGGCTGCCCCCTTGACTCAAGGGGGCAACAAAAAAACCGCTTGCTCCCGACACTCGTCTCGACTTGCGCCGCCGATGCGCGTGTCTTCGGGCCGGCATCAGCCTATGACTTCGTCGGACGCTTGCCTGCAGCGCCGTCGGCTTGGCCGTGCGGCTTCTTTCCTGGTTTCTTTCCTGCCGTTTTGCCAGGTTTCTCCGGAGAGAGCCCCAGCGCGGCCCAATCCGGAACCAGCCTTGCTTTTTCGATGTTATCGAACGCCACTTCCATCCGTTGCGGCTCCGGCTTCGCATCGATCTCGAACAGTATCCGTTCGCCATCGACCATCACGATCCTGCCCTGCAACTTGCGGCGTCCATCCTGGGGCAACTTCAACCCCACTTTCGCCTCTTCGCCGATGAACCTGGCGAACTGCTCGGGCGTGAACAGAGGCCGATCAATTCCTGGCGAGGAGACTTCCAGCGTGTAATGTCCGCTGATCGGATCTTCCACATCGAGTTGCGCGGAAACTTCACGGCTGACCGTCTCGCAATCCTCGATTCCGACCATTCTCGTCGGTTCGGCAACAGCGTCATCGGCGCTGACGTCGATATACAGACGCAACACTGCGCCGCCCGGAGCAGGCAGATACTCGACACCGAGCAACTCCAATCCGAGCGACTGGACCGTCGGTGCCAGCAGATTCGCGATGTGCGTTGCTTTATCCGCCATACGTCTGTGATGAACGCCTCATGGAACCGCCGTACCCTGCCGCTGTCCCATACGAACGACTGAGCCGAGACAAAGAAAAAGGGGCCTTACGGGCCCCTTGTCCGATACCACTGGATTTCGGTGTCGAAACGATGATGCATGCTTCGACCAAGCCCGACTCCCCGGACTCCATCACGCCCGAAAGCGCGGCATAGGAATACGGAAAGCTGGTAGCGGGGGCAGGATTTGAACCTGCGACCTTCGGGTTATGAGCCCGACGAGCTGCCAGACTGCTCCACCCCGCATCAGACTTGAAATTATGGCTGGGCCCGAAGCCGATTGCAATCCCAAAGCGTGCTGAAGCGGCTTCGAGCGGCGATCAGACGCCGAATGCGCGCTGGCACCATGTCATCAATGGGCTCCAGGCAAGGCCGAGCACGAGCAACGCCAAGGCATTAGCCGCGAAGACGACACGTAAGGCTTGATCGCTACGGGGCGCCATGCGTGCGTCTACAGATGTATCCGGTTCGTCGAAATACATCGCGCGGATCACCCTCAGGTAGTAGAAGGCGCCGATCACGGCGAACACCACGCCGACGATGGCCAGCCACGTTAGTCCACCTTCCCATGCTGCACGCAACACGGCCAGTTTCGCCCAGAACCCCAGGAACGGCGGCACGCCGGCCAGCGAAGCCATCACGCAGAGAATCAATCCGGCCATCCAGGGATTGTGCGCATTGAGACCTTTGTAATCGTCGATTCTGTCCGCTTCGAAGCCGGAGCGCGACAGCACGATGATCGCGCCGAAGGCAGCCGCCGACATCACCGCATAGGCGATCGCGTAGAACATCGCCGCCGCGTATCCGCCGGCATCGCCGCCAGCCAATCCCATCAGCAGGAATCCGACATGGGAGACCGTCGAGTAGGCCAGCATGCGCTTGAGATTGCTCTGCGCCAACGCGATCAGATTGCCCAGCGCCAACGACAAGGCGGCGATGCCGGAAATCAGCATGCGCCACTGCTCGTCAAGCGGACCGACGCCGACTTCGAGCAGACGATACGCCATCGCGAACGCGGCGAGCTTGGGGGCCGCGCCGATGAACAAAGTGATCGGCGTAGGCGCGCCGTGATAGACGTCAGGCAGCCACATATGGAACGGCGCCGCGCCAAATTTGAAAGCGATGCCCGCGACCAGGAATACGGTACCGGTCAGCAGCAATGGCGCAGACGTGGAGGCGGCATTGATCGCATTGAGATCCAGGCTGCCGGTCGCGCCGTAGACCAGCGACATGCCGTACAACAGCATCCCCGAGGCCAGAGACCCCAGCACGAAGTACTTCATCGCCGCCTCGGAGGCGACGGGGTTGTCGCGATCAATCGCGACCAATGCATAGGAGCACAGCGCGAGCATTTCGAGACCGAGATAGACCATGACCAGGCTGCCGGCCGAGATCAACAGCATCATGCCCGCCACCGAGAACAGCATCAGCACCGGCACCTCGCCTTTGTACAGCCCGCGCTCGCGCAGATAGCCGCGCGCATACACCAGGGAGAGCGCACCAATCACGCACACTACCCACTTCAGCACATCGGCCATATCGTCACGCACGAACATGCCGTTGAGCACGACGCCATGCCCGCCCACGCCCATCGCCAGCATGCCGGCAGCGGCGATCAGCGCCGTAATGCTCAACGGGTGGATCGCGACGCGCTGGCGTTCGCTGAGAAAAAGATCCAGCATCAACAAAGCAAAAGCGGCGCCGATGAGCACCAGCTCAGGCAGCAGCGGCATCAGGTCGGCGGCGGTGACGGCGGTCGCGATCATGGCGTTCTCAGAGCTTGCTCGCCGCCAATTGGCTGGCGATCTGGGCGATGGCGGGTTCCATCAGGTCGGTCAGCGGTTTCGGCCACAGGCCGAGCAGCAGCACCCCAGCCGCGAACGCCGACAGGACGATCCACTCGCGGGGATTGATATCTTCCAATTCGGCGACGTGCGCATTCCCGATCTCGCCGAAGACCACCCGCTTGACCAGCCACAAGGTATAGGCCGCACCGAGTATGAGCGTGGTCGCAGCGGTGAACGCCAGCATAGGATGAGCCTGAAAACTGGACAGGATCACCATGAATTCGCCGACGAAACCCGACGTCCCGGGCAAGCCCGAGTTGGCCATGCCGAAGAACACGAAGAACGCAGCGAACCAGGGCATGGTGTTCACCACGCCGCCATAGTCCTTGATCATGCGGCTGTGCATGCGATCGTAGAGCACGCCGACGCAGGAGAACATCGCGCCGGAGATGAAGCCGTGCGAGATCATCTGCACCATCGCGCCCTGCAGGCCCAGGCGCGCCGCTTCGGGATTGCCGGCGTCGCGCACCAGCATGAAGGCGATGAAGATGCCAAGGGTGACGAACCCCATGTGCGAGATCGACGAATAGGCGATCAGCTTCTTCATGTCGTCCTGCACCATCGCCACCAGGCCGATGTAGACCACCGCGATCAGGCTCAATGCGATCACCAGCCAGGCGAACTCATGGCTGGCGTCGGGCACGATCGGAAGGTTGAAGCGCAGGAACCCGTATCCGCCGATCTTCAACATGATCGCGGCCAGGATCACCGAACCGCCGGTCGGAGCTTCCACGTGAGCGTCGGGCAGCCAGGTATGCACCGGAAACATCGGCACCTTGACAGCGAACGCGACCAGGAACGCGAAGAACAGCCACATCTGTTCCTTGGCGTCGAGCGGAAGCACGTAGAGGTCCGGCAACTGCCAGCTGCCCGCCTTGAGATACAGGTAAATCAGCCCGATCAACATGAACACCGAGCCGAGGAAGGTGTACAGGAAGAACTTGAGCGAGGCGTAGACACGCCGCGGGCCACCCCATACGCCGATGATGATGAACATCGGAATCAGCATGCCTTCGAAAAACACATAGAACAGGATCGAATCAATCGCGGCGAATACGCCGATCATCAGGCCTTCCAGAAACAGAAAAGCCGCCACGTATTGATTGACGCGTTTTTCGATCGACGTCCAGGCGCCGATCAGCACCAGCGCCGTAGTCAGCGTGGTGAGCACGATCAACGCCACCGAGATCCCATCGGCGCCAAGGTGGTACTGGATGTCGTAGGCCGGAATCCATTCGCGCCGCTCGGCGAACTGCATGCCGGCGGTGTAATAGTCGAATCCGGTCAACAGCTGGATGCTGAGCGCGAAAGTCGCGACTGCGACCGCGAGCGCCAACCAACGCGCGGACTGCGCGCGCCTGGCGCCGAGCATGAGCGCCAAAGCGCCGCCGACGATGGGCAGCCAGATCAGGATGCTGAGAATGGGCCAGTGTTGCATCGCGAATCGGTATCCGTCGGTTCGTATCGGTGGACGTCAGCGCCAGAACTTGATCAACACGGCCAGCAAAGCGATCAGGCCGAGAATCATCGCGAAGGCGTAGTGGTAGAGATAGCCTGACTGCGTTCGGCGCAGAAGACCGGAGAACAGGTCGACGATCCGCGCGCTGCCATTGACGAACAAGCCGTCGATGATCTTTTCGTCGTGCTTGCGCGAGAACTTGCCGAGCAGCAGGCCGCCGCCAGCGAAGCCGCCGATCCACAAGTCGTCCATACCGTACTTGTTGTTCAGCACGCGCGCGATCAGCGCGAACGGCGGGAAGGCCGCAATTTTGGCCGGTAACGTCGGTTTGAGCAGATAGAGATAGGTCGCCAACGCGAAGCCGGCCAGCGCCAGCCAAAACGCTGGCGCCATGAACCCATGCAGCGCGAACGCCACCGGGCCATGCCACATCTCGGCCTTGAGCTTGGCGAGCACATCGCTGGCCGGACTCACGTCGATCGCGCCCAGGAAGAATGGCGTCTGTGCGACGTGCCCCATGATGTCGGTCCCGAACAACATCGGGCCAACCGTGAGGAAGCCGACCACGATCGAGGGAATCGCGAGCAGGATCAGCGGCAGCGTCACGACCCATGGCGATTCGTGCGGATGGGCGGAGCTTTCATGCGCCGCTGGCGCATTACCGTGGACGTCCGACGATGGATCACCGGGCAGGATGTCGTGATCCTGCGACGTTTCGCCATGGACGACAGCGGAGGGCGCATGATACTCATCGCCATGGTGGTGACCATGCGCCAGCGCCTCGTGGAAACGCTCCTCACCGAAATAGGTCATGTACAGCAAACGGAAGCTGTAGAACGAGGTGACGAAAGCGCCCAACAGCACTGCCCAATAACCATAGGTCGCAACCCAGTGGGGCGACTCGTGGGCGTGGTGAGCGGCGGCCTCGATGATGGTGTCCTTCGAGTAGAAGCCACTGAAAAACGGCGTGCCGACCAAGGCCAGGGTACCGATGACGCTGGTCCAGAAGGTGATCGGCATGTACTTACGCAGGCCGCCCATCTTGCGCATATCCTGCTCGTGGTGCATCCCGATGATCACCGAACCCGCTGCGAGGAACAGCAACGCCTTGAAGAAGGCATGGGTCATCAGGTGGTAGACCGCCGCCGAATACGCCGATACGCCAAGCGCGACCGTCATATAGCCCAGCTGCGACAGCGTGGAGTACGCGACGACGCGCTTGATGTCGTTTTGGACGATGCCGATCAATCCGGTGAAGAACGCGGTGGTGGCGCCGATGAACAGCACGAAGTTCAGCGCGGTTTCCGACAGTTCGAACAACGGCGACATCCTCGCGACCATGAAAATGCCCGCGGTGACCATGGTGGCTGCGTGGATCAGGGCTGAAATCGGGGTCGGACCTTCCATCGAGTCCGGCAGCCACACGTGCAACGGCACTTGCGCCGACTTGCCCATCGCGCCGATGAACAGGCAGATGCAGATCAGCGTGGCGACCGACCATTCCTGGCCTTGGATGATCTGTACGCTCTGTCCTGCACCGATCTCGCTGGCGGCGTTGGCGAAGACGGTGGCGTAGTCCAGGGTGCCGAACCAGTACAGCACGCCGGCGATGCCGAGCAGAAAACCGAAGTCGCCAACGCGATTCACCAGGAACGCCTTGAGATTGGCGAAAATCGCACTCGGGCGTTTGAACCAGAACCCGATCAGCAGATACGACACAAGCCCCACCGCTTCCCAACCGAAGAACAGCTGCAGGAAGTTGTTGCTCATCACCAGCATCAGCATCGAGAAAGTGAACAGGCTGATGTAGCTGAAGAATCGCTGATATCCCGGATCATCGGCCATATAGCCGATCGTATAGACATGCACCAGCAGCGATACGAAGGTGACGACGACCATCATCATCGCGGTGAGTTTGTCGACCATGAAACCGACATGGGCATCGTAGCCGGCGACCTGGAAGAAGGTATAGACGTTCTGGTTGAACGGCGATGCGCCCTGAAGCAACTGCCACAGGACGAAGATCGACAGCGCGCAGCTGACCCCGACGCCCAGGATGGTGACGCTATGCGCGCCGACGCGGCCGATGCGGCGACCGAACAAGCCGGCGACGATCGCGCCGAACAGCGGCGCGAGCACGACAAGCAGCAGATGGAGTTTGGAAATTTCCATGAATTGTCCGTTACCGAATAAAGACCGCATCTACCACTCGTTCAAGCCATCCTTGGTGGCGCCACTCTGGCTCCGGAGAGCCTTGCCATCCGTGGCGGTACCACACACTCCGGAGAGTCCGGCCCGGCCATCCTTGGCCGGGCGTTCGCGGCCGCAGGCGATGCCGATCGGGCATCGCCTGAGCGCGGCCGCTCACCCCTTCAAACTGTCGATTTCGGTGACGTTGATCGTACGTCGGTTGCGGAACAGGGTGACCAGGATCGCCAGCCCGATCGCAGCCTCGGCGGCGGCCACGGTGAGGATGAAGAACACGAAGATCTGTCCCGCAGCGTCGCCCAGATGACGGGAAAACGCGACGAAATTGATATTGACGCTGAGCAGCAGCAACTCGATCGACATCAGCAGAATGATCACGTTCTTCCGATTCAGGAAGATGCCGGCCAGGCTGATGCAGAACAGCGCAGCGCCGAGCGCCAGATAATGACCGAGGGCCAGTGGTCCGATCATGGCTTCGCCTCCTCGCCCATCGCTTCCTCAGAAACGCCCGCTGGCCGCTCGGCCGGCATGCTGACCATGCGGATACGATCGGCGGCGCGCACGCGCGACTGCGCCGCCGGATCTTGATGCTTCACCCCCGTGCGGCGACGCAGGGTCAACATCACCGCCGCGATGACGGCGATCGTCAGGATCACCGCAGCGACTTCGAACGGCAGCAGAAAATCGGTGAACAGCGCCTGTGCGATCCAACGAGTATTGGACTGTCCCATGGCCAGGGCCGGGTCTTCGCCGAACACGGCCCCCAACTCGGCCTTGACCCCGATCAGGGTCAGCATCTCGATCAGCATCACCACCGCGACCAGGAGCCCGATCGGCAGATAGCGCACGAAACCTTCGCGCATCGGCGCCACATCCACGTCGAGCATCATCACCACGAACAGGAACAGCACCATCACCGCGCCGACGTAGACCAGAATCAGCGCGACGCCGAGGAATTCGGCGCCGGCCAGTATCCAGGTGCAGGCCACGGTGAAGAAGGTCAGCACCAGACACAGCGCGGCGTGCACCGGGCTGCGCACGGTGATCACCCCGCCCGCCGCGATCACGGCGACGGTGGCGAAGACCAGGAAAGCGAGCGTCGTAAAGTCCACAGCGGCCTCAAGAGAAATATGTTCGACAGTTCATGCTCAGCGATACCCCGCATCTGCGGTGCGGCGCTCGGCGATTTCTTTTTCAAGACGATCGCCGATCGCCAGCAACTGCGGCTTGGTCACGACGTTTTCACCGCGCTTCTCGAAGTGGTATTCGTGCAAATGCGTCTCGACGATCGAGTCGACCGGACACGATTCCTCGCAGAACCCGCAGAAGATGCACTTGAACAGATCGATATCGTAGCGCGTGGTGCGCCGGGTGCCGTCGGCGCGCTGTTCCGAGTCGATGGTGATCGCTAGCGCCGGACAGACCGCCTCGCACAATTTGCAGGCGATGCAGCGTTCCTCGCCGTTGGGATAGCGGCGCAACGCATGCAGACCTCGGAAGCGCGGCGATTGCGGCGTCTTTTCCATCGGGTACATCAGCGTGTAC
>SSEV01000243.1 GCA_008015095.1 Lysobacteraceae bacterium | reverse complement strand
TTCGCGGATCTGTTCCGCACCCAGATCGGTCTGCCGGTGCGCAAATACATCCTCTGGCGCAGACTCATCCTCGCGCTTGAGCACCTCAAACGCGGCGACTCGGTCACCGCTGCCGCGCACAACGCCGGATTCTCGGATTGCGCCCACCTCAGCCGCAGCTTTCATCGCGCCTACGGCACGATGCCCTCCAATACCGAACTGGTCTGACCGCAGTGCGGAAACGTGATCTCTGCACTGGCCGCACGCCTTCCGCTGCTTGTCTGCGGCGACGGCGAACGCCGAAAATAGCGTTCTTCCCCACGGACTGCAGGGCGCATTTGCAAGCGCCAAAGTCTGGCGTTGCGGCAGCGATCCCGGACGGCTGCGCCTGAACGGACGCGGCCGGTTCGTCACTTCCTCCGACGGAACGCACGGATGCGGACCGATCAGCCGAATGGATACGGGCCTCGCTGCGATCCGCCCATCTCATGCCGCTTCGTATTCACCTCTATCGCGATTTCGCCGTCTGCTTTTCCGACCATCACCAATCAAGCATGCACGCGCATCAGGCGCTGCAGCTCACGGTGGGGCTCGACGGCGATTACACCATCGAACTCGAACAGGAGGATGGGACGCTGCCGACGCAGCGCACCGGATTCGCCTGCATCGCACCGCAGCAGAAGCATCGGATCATCGCTCAGGACGCGCACCTCGGCTATCTCTACGTCGACACCAATCCGACCGCTTTCGCCAGGTGGCGCAAGGCGGGCGGCGCGGTCGTCGCGCCGGACGACACAATCGTCGACGGCCTGCGCCGTATCCTCAGCCGGCCCGACATCGACAAGGAGGCGGTTCGCGCGATCGGTCAGCGCTGGTGCGAGCATTCGCTTCCCGGACTGCTGTCGGTCAAACCCACCGATCCGCGCATCCGTCGCGCGCTGGAGATCGTCGATGCCGACTTGATCGGCGCGCTCAATTACAGTGAGCTTGCGAAACAGGTGCACCTGTCGCCGAGCCGCTTCGCCGGCTTGTTCCGCGAACAGACCGGGCTGCCGGTGCGCAACTACGTGCTGTGGCAGCGCCTGGTGTACGTGTTCGATGCCTGGAGCGCGGCGATTCGATCACGACCGCGGCGCATAACGCCGGCTTTTCCGATTGCGCGCATCTGAGCCGCAGCTTCCATCAGATCTGCGGCGCACGGCCATCTGAGATCACCGTGGCCAGCAACGGCAGGACAGTGATCTGATTCAATCATCGCCGTATCGCGGCTGTTAGAAATATACGCAAGCGACGGCGCATATCCGCCGGAACAGCGGAACGGCGGTGCGACCTCACCGCAGTATCCGCGGCGTATGCGGCGTGACCGACGCGATATGCCCGCCGCTTCCTCATCCAGCAGTCTGTCTTAAGTCAAGCCGTCTTAAAGCAGACTGTCTCGAAGCAAGCTGTCCAGAAGCAAGCTGTCCAAAAGCAAGCCGTCCCAAAGTAGGCCGTTGTAGACAACCCGCTGACGCAGTCACGGATGGTTGCGTCGACGAAGCAAGCGCGCAAGCGATTGATTCGTGTTGAGCCAATCCGGGCATGCGCCGGACTGGCATGCGCCGGGCTGGCGAATTGAAAAGACATCCGGACGATCGTTTTTCAACGTCACGTTCAGGTCAGACGCCAGTTCTGTCGCAACAAGTCGACACGCCGGCAGCGGCGCCCTGCCCGCATGCGTATGCGGGCGATGGCGTCGTGCGCCACGGGCCGGACGCCCCAGGCGCGACCCGCAGGCGCATGGCGACGTAGCCAGCGCGTGTTTCAACATCCCGTCATATCCCCTTCACTGCATTTCGAGGGAACGCCATGAAAATGAAATTCCTCAGCGTGATCCCACTGGCGGTCGCCGGCTATCTGCTGTTTCATGCGCAGACCGCTTCGACCAGGATCGAGTCCAGCGCACTGGTGCTTGCCGAAGAGGCCGGCCTGTACATCGACAGCGCGCGCGAAGCGCCTGCCGCAAACTCGAAACTCTATTGGGCCGACGCCGCCGCGGGCGCGATCCGCCGCAGCGAGATCGACGGATCGTCGCCGGTCGCGATCGCGGAGTCGCTGGCGACCCCTTACGGCGTCGCATTCGATATCGGCGCGCAGGAACTGCTCTGGACCAGCGCCGGCGCGGAAGCCGTGCAGAAAATGCATGTCGGCGGCGGCAAGATCCGCAGCCTGGTCACCGCTTTCGAGGAACCGTTCGCGATCGACGCCTCGACCGCGGAGGAAAAGATCTATTACAACGCCATCGGCAGCACGGTCTACCGCAATTCCTACGACACGCTGAGCGGCGAGGAAGCGAGCATCGCGCTGCTGCAGCTTCCGGACACCGAAGTCATTCATGGCCTGGCGCTGGACCAGGCTAACGGCATTCTCTATATCGGCGACGTCAACGGCAGGATGGTGCGCAAGCTCGATCTGTCGAACTTCATCGCGGAACACCTGATCCATACCGATACCGAGATGAGCGCCGCCCCTGGGCCCATCGAACCAACGCCGCTCGAACCAACGCCGCCGGAGCCGGCATCGATCGAAGCGGCGTCATTGCAAACGGACACCGGCGCGACCGCGCTCGTGAAATAGCCGGGCCGCGGCGCCGCCCGCCATCGCGGCCATCGATTCCATCACCGAATTTTCCGGATGACGACGACCCATCGTCCGTCCCGGCCCACGCTTACGCTGAGGCATGACGCCGAGGCATGAGGACATCCATATGAAAGGCACCCATATGAAAGCCATCCGCATGAAAGGCATTCATCGCTTGCTCGCGACACTGAGCATCGCGGTCACCGCTGCGCTCGGCGCGCAGGCCCACGCTGCGGTCGAAGGCTATGTCGACTTGCATTCGCACCTGATGGGCGAGCATGCCTTCGGCGGCAGTTGGTTCTGGGGCAGGACCGAAGGCCCGATCAACTCCGCGCTGGCGCGCTGCGACGGCAATTTCGGTTATCTGCCCGGTCAGGGCAGCCACGGCGCGACGATCTATCCGATCGTCTCCGAGTTCCTCGGCCCGGATACAGGCTGGCACCTGGGCCGCCGCCGCGGCTACGACAACCGGCGCTGCCGCTATTTCTTCGGCATTCCGATCCCGGGCACCTGCCCGAGAGAGCATTTCGAGGATTGGCCGAAGTGGGATGCGATCGCGCATCAGCAGATGTGGTACGGCCATCTGCAACAGTCGTACAACAACGGGCTGCGGATCATGGCGGTATCGTTGGACGAATCGGAATTCCTGTGCAAGACCACGCCGCCGTTGCGGCGGCGCTACAACTGCGACGAGATGGAGTCGATCCGCCGCCAGGCGGGTTTCCTGCGCGGCTTCGCCACGCGCAACAGCAGCTGGGTCGGCATCGCCGAAACCCCGGCGCAGGCCCGGGCGCTGATCGCCCAGGGCAAGCTCGCCCTGGTGATGACCGCCGAACTGACCAAGCTGTTTCCGAGCGGCGATTACATTCAACAACTCAACGAACTGCACGCGCTCGGCATCCGTTCGCTGCAATTGGTCCATCACGCCGACAATCGCTTCGCCGGAACCGCGCCGATGAACCAGTTGCGCACCGCGGGTTCGCTGGTCGAGTTCCTCAGCGGCGGCGGAATCAACACCCACATCAACGACACCGTGTGCCGCAACGCCGCCGGGCAGATTTCCGTCGAATCGGTCCCGCACCAGTTGCTGCCCTTCATCAACCGGCCCAAATGCGACGGTTGGGAGTATGTCAATCAGGAAGGCCTGACCCAGGACGGCAGGAATCTGATCAACGCGATGATCGACCGCGGCATGATCCTCGACGTCTCGCACCTCTCGCGCAAGGCTTTCCGCGAGATGTACCAGATCGCGGTGGCGCGCGGCAATTATCCGCTGACTTATTCGCACACCCATATGTGGAACACGGTCGACGACCACGACAAGAACGAGAAGTACCTGCGCGATGACGAGATCCACATGATCACCGACACCGGCGGCATGATCGGCCTGCGCACCGGGCCGGAGTCGACCCATGCCTACATCCGCCCGCCGCTGGCGCAGCCTCTGGTCGCCAACAGTTGCCCGGGCAGCACGCGCTCGTTCGCGCAATCGCTGCTGTATGCCTTGGACAAGAACCTCAACGTCGGCTTCGGCGCGGACCTCAACGGTTTCGTGAAGCAGATGAAAGGCGTGAGCTTCTCTTCCTGTCCGTACGACTACGCGCAGTTGACTGCGAGCAACAGCTACAGGGATTTCCACCGCAAGGGCTTCGGCCATGCCGGATTCTTCCCGGACCTGATCACCGACCTCAAACGCGTGGGCGTGCCGCAGTCGTACATGGACAAACTGGAAAAGCATTCGGCCGAAATCTATCTGCAGATCTGGGAACGCAGTCTGGCCCTGTCCGGCGGCGGCGGCGGCAATCTGGCGCTGAGCGCGACGGCCACCGCGTCGAGCACGTATTGCTCCGGAGCGCCCGAACACTGCTACGCCGCGGTGCGGGTCAACGACGGCAATCCCAGCACCGCGCTCGGCGGACAATCCAGTTGGACCAACAACTGGGGCGTGGGGATGCCGCAGTGGGTCGAGCTGAATTGGAGCGCGCCGGTGACCGCATCGCGGGTGACGGTGTACACCACGAGCGGTTATCCGATCCGCGACTACGACGTGCAGATCTGGAACGGCAGCGCATGGGTCACGGTCGCCAGCGTCGCCGGCAACACCGCGCTGCAACGCAACCATGCCTTCGGCTCGGTCACGACCCAGCGCATACGCATCCTTGGCCGACAAGGCCCGGATGTACAGCCGGGTTACGTCCGGATCAACGAATTCGAGGTCTACCCCTGAGGCCGGGGGAGCCTCTGAAGAGTGGTTCGGTCCGCAGAAGTTTGCACCTCTTGCGCAGACTTCTGCGGCTTCGATTGCGGCGCATGTCGGCGATCGTAGCCTGCGTCCCGATGCTTTACGGCTTTACGCGGGCCGCACATCCGTCGCGCAAGCGATTGATCCGTCGAGGCGCGCCGGAATCCGCCGCGGCGGCGCGACTGCTGAGCACGTTCGAGGGGATTTGTTCGGTGTTGCTTTAGAATCTCCACTAGGCCTATCCGATCGGGCCTATCAATACCCGGCCTATCAATACCAGGCCTAACCAATACCTGGAGACGCTATGCGACAGCCCCTCATCGCCGCCTGCCTATGGCTGGTCACGGCCACCGCCGCCGCAGCCGATGCGCCGACCACCGGCCGCGACATCCCGGTCGAGGATTTCACCCGCAGATCGACCTATAGCGGCGTGAAGATCTCGCCTACCGGCGAATATCTGGCGATGACCGTCGACCGCGGCGAACAGGACGTGCTTGCGGTGCTGCGCACCCGCGATCTGAGCGTGATCAAGGTCAACCAGTTGCCGAACGAGAAGAGCGTCGGCGCTTTCCATTGGGTCAGCCCGCAGCGCCTGATGTTCAATTCGATCCGCAAATTCGGCCGTTTCGCGCAGCCGTTCCAGACCGGCGAATGGTATTCGGTCAATGCCGACGGTTCCGCCCCGCGCATGCTGGACATGAGCAAGAAAAGCGGGCGCACGCTGCCGGCGGGCGCGCGTTTCAGTCTGCTCGACAATCCGCAGAACGACGACGGCAAAGTGCTGATGACGATGCTCTATCCGCGCTCGTCGGAAGGCGCCAACGCCGAGGTGGTGGAACTCGACACCGCGACCGGGCGTTGGAATAGCCTGGCCCGGGCGCCGCGCGGGAATTGCGGCATCGCCCTGGATGCGGCGCGCAATCCGGCGTTCGCGCTGTGCAGCGACTACAAGAACGACGCGGGCGAGTTCGAGGAATCGAGCGAGCTCTATCGCCGCGAAGCCAACGGCGAGTGGACCCTGGTCAACAGCCAGAAAAGCAGCGGCAAATCGCTGAACGTCTTCGGCAGCTCGCGCGACGGGCGCATCTACGCCACGCAGAGCGACGGCAAGGCGCCCGCCGCGTTCGGCACGCTCGACCCGCAATCCGGCGCCTTCACGCCGCTGTTTCAGGACGCGGTCTCGGAGATCTCCGATGTGATCTTCTCGGTCGACGGCAAAGACGTGGCCATCGCCACCGTCACCGAAGCGGGCAAGCCGCGGATCACCATGATCGACGAGAATCATCCGGATGCGCAGATCTACGGCTCGCTGGCCGCGGCCTTCCCCGACCGCTTCGTCAATTTCTCAAGCGCGACCCGCGATGGCCACCAGATCGTGGTCCAGACCTACAGCGACACCAATCCGGGCGAGTTGTATCTCTACGATCGCGAAACCGGCAAAGCACGCTTCCTGATGCAGGGCCGGCAGTGGATCGATCCGAAGCGGATGTCGCCGATGAAACCGATCGCGCTGACCACCCGCGACGGCCTGAAGATCCACGGTTATCTCACCCTGCCCAAAGGCGGCGGCGATAAGCATTTGCCGATGATCGTCAACGTGCACGGCGGCCCGATCGGACCGCGCGACAGCTGGGGCTTCAACTGGGAAACGCAATTGCTGGCCAGTCGCGGTTATGCCGTGCTGCAGATCAACTATCGCGGTTCCGGCGGTTTCGGCAAAGGTTTCGAGGATCTCGGCTACGGGCAGTGGGCAAGCGGCATCATGAACGACGTCATCGACGCGACGCGTTGGACGATCGAGCAGGGTTACGCCGACAAGGACCGCATTTGCATCTACGGCGGCAGCTTCGGCGGCTATGCCTCGATGATGGCGCCGGCGCGCGAGCAGAACCTGTTCCGCTGCGCCTTCGGCTATGTCGGCGCCTACGATGCGGAAATCCAGATGACCCTCAGCGACACCAGCGAGAGCGACGGCGGTCGCCGCTACTTGCTGCGCGCACTGGGCAAGACCAAGGCCGAACGCGACGCTATGTCGCCGGTGCACCATGCGGACAAGATCAAGATTCCGGTGTATCTGGCCGCCGGCGCGCGCGATCCGCGCTGCCCGCCGGAAAATACCGAAGCCATGCACAAGGCCCTGGTCGCGGCCGGCAACACGCCGGAAGGCATGATCATCCAGGCCGGCGAAATGCACGGCTTCTACAAGGACGAAAACAAACTGAAGCTCTACACCGAAATGCTGGCGTTCTTCGACCGGCATATCGGCGAAAAGACACCCTGAGCTGAGCGCGGACATCGCCCGGGCGGCGCAACGCCGCCCGGCATGATCGGCGACTGTGACGGAGCCGAATCCATGCATGCGCCTTCATGGCGAATCCAAAACGATTTCACCGCCTGTTTTTCCTATTGCCATCCGTTTCTCCTGCCGTCGCCAATCCAGTTGTCGCGCGCATCAAGCGCCGCGGCTCACCGCCGCCGCCAACGACACGTTATTGATCCGGCGATGTGAAGTTTGCATCGTCGGATCAATATACGGGCCAGGGATGGCCCGTTCGCGACCGGCGCAAAGCGCCGGGTCGCGGGCTCCGATCGCGGACATGCGCCGAGATCGAAGCCGCAGACGTTTGAGCAGGATGTTCAAACGTCTGCTGGCCGAATCAATAGTAATCTGATTCAAGCGTCGCCCGCGCAACGCTGCTAACAATAATCGCAAGCGACGGCGCTTTCCGCCTCGTCGGAAAGCGAAAGAGGAAGGTTGCATTCGCCTTCCGCCGAATGCGGGATCCGGCGAGAGACGCCCACCGCTTGTTTCGCATTTTATTCGCGCATGCCATGCGGCAAAGGCCTTGCAGGCTGTTGAAAAAACGGCCTGCCAGCGCAGCCATGGATCGCTGCACCGACGAAGCACGCGCATAAGCGATGGACACGCAAGCGATGGATTCGTCGCGAGCGAGTTCTGGCATGGACATGGACCGGACTCATGCCTTGACCGCGCCGGCAGGAGCGGGTGCGGACAGCCATGCTGGCCGCGAAACGACGCGCCGCAAGGATACAACGTGTCAAAAACGCACAGGACGCACGTTTTTAACAACCTGCCGGCTAGCGCGGCCCGCGCCTGCACGACAAGCACGACAAGATCGCCACGCAGTCCTGTCACACACCATCCAACGCGCGGTCAGCGCGCAATGAGGGAACGCTATGAAACTCGGATTTCTCGGTGCGGTTCCGTTACTGGTCGCCGGCGCACTGATCTTGCATGCGCAGAGCGGCGTGTCGCGGGTCGAATCCAGCAAACTGGTGTTGATCGAACAGGCCGGCATGTTCTTCGACAGCTCGCGGGAGGATCCGCCTGCCGAAGCGAAACTGTATTGGGCCGACGCCACACTGGGCATGATCCGTCGCAGCGCTCTGAGCGGCAAAGGCATCGAGACGCTTGTCGAAGGCATTGAGACCCCCTACGGCGTCGCCTTCGACATCGGCGCCCAGGATCTGCTGTGGACCAGTTCGGGCGCTGAAACGGTGCAGAAGCTGCACCTCGCCAGCGGTAAGGTCAGGACACTGGCGACTTCGTTCGAGGAGCCCTATGCGATCGACATCTCCACGGATAGCGAGGCCATCTACTACAGCGCGATCGGCAATACCGTCTATCTGATGCATTACGACATCGCCACCGGGCAGGAAAGCAGCGTGGCCCTGTTCGAGTTCGCCGAACCCGGGCCGATTCACGGTCTGGCGCTTGATCAGGCGAACAACCTTCTCTACGTCGGCGACGCCAACGGCAGGATGGTCCATCGGCTTGATCTGTCGAATAACTCCGCCGAACGCCTGATCCACACCGACACCGAAACGATCGCGGAGCCACTACCGGGTTTGGGCGAGCCGGTCATGGCCAATTGACCACATGACCTCAAGCGGCCCGTCGGCCCGATCTCACCATCCGCCCATTCCGAATTCTTCGAAAACTGCGGCAAGCCACCCGTCCGGCCACCTTGACGCCGACGCATAAGGAATCGATATGAAGCGCACCCACCGTTGTCTGGCCAAACTCGGTCTCGCGATGTCCGCAGCGCTCGGCACACAGGCGCATGCCGCCGTCGAGGGCTATGTCGATTTGCACTCCCATCTGATGGGCGAACATGCCTTCGGCGGCAGTTGGTTCTGGGGCGCCAGCGAAGGTCCGATGAATTCCGCACTGGCACGCTGTGACGGCAATTTCGGCTACTGGCCAGGCGAGGGCAGCCATGGCGCGACGATTTTCCCGATCTTGTCGGAAATGGTCGGCGGCGGCCTATGGGATGGCGACACCGGTTGGCATCTGGGCAGACGACGGGGTTACGACAACCGGCACTGCAAGTACTTTCTGGGCATCAAGATTCCCGGCACCTGCCCGAGGGAGCATTTCGCACAATGGCCGAAATGGGACGCTATCGCCCATCAGCAGATGTGGACCGGGCATCTGCAGCATTCGGCGAGAAACGGCCTGAAGATCATGGCGGTCTCGCTGGACGAGTCCGAGTTTCTGTGCAAGACCACTCCGCCGCTGCGGCGGCGCTATAACTGCAACGAAATGGACTCGATCCGCCGCCAGGCGAACTTCCTTCGCGCCTACGTCGCACGCAACAGTTCGTGGGTCGGTATCGCCGAGACCCCTTCGCAGGCCCGCGCTCTGATCTCGCAGGGCAAACTCGCGCTGGTGATGACTACCGAAGTGAGCAAACTGTTTCCCACCGGCAACTACATCCAGCAGCTCGACGAGTTGCACGCGCTGGGAATCCGGTCGCTGCAACTGGTCCATCACGCCAACAACCGGTTCGCCGGCGCGGCACCGATGAACCAGATCCGGACCGCCGGTTCCGTGGTCGAATTCCTCAGCGGAAATGCCATCAATACCGAGATCAACGACATCGTTTGCCGCAACGCCAGCGGGCAGATCCAACCGGAAGTCCTGCCGCGACTGGACATGCCGTTCATCGTGAGATCGAAGTGCGACGGCATCGAATACATCAACGAAATGGGCCTGACCCCCGATGGCGCCGCGCTGATCAACGCCATGATCGACCGAGGCATGATCCTGGATGTCGCACACCTCTCGCGCAAAGCATTGCGCGAGGCGCATCAGATCGCGGTCGCCCGCGGCAATTATCCGCTGACCTACTCGCACACCCACATGTGGGACACGATCGACAGCGGCGATCACAAGAACGAGAAATATTTGCTCGCCAGCGAGATCCAGATGATCACCGGAACCGGCGGCATGATCGGGCTGCGCACCGGGCCGGAGCCCGCCACCGCCTATATCCGCCCGCCGCTGGCCGGCCCTACCGTATCCAACAGTTGCAAGGGCAGCGCACGCTCTTTCGCGCAGTCGCTGCAGTACGCCATCGACAAGAATCTGAACGTCGGCTTCGGCGCCGACCTCAACGGCTTCATGCAGCACAGCAAGGGCGTATTCACCGCTCTCCCCACCGACCTGGTCGCCCCTCCCATCGAGCTTCCGATCGGTTGCGAAGAGGACTACGTACAACTGAAAGCATCCAACGGTTTCAGGGACATCCACCGCAAAGGCTTCGGCCACGCGGGGATGTTTCCCGAATTCATCGCCGAGCTCAAACGCGTCGGCGTGCCGCAGAGCCACATGGACAAACTGGAGAAACATTCCGCAGAGGCTTATCTACAGATCTGGCAGCGCGGCAGGACGCTGGCCGGCATCACCAGCGGTGATGTCAACATGGCACTGAGCGCGAGCGCCAGCGCATCAAGTACGTATTGCGTCGGACCACCGCAAACCTCTCCGAATTGTTTCTCCCCCTGGCGGGTCAACGATGGCAACGCCAGCACCGCCCTCGGCGGCTACTACGGCTGGACCAATGATCTGGGCGCAGCGCTGCCGCAATCGGTGCAGCTTGAATGGGCGGCACCGCTGGATGTTTCGCGCATCGTCGTGGTCACGCCCAGCAGCTACCCGGTGCGGAATTACGACGTACAGGTCTGGATCGGCACCCCTCAGACCGGTGGATGGCAGACCGTGGCGACCGCCAGTAACAATACCGCTCCGGTGATCCCCCACAATTTCCAGCGGGTTTCAACCTGGCGCGTGCGCATCCTCGGTCGCAGCGGCCCACTCCAGGAGCCGGGGCAGATCAGGGTCAACGAAATCGAGGTGTACTACTGATGATGACGGCTTGCGGAAAGTCGCGCGCGAACTCGGGGCGCCTGCGTCAACCCAGGGTCATCTGCCAGCCTCAACCGGCCGCCATCCGCTGCAGCACCAACCCGGTCATGTAAGCGCAATACGTGCCCAACGCATAACCCAGCACCGCCAACAGCACGCCGACAGGCGCCAGCGCCGGATGGAAAGCACTGGCCACCACCGGTGCGGACGCAGCACCGCCGATGTTTGCCTGCGAACCCACCGCCATGAAGAACAGCGGCGCGCGGATCAATTTGGCCGTGCCCAGCATCAGCAGGCCGTGGATCAAGATCCAGATCAGGCCGAGTACGAACAGCCAGGGCTTGTCGAGCAACGCCGACAGGTCCATCTGCATGCCGATGGTGGCGACCAGGATATACAACATCAACGAACCGACCTTCGATGCGCCCGCGCCTTCCAACTTGCGCGCGCGGGTGAAACTCAACAACAGGCCGAACGTGGTGGCCAATACCGTGATCCAGAAGAACCGCGCGGTGAGGCTGTAGTCCTGCAAGCGCCACTCCGCAGGCAGGGTCTTGATCCAGGCGACCAGCGGATCGGTGATCGCATGCGCCAGCCCGGTGGCGCCCAGGCCGATGGCGAGGATCAGCATCAGATCGGTCAGGCTGGGGATGCGGTTGTGTTCGGCCTGATAGGCTTCGATGCGGTGCTTGAGGTCTTCGATCGCGCGCGTGTCGGCGCGGGTCCAGCGGTCGAACGCCTCGGCGCGCGCAGCCAGAAACAGCAACACCGCCATCCACAGGCTGGCGACCAGGACATCGACCGCGACGAATTGGCCGAACATCGTCGCATCGACTTCGAACACTTCCTTCATCGCCGCCTGATTGGCCCCGCCGCCGATCCAGGATCCGGTCACTGTGGTCATGCCGCGCCAGGTCTCCCCCGCCACGGTCTCGGGATGAATCGCGCGCATGCTCAGATACGAGAGCACCGCGCCGAGCATCACGCCCAGCGTGCCCACCAGAAACATGATCAGCGCTTTCGGCCCCAGCCGCAGGATCGCGCCGAAATCAAGCGCCACGCACAACAGCACCAGCGCTGTCGGCAACAGATAATCGCGCGCCATCGGATACAGACCGGATGCGCCGCCGCTGACGATGCCGGTGGAATTCAACAACGCCGGCAGGAAATAGCACAACAGCAATGCCGGCACGATCGCATAAAAGCGCTTCCAGACGCCGCTCTCGCGCGACGATGTCCAGAACACCAGCCCCAGAATCACCGCGAGTATGCCCAACACGACGGCGTCGTTGGCGATCAGCGGAGGCGGGGCATTCGCTGCGGTATCGGCTGCCATCATCGGTATGGGCTCGAAGGTCCAGGCGGAACGCGATCATGCCCGAGCCCGTGCGCACCCGCACCTGTCTGCCGCGCATCCGTCGCTTGGCGTCCATCGCGACGGCGATGTGCCCGCGGTCCTGCTCGTCCCGCCTGAACGGGGGCAGCGGCTACAATGGCCGGATGCCTGCGACCGCCCCATCGCCTCTCACCCTGATCCGCAACGTCTCGGTGTTCGCCCCCGACGCCCTGGGGCCGCGTCAAATCCTGATCGGCGGGGGCCGGATTCTCTGGCTCGGCGACGCCGCCGAACCGGCGCCTTCCCTCCCTGGCCTGAAGATCGTCGATGGCGCCGGTCTGCGCGCAATCCCCGGCCTGATCGATGCGCACGCGCATGTGACCGGCGGCGGCGGCGAAGGCGGTTTCGCGACGCGCGTGCCGCCGGTGCCCTTGTCGCGTTTTACGACGGCGGGCGTGACCACGGTGGTGGGTCTGCTGGGGACCGACGATCTGGCGCGCTCCCCCGGCGAGCTGTTGGCCTCGGTCTATGCGCTGCGCGAACAAGGGCTGAGTGCGTATGCCTGGTGCGGCGGTTACCACCTGCCGCCGGCCACGCTCACCGGCAGCGTGCGCGGCGATATCGTGTATCTCGATCCGGTCATCGGCGTCGGCGAATTGGCGATCAGCGATCACCGTTCCAGCCAGCCGACCTACGACGAACTGCTGAGGATCGCCTCGGAGGCGCACGTCGCCGGCATGATGAGCCTCAAGGCCGGCGTGCTGCATCTGCATCTGGGCGACGGACCGCGCGGGCTCGCGCTGGTGCGGCGCGCGCTGGACGAAAGCGAACTGCCGGCGCGCGTCTTCCATCCCACGCATGTCAACCGACGCAAAGCCCTGTTCGAGGAAGCGCTGGATCTGGCGCGTCGCGGCTGCCGCATCGACGTCACCGCATTCCCGGTCGAAGACGGCGAAGACGCGTGGAGCGCGGCCGATGCGTGGGAACGTTATCGCGCATCCGACGCGCCGTGCGAACGCCTGACCATCAGTTCCGACGCGGGCGGCTGTCTGCCGACTTTCGACGCGCACGGCCATCTGTGCCGGATGGAGGTCGGCAGTTCGGCCGCGTTACTGCAGACCATCCGCGAACTGCTGGCCCGCGGCCATCCGCTCGAACAGATCCTGCCGGCGTTCACCCGCAACGTGGCGCGGCTGCTGCGCCTGTCGGGCAAGGGCGAACTCAGGGTAGGCGCCGATGCGGATCTGGCGTTGCTCGACGACGCCGGCCATCTCACCGACGTGATGGCGCTCGGCGAATGGCATCTGCGTGCGGGCGCGGTGCGGCGTCGCAGCGCGTTCGAGTCCGCTGACGGCGGGGCCATGGACGACCGCGACTGATCGCTGCCCACGCCGACGGAATCCGACCAACCACCACGACCACTCGCCGCAATGATTTTTTTGCAATGCGTCGCCGCGATCATCGCCGTCATCATCGGCGCAATCGCTCGCTGCGATCGCTCGCCGCCGTCGCCCGCCGCCACCCACAACGCTCACGAACGCCCGCCACGAATGACCAGGATGCCCGATGTGCCCCAGTAAAATTCCCGATGGAGAAGAACGCGGCTGGATCATTCCGATCGGCGGTGCGGAAGAGAAAGAGAACGACCGCGCGATCCTCGCGCGCTTCGTCGAGCTGTGCGGCGGTTCGCGCGCCGATATCGTGGTGATCCCCACCGCCAGCAAGTTGGCCGACACCGGACCGCGTTATCTCGAGATTTTCCGCGACCTGGGCGTGGGCGATGTCGAGGTGATGGACTTCGACACGCGCCGCGACGCCGACGAGTCCGGCCGCGTACAGCGCATCGAACGCGCCACCGGCGTGTTCTTCACCGGCGGCAATCAGTTACGGCTGGCCACTTTCATCGGCGGCACCGCGGTGGCCAAGGCGATCCGCACCGGCAACGCGCGCGGCGCCCATGTCGCCGGCACCAGCGCTGGCGCGGCCTTTCTCAGCGAACACATGATCGCCTTCGGCGAGGAAGGCCCGACCCAGATCGCCGGCAACGTGCGTCTGGCGCCCGGCCTCGGCCTGACCAACCGTTTCATCATCGACCAGCACTTCCGTCAGCGCGACCGGCTGGGCCGCCTGACCAGCGCGCTGGCCTTCAACCCCTTCGCGATCGGCATCGGCCTGGACGAGGACACCGCCGCGTTCA
>SSEV01000051.1 GCA_008015095.1 Lysobacteraceae bacterium | reverse complement strand
GTCCTACCGCCTCGTCGCCGGCATCGGCGGTTCGTTCGATCTCGGGCCGTTCGCGGACTGGAGCTACGACGCCGGCCTCAGCCGCGCCAGCAGCAAGTCCGAATCCACGCTCGGCAGCGGTTTCCATTACACCGATTCGCTGCGGCAGATCCTGGGTAGCGGCCTGCTCAATCCCTTCCTCGCACCGGGCCAAAGCCAGACGCCTGAAGCCATGGCCGCGTTGCAGGCCGCGTCGGCCCGCGGCGTGAAGCTCTACGGCGGCGAGTCGGTGGTGACGACGCTGGACGCTTCCATCTCCGGCGATCTCGGCTTCTTCAATCTGCCCGGCGGTCCGATCGCGATGGCGACCGGCGTCGACCTGCGCCGCGAGGAATTCCTGTTCAACGGCGACCAACGCGCCAACCGTCGCGCGGTGTTCAACGCACCGTTCGACGACGCCAATGCGCTGAACAATGTCAGCCGCGATATCAAAGCGGCCTACGTGGAGTTCCAACTCCCCATCGCCAGCAATTTCGACATCAACCTGGCCGGCCGCTACGACCATTACAGCGGCTTCGGCGGCACCACCAATCCGAAGGTGTCGTTCAAGTACCGGCCGTTCGATTCGCTGTTGTTCCGCGGCGCGTATAGCACCGGCTTCAAAGTGCCCAGTTTCAATCAGCTGTTCAACGGCGTCAGCGAAGTGCAGTACACCGGCCTGGACCTGGCCGACCCGGCGACCTGCCCCGATGGCATCGCCAGACCGACCGTCCCCGGCTGCGAAGTCATTCGCCCAGTCGAGATCTTCGGCGGCAAGACCGATCTTTCGCCGGAAGAATCGACCCAGAAGAGCTTCGGCTTGGTCTATTCGCCGATGAACCAGTTCAACATCGCGCTGGACTGGTGGGAAATCGAACGCGAAAACACCATCCGTTCGGCGCCGCGCGATGTATTGATCCAGTTCTACGATCTGTTCCGCGACAACTGGATCCGCGACTCAACCGGGGAAGTGGTGGCGATCGACCGCCGCTTCATCAACTCGGGCGGCAGCCTGATGCGCGGCATGGAGCTGGACGCCAATCTCAACGGCGAACTGGCTGGCGGCCGCTGGAACGTGAATCTCAACGGCAGCTATATCCATCAGTTCCACACCAAGGCGCTGGAGGCTCTGCCCTATTCGCGTAATCTGGTCGACCGTTACGTGCGCTATTTCAATCTGCCGATCTCGTGGAAGCACACGCTGAATGTCAGCTACACCCGCGGCGATTGGGCGCATAACCTCACCCAGATCCACCGTGACGGTTACCTCGACGAACCACCGATCAGCGTAGCCAACGGCAGCTTCATCCCCGCCGGCTGGAAACCGCGTGTCGACGGCTACACGATCTACAACTACAGCGTGACCTGGACCGGGATCAAGGATCTCAAGATCGCCTTCGGCATCAAGAACCTGCTCGATACCGATCCGCCGTTCACCGCGCATATGAACGACTTCGCCGCGGGCGCCGCCTGGGAGCCGCGCATTGCCGACCCGCGCGGACGCGCCTACACCCTGCTGGTCCAATACAAGTTCTGGTAAGCGTCACCGGCTACGAATGCGCACCGCGCATTCTCACCGCGAAGCATGATCACAGGCCCCGCAACCCGGGGCCTGTTTTTTGCGCCGCCTCGGGCGACCGCCACGCACACGCAGCAGCGCCGGTAGGCACGCACTTGGCGCAGCGACACCCCCGCACGGGGCGCATCGCCAGCGCGACTCACATCGCCACCGTGGCGCGGACGGCGCGCTCAATCCATCACGCCGCATCCGTACAACATCTTCAGCCCGTTATCGAAATAGTCCGATTGCACCATCACCGCGTACGGGTACGCATGCGAATCGCCCGCGCGCAGACATGGCTCGTCCGTCGGCGCCGGCGCGATTTTGATGGTCACATCATAGGATTTGCCGTTTTTCTTGCTTTGGACGAGCTTGCCCTTGAACGCGATCGCCTTCGGGTTATTCTCGGTGTTCGCCGCGCGCTGCAACCGCTGCGGCGCGGACGAAATCCCGGGCCAATTCAGCGTATAGCTCGCCCCCTGCGCAGCCTTGTCGACGATCAGCATCTGCCAGGTCATGCCCCGCCCGTTGTTGCCGGCGCTGAGCGCTGAACCGGGCAACGGATCGAAGGCTTTCTTGCCCTTGGCGGGGACAGCGCGTCTGCTTTCGACATTCGGAATCTCGACAGGACGCTCCGCGAACGCGGGCGGTATCTGAGCCCACAACAGTGCAACGGCGCAAAGCATGGCATACGGCCGAATTCTCATCTTGAGGTTCCTCCGACAGGCGACATTGCCTGCAAAGAGAAACGTTCCGCATTCGCCAACGTGAAACCGAAGAACGCGAAGCGGGCTCAGATCCGCCGGCCGGAGATCAAACCGCAGCGGCCGCCGTTTCGACGGCCGCTGCGCACAGCCTCCAAGCGAATGGGGCGATCCGCCGGGACGCGTGTTGCTTTGATGCGTTGTTTTCCCGCCGGACGATCGTTACGGCAGCGTGACCGTCACCGAAGTGCTCGCGTCGTTAAAGCCCGCCCAATGGAAACATTGGCGGTTGTAAGTCGCGGGACCGGCTGGCACGGTCGTCGGCAGATTGAGGCTGACTCCCGGCGCGGTGAAGCCGGTCTGCCAGAAGACGCCGTTGGTTGCGCCGAACTCCACCGCGTTGCCTTGCTGCGAACCGAGCGGATGCTCGACTTCGTAGCGTTCGATCAGCGTGCCGTTGCGCTGCGTCGTGCAACCGACGCCCAAGAACGGATGCTGCAACCCCTTGCCTTGCGGGTCGGCATCTGTGATGGCTTGGTAATTCAGCGTGTAGCCGCCGTGCCCGTTCGGAACGAAGCTCATGCACTGCAGGCCCCACGGCGCGCCGCTGGCGGCCGTGGCGGTATTGCATTGCACGATCGGTTCCAGCACCGGCGTGCCGGTGTAAGCAATGAAACGCTCAAATTGGCTGTTGGCGCCACATTTGGTGAACAGCCGCACCCGCACGCGATACATCGCAGCCGGATAAGGCAGACCACCGGGAGGCACGATCATGTGCTGCATGCTGCCGTTGGGCATCGGCGACACTGGAAAAAAGCCGCTGGTGTACACCAACGTCCCAGACGGGTGATGCAGCATCTCCACCAACGCGTTCGCGCCACTGGATCCGACAGTGGTCCAGTTGAAGTTGACGCGGATACTCAGATTCATCTGTTGCAATGTGGTAATCGTCACACTGGCAGTGCATGCGGACACTTCTGTCGCAGAAACAGATCGTTCCTGCGCAGCGACGGGTGTTACGACCGTGCAAACGGCGAACACCGCCGTCAGCAACACAACGATCCGGTCGGACCAATATTTCAGCAACGAATTACGTTTCGTGTTCATAGCATCCTCTTCCTGTTGGCTTGCTTACGGGAGTTCACGCCTGCCGGTCTTCGGAAACCCATTAGCCGTCGCCGTCCACGGCGAAACGCCAGGGGCGGCCCTGCGGAACGCGCAGAAGACCGCTCCGCCGGATACAAATCGGTTGCGGATCGGGTTGTGAAGTTGTGAATCGGGCGCGCATCGATTCCGCCGTGGGAAAGGCGTGCAGGCTCGGTGCGTCCCGGTAGCCGATGCGGTTGGGCAACGGCTCAGGCGTGTGTCGAACAACCGGAAACGGAGAACATCCTTGTCCCGCGCACCACTCCCTGGCTCCGCATCCAAACAATCCCGATCCCGGCCGGAGGGCTTCCCCGTCCCTGTCGACCGGGACCGGAATCGTGTCTCGCTATTTGTTGAGAAGCGCACTTCCTGTGAAATGACCAGGCCTTGAATTAAATTGAATTGAGGATGTTTTCCTGAAGTCCGCATCCTGCGTGTGTCGCCACGTCAGCGGAGTGTTCTCCAAGGCATGCGCTTCGGGAAGAGGGTGCGGGCGAATGCTTCCCGGATTGTTCCCAGGTTGACCCTCGTCGCACCCGAGTCCGCGTTCGGTTTCTGCGCACCCGTGAATTGTTCATGCCTATCGGGGCGGCACGGAGCGGAAGATGCAGACTCGTCGATGCGGTCGTGCGCGACCCGGTCGTGTTCAGATAGGCTTCCTATTCCTTCCTATCGGCCCCCGCATCCCTCATGCGCCCGCACGATGTCCCCTGGCGCGAGACGCTCGCCACAGTCCTGAGCAAGTTGCTGAGAACCCCGGTGTCTGCGGCCGAGGCGGCTTCGTCGCTTGCGCTGCTCGACGCCCGGCATTTCCTCGCGCTGGATCAGGCGATGCGGCCAGGCTTCTGGACGCCCAATCCATTCAATCGGCTGCCGCTGATCACCGCCGGGGAACCGCGCGAGGACATCGAGGCCTGTTTCTTCGCCGCCGGCTGCACCGCAAGAGGGTTCGTACGCGAAAGCGCACTGGCCGCGCTCGCGCCATATCCTGGTCGCCTGGCGACAGCCCTCGCCCTGATCCGCTGCGACGATTGGGTTCCCCAGGTCGAAGCCCGGGCGCAAGGTCTGTTGCAGGCGCAGATCGCCCTGCATCCCGACACGCTCTTCGGCTTGCTCGACCTAATCGCAGCATTGCGCGCGCGCGAACGCTTCGGACGCCGGACCTGGCCGCAGATCGTCCAGCCGCAGCTGCTGCGCGCCGATCTCGCCGAAGCGCGTCGTCACGCCAGCCACGGCGGCAGCGCATCTTCGCGTTTGTTCGCCTATCGACTGATGACCGAAGCCGACTCTCCGGAACGGGTCTCGGCGGCCCGCGAGCACGCCATCCGCGACCCCGACCCCGTGATCGCGCGCTGGGCGCTCGACGATACGCAAGGGGCTTCGACACCGAACGCCGCGTTGCTCGCACAGGGATTGCGCCATCCGCATGCCTCGGTACGGGCCCAGGCCCTGCGCCGCTATGCCGAGTATCAGCCGACGGATCTGCCCGAACGCATCAGGCAGGCTTTGTTCGATCCTGCGCGATCGCCGCGCAATGTCGCGGCCTATCTGCTGCGCGCGCGGGAGGGGAGCGACCCGCGCACGCTGTGGCGGCGTGCGCTCGATGCAGACGGAGCGGACGACTGCCCGGCCGGTTCCGATCTGCGACTACGGCGGCGCACTGCGCTGACGGCCCTGTCCGAATGCGCGGAAGCACAAGACGCCGAACGCATGCGCGGCTGGCTGGCGCATCCCAGCGGGAAGGTACGCGCGATCGCTTTATGCGGTTACGCGCGCAGTGGCGCAGACGATCTCGCGATCAGGCTCACGGGCGCTTTGCGCGACCCGTCCACTCGCGTCGTACGCGAAGCGATCGCCCGGGGGGCTGGCATCGCTGCCGTGCTGACCACCGAAACGCTCGACGCCGCCCGTCGCGAAGCCCCGAACGCAGCCGTGCGCGCGCACTTGACCGATGCGGCCCGCCTGCTCGGCAAATGGCAGGCGTTGGATTTGTTGTTGGCATGGCGCATCGACGCCAAGGCGGCCGACGCCGAGGCGATCGACATCGGCATCGGACACTGGCTCGCCAGCGCGAATCGAAAGTACGCACGCCTCGACGGCGACACCAGGACGCGGTTGGAAACGCGCTTCGCGGCCGCAGCCGCGGCCTTGAACGCAACGCACCGCTCCGGCATCGCCCAGACCCTGCGCTTCGCCTGAGCGGTCCGCGTCACGCGCTTCGAGCGGGCTTCAGCCTACCTCGGGCATCACCTCAGCCTCGCGGGCATCATCCCGCCACGCATCATGGGTCGTTGAAATCGCCGCAGCCGTTCCAGGTCCACGGGCCGACGCTGGCGGTCACCGCGTAATCGTACTCGCGCATGTCGCTGTCCAAACAGGGTTCTCCCGATGTCGCCGGGGTGAACACGATGAGATACGTCTTGGGCCTGCTGCCATCGATGCGCATCAGCGCCGTATAGCGGACGCGGCCTGGGACATCGTCATCGTCGTCGCGCTGCAAGCGGCCCTTGAGCACGCCGAACAACTGCGGCACGAAGGTGTAATAAGTCGCGCTGCCGGCATCGGCAGCATCCACTTCCACGCGCAGCCCCCAATCGCTATCGCCGCCCGAGAACACCGCGCCCGCGGCGGGCTCTTGCGCGAACGCCATCGTTGCAGGGATGGCGGCGAACGCTATAACAAACCAGAGCGCGAACACGCGCCATGCATGCGAGGACGCGATACGCGAACCCCGAAAACGCCGACTCTGGATATGCATGCTTTGACTATGCATGCTTTGACTATGCATGCCCTGGATGTGCATGCCTTGGATGTGCATGTTCTTCACCACCGGTCAGGGCGCGATCCGCCCTCTGCTTTCAACGCGCATGCGCGACTGTCGTGAACGCGCCGCTCCGCAAAGGGGGCTTGGCAGGCCGTTGAAAACGGCCTGCTCGCGGCGATTTCAATGCGGTTTGAACGTGCCGCAACCGGTCCATACCCCGGTCGTGGTCATCCGCACGATCAGCGCATGGTCGTAACGCTTGAGGTTGGAATCAAAACAGGGAAGCGTGGATTTCAACGGAATGATGGTGATGACCAGGGTGTCCTCGAATTTCGGGGGCAACCGCACCGGGCCTTCGAGCACATAACGCCCAGGGTGCGATGGATCGCCGACATCCTCCAGTCTGCCCTTCGGCGGATCGGGCAGTTCCGGCACGCGCAACGAATACACCCGCGCGCCCGTGGCCGTCGTATCGATACGCAAGCTCCAATCCTGGTTACCGCCGACGAACACCGGCGCAGGCCACGCCGGCGATGCGAGGGTCTGCGCTTCCGCGGGGGCGGGCGGGGGCGCATTCGCGGGTTTTCTGCCCAGTCCCACCGAAACCGCGAAAGCCGTGGCGCACAGCAATACCCCGGTGATCGCCCATTTCCGTTGACGCATGACACCGCTCAAGACAACGGGCGCGATCCGCCCATTCCCTCAAACGCCATAACGCGGCGATTGCGAACCGCGCCCCATGAGACCGGTGCGATCAGACGCTGCGCCAGATCAGCGTGCGATTGTTGGCGGGCATCGCCACATCGGCGACCAGGCGCAACCCGATGCCGCGCGCCAGCGTATCCACCGCATCGGCATCGCGGATGCCCGATGCCGGATCGCGCGCCTTCAACCAACCGTCGAACTCGCGATTGCTCTCGCTGGTGAACTCGCCATGGTCATTGAAGGGCCCATAGACGGCGAGCACCAGATCGGTCGCCAGCGCGCGCCCGCGATGCGCGCCCAAACCGGCGAACAGCCCTTCCACTTCCGGCCACCCCATGATGTGCAAGGTGTTCGCGCTGAAGACCGCATCGTAGGCGGGCCGCGCCTGTCCGCCGCGGCCGGTGTGCACAGATGCGTCGAGATCAGGCATGAGACCGGGCCCTGGCCGCTGCGTCGCCCGCAACGCGAACGGTGCGGGCGTGTTCGGCAATCGCGCCTCGTCCAGCCATGCGCGGATACCCGGCAACGCATCCGCATGATCGCTGCATTGCCAACACAACCACGGCATGCCCGCGGCGAAATGCACTGCATGCTGCCCGGTGCCGCTGCCGATTTCGAGCACGCGACGCCGGTCAGCAAAGTGCTCGCGCAAGACCTCAAGGATCGGCTGCTGATTGCGGTCACAAGCGGTGGAATGCGGTTTCATGCCGAATCGTTCCCGAGCGAAGCGATGCAGCTACGCATGGTATCGCCGGATTACGCCCGTGGCTTCTGGCGAATCGCTGAAAGCGCGCTTACTGCGCATTTTTGACTCGCCGCATCCTGCGACTCGCCCCATGCGGCCAGCCTTGCTGTTCGGCCCGGCCCACGATGGCCTCTGCCCCACCTCGCTTCCGCCCTTCTGGACGCTAGCCGCCTACCGGGACGCATGGCAGGCTGCGATACCGCTTGCAATGTCGCGCACCGACGTACTATAACGCTTGTTATAACAACAAGTGAGTATACGATGAAACTGAAAATTACCACTGTCGGCAATTCGGCCGGGGTCATCCTGCCGAAGGAAGTGCTGGCGCGTCTGCGCGTGCAGAAAGGCGACGAACTCTTCGCCCTGGAAATGCCCGGCGGCCTCGTCCTGACCACCTACGACCCCGAACTGGTCGATCAGATGGAAGTGGCCGAGCAGGTCATGCGCGAGCGCCGCACCCTGCTGCACAAGCTGGCGCAGTAAGGAGACCGCGATGATCATCTGGATCAACAAGCGGCTGGCGCTGGCCATCCACTCGCGGCAACTGGCCGAACACGGCGGCAGCGACGGCGTCCGCGACGGGGGTCTGCTGGATGCCGTGCTCGCAGAACCGCAACGTTTGCACGCCAGCCGCCCGCCGCCGGATCTGGCCGTGCTGGCCGCAAGTCTGGCCTACGGGCTGGCGCATCGCCGCCCCTTCGTCGACGGCAACAAACGCGCCGCGGCGGTGGCCTGCGAAACCTTCATCCGCCTCAACAGCGGCGAGTTGGAAGCCAACGACGTCGGGCTGTATCCGATGTACATCGGTCTGGCCGAAGGCCACATTTCCGAGGCCGAATTCGCCGCATGGCTGCACGAGCGCATCGTGCCGGTCACCGGCAACCGCGTCCACGAACGCCGCGCGGCTTACGGACGCTGAGCCCGCATCGAGACTGTCACCCACCGCCGCGCGCGCGTGCCCTGACGCATGCGCCGTTCGACACCGCCGCCGCACGGATACCGCGCCGTGACTGTCATGCCGTGACCGTCATGCCGTGACCGTCATACCTTGACTGTCACGACCAGCAAGTGAGCGTCGCGGAAGCGGGTGGCATCACTGCGGGATACCGCATGCATCACGTCACCCCTCGAACGGCGAAGACACGCCCGGGTCGAATTCGAAACCGTTGCCGATGTCCTGCAAGCAGGGCTGGCGAAGCCCCCGCGCATTCACCGCACGCCGCTCGCCGGGGCCATCGTCCTCGATCGAGCCCTGCTCGAACTCGGCTTTTCCGGTCGCAAAGTTGACGCTGGTTTTCAGGGTCTGCCCGCTGCCGCGATGCATGTAATCGTTGTCGTAACCGATCAGGCGGAAACACGCGCCGTCGTAGCGGAACGTGAAGGTGCTGGTGCTGGTGGACCAACTGCCGGCGCTGGACCACGACAGCAAGGTCACCGCGAACGCCCCGCGCCGCACCGCCAGCGCCTCCTCGTCCTGCAGATAATCGTCCATCGTCGGCGAATCCGGCCGCGGAATCAGCGTGCGATCCTGCAACGCCAACCGATACCCGTCCCCGTCCGCGAACGCCACGCCCAGAATCCGCGGATTGGTGTCGAACTCCGGCACACCCAAGCCCTCGTTGCTCACGATATTGGCCTGCCGTCGCATCCGCAGCACGAACACCAGATCGTCACGCTTGTCCTTGTTCAAATCCCCGGTCTTGAGATACTCCAGCCCCCACTCCGCCGGCACGAACGCCTGCGCCGACGCGCCGGTGGCCGGAAGCTCGGGATAAGTCACCTCGGGGTATTCGGAATCCTGGGCGTCAGCCGTCGTCGCGACAACGCCCAACACACAAATCGAATACATCATCAACACGAAACGTTGGGTCATGACGACCTGCTGTAAGCCGATGGAAGTCTTGCGGATATTACGCCGGAACTGCTAGCGCCGGCCATCCCGCGATTGTTTGTGGGAGCGGCGTAAGCCGCGACAGCATCTCGCTTAAATCCCAAACCGAAGGACTTACGAGCACTGTGGCACCGATGTTTGTGGGAGCGGCGTAAGCCGCGACAGCATCTCGCTTAAATCCCAAGCCCAAGGGCTTACAAGCACTGTGGCACCGATGTTTGTGGGAGCGGCGTAAGCCGCGACAGCTTCTCGCTTAAATCCCAAGCCCAAGGACTTACGAGCACTATGGCACCGATGTTTGTGGGAGCGGCGTAAGCCGCGACAGCATCTCGCTTAAATCCCAAGCCCAAGGGCTTACAAGCACTGTGGCGCCAACCGTTCCATGCGCTTCAGCACCCCTCATCCCTTGGAAGTCACAAACCCCTGCGGCACCAGATTCAAAGCATTGATCGACTCGTTCACCTGCTCCAGCGACGCATGAGTCGTCAGCACGTCGGTGTAATCCCAGTACCGCAACTTGTCGCGCAGCACGCCGACATCGGCGGCATGCTTGCGGATCTTCTCGATCTGCTGCGCCTCCGACACCGCCACCACGCCCTGCACTGCCGCGTTGTTCGCTGACTTCAGACACCGTCCCGCGGCCATCGCTTGAGCGCGCGTTGCGCAAGTCGCCGTCCACGGGCGACGATTTCATCCTCTGTCCAGCATTCTTCGCCAAGCAACTCGCGGGTCAATTCGAAGTGCGTATGCGCCAACTTGGCCTTTTTGTCTTCGAAAGGCAGGTTTGAAAGCTCGGCGTTGTAGCCGGTCAACGTCAGATTTCCCAGCGTATGCAGCCACCGCTCATAGACCGCTGACGCATCCTGACCCAGCATCACCGTCCATGACTCCGAAAGTGTCTGCGGCATGATGTGCTCAATGGAAGCCGTCGCCGGGTCGACCGGCTCCTTGTGCTCATACGATGCCTCAAGACCGATCAGCACATAGCGAACGATGCCGCGACGCGGGTACAGCTTCTCACGGACCAGCGCGTCAAAGAATTCCGAATCGGACGGCCAGCGCCGCCCGCCACCACCCTGGGTCAGGCGCTCCCGCAACCAGAGATGTGGAGCATCATCCGGAAGGTTGGCGCACAGCTCCAGCATCATTTTGTTCAAGGCGTTCGTCGGCACCGCACAGACCAAACGCCTGACGTAGAAAGACTCAAGCGTCTGTAACGCGTGGACGAAGTCGCCAGACAACAGCCCCCCCTCCTGCACGCGGAACCACAGCCTCAGCATGAGAGGGTAGAACACCGTCGAATCGAGTTCGCGCAGGCCACGCAGCAATTCGGCCGACGCCGCATTCGTATCGCTGTCCGGGTCGATGAAGTGGCGGTATCCATTCGCGGCCAGCTTCATGACCGACAGTTGCTCCCGAACCTCATCGACCGTCCTCAATTTCTCGAATTCGTTCTTCGAGGCGGTATAGATGTCGCCTTTCCGCACATTGCGGCCGAAGCGCATACCGTAATGCCGCAGGAACTCCGGCATCGCTTCCCCCAGGTCGCGTTCCATCGGCCTCCAGAATTCTTCGTATGCGACTTCCTGTTCGCCGCCGGCGGCCGTGGAGTGATGGAATCGCATCAGCACGTAGTTTCGAACTAAATCCGCCTGACTCAACGGCTTCCCTTTGTGGTTCAGGCTTTCGAAAATCAGGTAGGGGTCATCCGCTTCCCCGAGGCTGATCATCACGACTTGCAACGACTGCTGGATCGCCTGCAATGTCGTGTCCGGACGGATTGGCATATCGTTGTCGTCAACGCCACCCAATTGCCTCGAAAAATATCGATAGGCCTGAATGATTCGCGTCTCTTCGTAAGCCTCCAACTCCTTACCCAGCACCAAAGCGTTATAGGCCGCACGGTCCACCTGCGTCGGCAAAAGCTTCAGGTCATCCGGCGCCTTGTAATGCCGGTTAACCAGAAAATCGCCGATGATGCCCGCGGTCGCATCATCACCGGCCAACACCGCCTGATCGCGAATCGCCGCCAGCAGCAGCGACAATGTGGTCAGGCGCTGCTGCCCGTCGATGACAAGATGCTTGCCCACGCCCACCGGCACCGATTTCACAGGAACGGTCACGATGGCCCCCATGAAGTGGGAAGCTCGGTCGTCCTCCTGATATTGCGCCATCAAGTCATTCCAGAGCGCACTCCAATGGGATTGGTCCCACGAATAAGGCCGCTGAAACAGGGGGATGATTCCCTGCTTAGAACCATCGAAGTACTGAATGACATTGACCGGAGAAGCTTCCATCGATATTCCTCCTACTCGCACCGCACGACAAAGACAACTGGTCGTGCAGAATATGCGCGACCGAAAATGCAGGGCCACCTGCACGAACTAACAGGCTGCCTCGCTCGTGGCAGGCCCCGAAACAACAACCCACTCCATCCACGCAGGGACGGCTTCAACCGCGACGCTCCTTAACCGCACGCTAGAGATTGAAGGCACGACGGCATTTCCCGCGTACGTGCCGTGAGCGATTCATTCCATCGCCTCCCAGTACCCACCTTTCTGCGGGCCGACGTAACGGAGGCGGCCGCTATCGCGCAACCGGCGCGCTGCACGCTCAATGGCGCTGACCGACATGTCCAGATGCGCCGCTGCTTCGGCCAGGGTGAGATTCGGATGCCCCACAAGCACGGCCAGTAGCTGGTCCTCGGTTTTCACCCGTGCTTTGACCGGCGTTTTCACGGGCGTTTTCACGGGCGTCTCAGCCGGACCTTCGGCATCCAGCGCCTGCTGCAGGGCATCGTCGATGGCTTCCAGCATGAACAGGATGAAGCCGCTGCAATCGCCGGTGCGGTCGGCCTCGCCCAGTGCGCGGTAGTAAGCGCCCTGCCGACGCTGGATGACGGTCTCGACTGGCAGATAGGCCAGCATCGGCTGCCAACGACTGAGGATCAGCGTTTGCCACAAACGGCCGATACGACCGTTGCCGTCGCTGAAAGGATGGATGAATTCCAGTTCGTAATGCACCGCGGACGAGGCGATCAGCGGATGCGCTTCGGTCCGCGCCAGCCAGCCCAGCAAGTTCTTCAACAAGCGCGGCAATTGATTGGCGGGCGGCGCCATGTGCAGCAGGCGCTTGCCGCGATAAATCCCCACACCGCCGCTGCGCAGTCGCCCGGCATCGTCAGACAGTCCGCGCATCAACACGCCATGCGCACTACACAGGTCTTCACGCCGGGTCGGGTTCCATTGCGACAGGGCGTCGTAGGCGGCAAAGGCGTTCTTCACTTCCTGAATTTCGCGCGGCCGGCCCAGCACCGGTTTGCCGTCCAGCACCGCCGTCACCTGTTCCAGGGTCAAGGTGTTCTGCTCGATCGCCAGCGAGGCCTGCACGCTGCGGATGCGATGGTTGCGTCGCAACTTCGGCAGCAGGGCGTCTCGGCTAGCCTCGCGCCACCGCCCCAAACGCTCGGCGATCTGGGCCACCTTGCCCAGCATGGCGTAGTCGAGCGCGAAGGGGGGCGCGTAGCGGCTCATGGTCATCGCGCCCTCAACTGCTCCACCACGGATACGCCCACCGTCTCGCGATCCGTCACCATCAGGAACACGTACCGCCCATCGATGGCGCGTTTCTCGCGCGAATCCGCGTTGTTGCATAGACGGGCGATCCCGGGGACGACGACGAAATCGGAATAGGTATGGTTCGCACCAGTCTGTGCGAACCGAATGGTGTCGCGGCCGGCTTGGATGAGTTCGTCCTGTGCGTATTTCTTTAGCAGGCCGTGATCGAATGCGAAGTTCATGATATTGTCCCGTCGTTTGAGTTCCGTACCCACCTGATCGCTTCAACAAACGGAACCCTAAAGAAGTTGCCGTTCAAGCGCCTGCTTTCGCTCCATCCAGTCGGGCATCACCGCAGAGAGCAATCTCCGCCATTGCGCCCCATGATCAGGATAGCGGGCATGCGCCATCTCATGGCCGATCACGTAATCGATCAACTTCGGCGAGGCGCGCACCAGATCGCTGTTGAGCACCAGGGCGCCGGATGGCGTGAGGCTGCCCCAGCGGTTCGCCAGCTCGCGTACGATCACCCGTTCAGGCGGCAAGACGCCATGCCGGCGCCAGATCACAAGTTGTTCCCGACAGCGTTCGTGCAGCAGCGACTTGGCCTGCTCGGCGAACCATTGCCGGACGATGCGCGCCACGGTGTCACGGCTATTGAATTCTCCGACTTGAACGCGAAGGCGATCACCGTCGACCCGCACCTCGTCGCTGTCGCCCTGCACCACCTTCAGGCGCAGTTGACGACCAAGAAACAGATGCGTCTCGCCGTTCACGTACTGACGCGGCGGCGAGCGCGGGCGCCAACGTTCGAAACGGTCGAGCTGATTGGCGATCCACGGCGCTCGTTTCTCCATGCGTCGAATCACCGCGGCATTGTCGGCATGCGCAGGCGCCACGACTGCGATCGAACCGTCCGGGTGCACTTCGATGCGCAGCCGCGTCACTTCTGCGCGCCTGAGCGAAAACGTCAATTCGCGCCCTGCCCATCGGAAGCTGTGTTCAGCGGTGGCGGCCATCGTCAGGCATCCTCACCTTGGCGGTTTCGAGCACGTCATCGACGATCTTGTCGAGCAGCTCCGGGCTCAGCGCATCGGGGGCGCCGAGGGTGTCGAAGTAATAAGCGTCGATCTCGCTGCGTATCCGGTTCTCGATACTACGGTCATTCTGCCAACCGACGATGCGGCAGCGCTCGATGACCTTGACGAATTCGACGCCGAGATCGACCGCCAGCGCGCCGTCCTCGATACCGGCCGCCTGCAACTCGCGCTGCACGATGCCCCAGAACGCGGTTTCGTGGCCTTTGCCGCGAATGCTCGCCGGCACCGGCGCATCGTCCTCGCGACGGCGAATCGCACCGTCGCGCAGCTTCAGCACTTCCTGCAGATAGGCCTTCTCACTCAGACGGTGCTCGCGGAATTTGGCGATGGTGTCTTTGACCAGTTTCGAAAACCGCTCGTAGTGGGCAGGATCTTCCTCCCACTTCTCGTCCGCCGTTCGCAGCGTGCGATGCGCGATCTCATCGGCCACCGAGGCATCCGATTGACCACGCTCCTTGCGCGCGCGCTCGATGGCAGGGTCGTCGAAGATATCCAACGGTTCGATCAGCACGCTGACCTCATGCGAGGTGACGTGCTGGTCCAGCAGTTTCTGTACTTTCGGTCGGTAATCGGCCCAGTCGATGCGTTCCGCATAGCGCCGGTAGGCGTGCGCCCGCAGCAATTCGAATCGCTTGGCCGATTCGCGCCAACGCTCCAGCGTGTCCTTCGGCGTGGCTTCGATGAAGTCGCGCGACGCCTGCGCTACCTGCAATGCGCGCAGGAAGGCGGTCAAAGCGGCATAGAATTTCCCGCGCACTTCCGGGTTGGCCAGATGGCGGGCGTATGGCTCCTCATCGTAGCGATTAGCCACGCCATCGAAGATCGACAACAACGCCGCATACAACTGCGGCAGGGCTTCGGCCTGCTGGCGCAGCGATGTCAACGTGCCGGCCAGATCTTCCTCTTCGAACCCCAGCAGGGCCGCGTTCGCGGCCAGCGCCTTGTCCAGATCCTTGAGAATGCCGCAGTAGTCGATGACATAACCGAACGGCTTGTCCGCCCCGCCTTCTTCGTCGAAGACACGGTTCACGCGCGCGATGGCCTGCAGCAGCGTGTGTTCCTTCAACGGCCGGGCCAGATACAGCACGGTATTGCGGGGCGCGTCGAAGCCGGTCAGCAGCTTGCTGACCACGATCAGCATCTCCGGCCCACCCGGCCCCTTGAAGGCTTCGATGATCCGGCTGTTGTAGGCCGACTCGGTGCAGTACAGCCACATCATCTTCTTCCAGAAGGCCTTGACGGTCTCGTCCTCGGACTCGTCGGCGCTGTTTTCGTCCTCGCGCTCGTCGGGCGGGGAGATCACCACCTCGGTCTTCACCTCGTCCAGCTCGGCGAAGATGCTCTGCATCAGCACCGCCGCGCGCTTGCTGGGCGCCACCAGTTGCGCCTTCAAACCACTGCCCTGGAAGTTGTCGGCGTAATGACGGCTCGCATCGAACACCACGCAGCGCATCCAGTCGCTCACGTTCATCAGCGCCGATGCGCGACTCATGCGCCGCTTGAGGTCGATGCGTTGCTGCTCGGATAACGGCCGGGTGGTCCGATCGAACCAGGCGTCGATAGCCGTGGCGTTGACGTCCTGCTCCACCATGCGGCCCTCGTACAGCAACGGCACCACCGCGCCTTCACGCACCGCGTCTTGCAGGGTGTAGGCCGGCTTCACCAGCGGGCCGAACTTCAGGAAGGTGTTGCGCTCTTTCTTCGCCAACGGCGTGCCGGTGAAACCGATCAGGCAGGCATTAGGCAGGGTGTCGCGCATGCGCGCATGAAAGCTGGCGATGTCGCCGTACTGGCTGCGGTGGCTTTCGTCGGTCAGCACGAACAGGTTCGGGTCCGGGTCCACCAGTTTGCGTTTGTTGAGTCCGGCGCGGAATTTCTGGATCAGTGTGGTGATCACCGCTTCTTTCTGTTCCAGCAGGTCCAGCAGATGTTCGCCGCTGGAGGCCTGTTTCGGTTGCAGGCCGGTGGCGCGGAAGGTATCGCGGATCTGCGCATCCAGGTCGGTGCGGTCGGTCACCATCACGATCCGCGCCCCCGGCACGCCCATCGCCAACGATTTGGCCAGCATCACCATCGTCAGCGATTTGCCCGAGCCCTGCGTATGCCAGACCACACCACCGGTGCGGCGGCCGGCATCGTCGCGCTGCTGCACGCGCTGCATCAGGTGTTTCACGGTGAAGTATTGCGGGTGACGTGCGATCTTCTTGTACGGCCCGTCGAACAGAATGAAGCGTCGCGCGAACTCCAGCACACGCTCCGGGCTGCACAGGCCCACCAGCAGCTCGTCCAACGGCGTGGGCATGCGCCCGCCGCGGTCGTGCACCGCCAGATGCCGGCGCCGATGCGCTTCGAAGTCCTCGAAGATCTGATCGAATTCGATCGGGTCCAATGGCTGGTTGACGATCTGCTGAATCCGCTCCGGCGCGATGTCATGCTCCTGCCACGCCGACCACAATTTGGCGGGCGTGCCGACGGTGGCATAGCGCGGTTCGGCCGGATGCGCGGCGATCACCAGTTGCACGGTGTAGAACAGGCCGGGCGCGCCGTCGTCGGGCTTCTGGTTGCGCAACTGCTGGCTGATGCCCTGCTCGATCGCCTCGCCACTGCGCTTGGCCTCGATCACCACGAACGGGATGCCATTGACGTACAGCACGATGTCCGGCCGCACCACCTGCCCGGGCCGGGTTTCCACCGGCAATTCGGCGGTCATGTGGAAGGCGTTGGCGTGCCAGTCCTGCCAGTCGATATAGCGCAGGCTCCAGTCGCGCTGCAGGTCTTCCACTTTCTGCGGCAGCGAGGTGCCTAATTGCAGCAGGTCGGTCAGCACCTCGTTGCTGCGCAGCAGGCCCTGATAGGGCTGGTCGCGCAGTTTCTGGATGGCCTGCTGCAGGTTTTCTTCCGAGAACAGATAGTGCCGGCCGTTGCCGGGGCTGATGCGGTTGATCGCCGCCAACTGCTGGCGCAGCACATCCTCCAGCACCATCTGGCCGCGCCGGTGCCCGCGCAACGCATCCACGCGTGCCCGCGGCAGATAACGCCAGCCCATCGCCGACAGCGTATGCAGGGTCTGCAACTGTGCGCCGCCGGCTTCGGTGATGGCGTATTCGGGGTCTTCGCTCATGGGCGCGGTCCTTTGCGCTTGGCTGCGGTGAGATTGAGACGCTTCTTGCCAGTCAGTAGTTGCTGCATCAGGCCGCGCTTTTGCAACTTCAACAACTCGACCTTGCGTTCCAACAGGCGGATTTCCTTGCGCAAGCTGTTGAGGTAGCGCGCTATCGCTTTCTGCTGCGCCAGCTTCGGCAGCGGAATGGGCAATGCGCCGAGCGCCGAGAACGGCACCGTCTCGCGCACACTGCCCTGCGCGCTGTTGCGTATGCGCGCGCGGGTTTCGCTTGAATTGAGCCAATGCAGGAAATAGTCCGAGTCGATCTTTTTCTCGTCGAGTTCGAAGACGACATACATCGGGCTTAGGACACCCTTATCCCAGTCATCGAGCCTTGCTATCGATCCGACGTTGATTCTGGATGGATTGTAAGCGTATTGCCCGCGACTGATAATTTTGTACGAAGACAAATCCTCACTTGCGACACGGCGTCCGAATCTATCTTCAGGTAAGACGAAACCATTTGAATTAGTAACGCTCAAAACACGAGCAACTTGCAATTCATTATTCCTTGTTGAAACTTCTCGAGAAAAGCTTTCGATAAGACTTTTCTTCATACCACCAAATTGAATTCTTTTTGCGATCTCCGCAAGATATAAACCCTCCTTGACCTGAATCAATCTTTCATATCGCTCAACAAGCGAACTCCATACATTAAGAAAATCAATAATTTTTCTCTGCTCCTGAACGGATGGGAGCGAAATTTCTAGCTTCTTATACTCCCCAACGTTGAAATGCTTGAGAGCCATTCCAAGCTGAGATCCAACGACGTGACGACGACCTATCGGAGAATTGGTAACCTCAGCAAGATACTCCGGCAAAATGTCGCTCTTCTTCGGCCTTGCAAAAACGATATCTATGCAATTACTTCCCGCAAATTCTCTTGGCAAAACACAAGCAGTTCCCGGTACCCCAGACCTAACTACAAGAACGTCACCTTCTTGCAAAATTGATTTCGCATTACTCTCATTTCCTGCTTTTGAAAGATATACCCAATCAGCATCGATTACATTGTTTTCGCCAATGTTCCCAGATCTGAACGCGCGAATGCCTTCCGCTTCAGTCACATAATATTGCGATGGCTGAACCACGATCCCAACACTCACCTTCTCGCATATTTCTTCTACAAGAACTTTCCGCCAAGCTAGCGAATCATCTTCTTTATAAGTGCGCGCCTTTTTCTCTTTCATGAAGACCTCTTAGATTTCTTTGAGGCAACCACTGCGCTATTGATTTCGACCAACTCTTTCATCGCATCTTCAAACGCCCGCTCTACCGCACTCGTCGCATTGATCCGCAGCGTATTGAACCGCTCGAACTCGGCCTCTGCCTTAGCCAATGCCTCCGCGTGCGATACGCTGCCGGCATGCGCCAGCACCTCGCGGTCGGAGATCCGCAGAAACTCGTCCAGCTTGGCGATCCAGTCGGCCATCGCCATCGGTTTGCGGCGTTCGGCCTGCAGTTCGGCGAATTCCAGATAGGCGTTGACCACGCGATTGAGCGTTTGCAGTTCGTCTTCGCGCAGATAGTTCTTGGCCACGCCGGCATCGGCCTTGCGCGGGGGCTGGCCGCTGGCGGCGCCCACCCAGGCGGTCATGCCCATATTGGGTAACGCGGCGTCGGCACGCGCATGCACGATCTCCGCCGCGGTATGGCCGTGCGCGGCCCAGTGCATCTTGTTCTGCACGGTGGCGAAGAACCGCTGCGAGGCCTCGGCCGAGGGGTCGTAATCGACGCTGGTGGCGTAGATGTCCAGCACCTTGCGCCAGAAGATTTTTTCGCTGCTGCGGATGTCGCGGATGCGCGCAAGCAGCTCATCGAAATAATCGCCGCCCCCCGCG
>SSEV01000219.1 GCA_008015095.1 Lysobacteraceae bacterium | reverse complement strand
GGGCGGATGCACGCAACTGCCGCGCGATTCGATCAGATTCGGCGATTTGCAGCTCGGCACATGCTCCCAAAGCCGGCAGGCGCGTTCGTTCTCGTTGCCGCAGGGCGTCGGCAAGCCGCAACGTCCATTGTTTTCGATCAGGTTCAGATCGCAACTCGGAATGCGCACGTTCACCGTGCACGCGGCCTCGCCTTCGCGGCCGCAGGGCGGATGCACGCACATGCCGCCGGACTCGATCAGGTTCGGCGATTTGCAGCTCGGCACATGCTCCCATAGTCGGCAGGCGCGTTCGTTCTCGTTACCGCAGGGCGTCGGCAGCACGCAACGCCCGGCCACTTCGGCCAGATTGGCGTCGCAGCTGGGAACACGCACGTTGATCGTGCATGCGGCTTCGCCTTCGCGCCCGCAGGCCGGATGCACGCAACTGCCGGCGGATTCGATCAGATAGGGATAGCAGCTCGGCACGCGCTCCCACACCCGGCACGCGCGCTCGCCCTGATTGCCGCAGGGCGTGGGCTGACCGCAGCGGCCGTTGTTCTCGACCAGACCCTGATCACAGCTCGGGATCCGCTGCACCACGGTGCACGCGGCCTCGCCTTCGCGCCCGCAGGGCGGATGCACGCAACGCCCGCGCGATTCGACCAGATCGGTATTGCAACTGGGCACGCGCACCCACACTGGACAGGCGTTCTGACCTTCGCCGCCGCAGTTCTGCGCGAAAGCCTAGCCGACGCACAGCAATCCGAGCAACAACCACATCGATGTCATCGTCAGCGCGAACCGCCGACGCACACGCCGCGACGCAAGACCGATGCTCGATTCCATGACGCTCTCCTTACCTTGAAATTGCCACGCCGACAGCTCAAAGACCGAACAGATTCTTGAAGAACTGCGACACCGCATTGACCGCATTGCTGACGAATGTCCCGATGTCCTGGGCGACCTGATTCACCGTGCGCTGCACTCCGTTGGCGAAGTCGGTAACGGTCTTGGCGAAGTCGGTGTTCGAGAACAGCAACTGCGCCAGTTCCAGCAGCAGCATGCCGCCTGCGGCGCCGGGCGGCAGTCGCGACACTCCGGCCAGACCCGCGACCGCCGCCACGCCATCGGCGAGAAAGCCCATGAAACCGTCGGGACTCCACAATTCGGCTTGTTCCACATCGGCGATCGCCGGCAGCGGCTCGCGCAACAGGCGATCGAGATCGACCACGCCGGCGCCGAAATCGCGCGGCCACCCGCGACCGCCGGAGAGATTGGCCGAAGTGCGCTTGAGCAAGGTGCGGAAGACATCCTGCAGCGGCACGCCCTGATAACGCGCCAACAGATTCGCGCGGCCGTGGAACGCCATCCACACCGCCGCCGCTCCGGCTACGGCGGGCGTGGCGAACGAAGTGCCTTCGCCCGGCTTCACCACCGAGGTGGCGACATTGTTGATCTGCATCGTGTCCGCGATCCACACGCCCTGCGCCGGAGCGGAGACATCGACCTGCGGCCCGAACGAGGATCCGTACAGGCTGCGCCAAGGCTTGCCGTCCGGTTGCGATCCCGCGCACGCGATCGCTTCGGCATACGCAGCGGGAAACACCACGAACGGCGTGAGGTTACCGGCGGCCGCACAGAAGATGATGTTCTTGCTGTTGACCGCATAGGCCAGCGCCACGTGCAACAGCGGACTGGGCACGCCGCCCAGACTCATGGTGATGACATCGACGTTCTGCTGCGCGGCGTACCACATCGCCTGCGCGATCTCGATATCGCCGGTCAACATCACCGAATCGGTGCATCGGATCGGAATCACGCTCGCGCCGGGCGCGACTCCGACGACTTCCGCGTTGCCCGGCAAGCGGTTATCACCGCCTGCGGTCGACCAGGTCTGCGCGCCCGCCGCAGTGCCGGTGCCGCTCTTGAAGGTCGCGCCCGCCGACAGCGATTGGGGATCGGGCGGAAAGATTTCGCCGCGCGACGCCAGCACCGACGCCGTCGCCAAGCCGTGCCCGTGGAAAATATCGACGATGCCGCTATACGGATCGGTCGCGTCGTTGGCCAGTTCCAGACGCGGCGGAAACACCGCGACCGACAACATGTTCTTCTGCCTGGCCTGATCGATCAGGCCTGGTTCGAGTTGTGGATGTTGCAACCAGCCCGTATCCAACTGAGCGACCACGATGCCCTCGCCGCCCGCAGGCCGGCCCATGCCGGCGGCGAACGCGCGCGCCTGCGGCACCTTCATCTGGCGCAACGACCACGCCATATCGCCGGGCGCCACGGCCGCTGCGCCTGCGGACAAAGGCTTGTAGGATGCGCCGAAACTTTCGGGATAGGCCAGCTCGACTTCCTTCACCTGATCGACGATGGCGTGCGCCAGATCCCACAGATAACCGAGGTCTTGTCCACGCACCGCCGGCAGGCTGAGGACGTAATACGACCACAGGCGATACGGCGTCTTGATCGTGGCGCCAGGGAACGCCTGCTCGATCGAAAATCCCCAACCCACCGCTTGCTTGTCGAGCTGCGGCGGCACGATGCGTGGATACGCGTCTTTCGCGGCCCGCACGATGCTGTCCTGGATCGCTTGCAGATCGACGAGCCCGCGTCTGGGCGACAGACCACCGCCTCTGATATTGCGATTGAGACGCAAGACCAAACGAAAACGAATGTTCTCGACCAGTCGCGGCGGTTTTGGCGGTGGCGTGACCGGCGGCAAGGGCCCAGGCCCCGGGCCGAGCGGGGGAACAGTGACGACAGGCATGATGTGGTCCTCGGAGGCGGACCATCGGGATAACGCGACTATCCGAGGGAACCGGCCATGCCAGTTGAGAACACAAACCATTCCGGACATCGTTGCGAATGCGCATTCGCAGCGATATTCACGAAACGGACTAAACCCTATGCAGCGACACCACTTTGTTGTGGTAGCGAGATAAGCCGCAAAAAATGCACGGCATGCACATCGTCGATTCAACGGAGCACACGAAACGCATCGCGGCGGAGCGAACGCATCGCCGGAGAGTCGGCGCCTTCGCGGCGCAGAAAAGTGTGTGGCGAAGAATGCGCCGCATACTCCCACGCGCGCGAAGAAGGCTCGCTGCCAGCAGCGGGCGAAACCAAAGACCATAAAAAAGACTTCATCGCACGATTTCATAAAGGCAACGCTGCAAAAGTCAGCGTTGCCGCGGCACAGGGATGTGCCGCCCGCGAATCAATCACGCAAGTGATAGATTCGGCGAGAGCAAGTCCGAATGCATGTCGGACTTGCGACCACTGAACACGTCCAGGAGGGACTTGTTCAGTGTTGCCTAAACATCATGCACGGCGCGTCGTATACAGAAACCGCGTCGCATACAGAGAAGATCAGCAATCGCCTGCGGCAACGCTGACTTTTGCAGCATTGCCTTAGATTTTGTAACCCGTATGAATCGCCACGATCCCCGCGGAAAGATTCTTGTACGAACAGCGCTCGAAACCGGCTTCCTGCATCATCGCCTTGAGCGCGTCCTGTGGCGGATGCTTGCGGATCGATTCGGCGAGGTACTGGTAGCTGGCGCTGTCGTTGGCGAACAGCTTGCCCAGCTTCGGCAACACCTTGAACGAATGGAAGTCGTAAACCGGCTTGAACCACTCGGCGGTGACTTCGGAGAACTCCAGCACGCGGGCCTGGCCGCCGGCCTTGAGCACGCGGCGCATCTCGCGCAACGCGGCCTCCTTGTCGGTCACGTTGCGCAGGCCGAAAGCGATGGTGACGAGATCGAAGCTGGCGTCGGGGAACGGCAGTCTCTCGGCGTTGCACTGCACGTATTCGAAGCCGCGGACGTTGCCGCGATCGGTCATGCGGTCACGGCCGACGCGCAGCATCTCGCCGTTGATGTCGCCGAGCACCAGTTCGCCAGTCTCGCCGACGCGGTCCTTGAGCAGGGCAGCGATGTCGCCGGTGCCGCCGGCCAGATCGAGTACGTGATCGCCCGGTCGCACCTGGGCGGTGGCGACGAAATAACGCTTCCAGACCCGATGGATGCCGAGGCTCATCAGGTCGTTCATCAGGTCGTATTTCCCGGCGACCGAGGAGAACACCTCGCCGACAAGCTTCTGTTTCTCGGCGACCGGCACGTCGCGGAAACCGAAATGCGTGGTGTCCGAGGACGGCGATGCGGGTGGCGGCGCGGACGGATCGGCGGGCTGATTCATGGCGCCATTATCGCTCCGCGACGAAGAAGGTTGAACCTCTGATCCCCTGCGCCTGACGCCGTTCGCGGATGCGGCCGCGTCAGGTATCGCTGCCGCCATGTAAGATTCGCGAGTGGGGACCGGATTGCTGTCCTGGCGCGCGTCCTGGACGACTTTTCTGAACCGCCGCCGCTCCGGCCGCTTCCTCGTCGACGGCCTCGTCCTTCTTCGAGCCGAATTTTCGTTTGTCACGACATCGCCCATTCTTTTCAACACCACACGCAAGGCGCTTCCATGACCAGACCGCAATCCCGCACGTCTTTCGCCATCGGCCTCGGCTTCACCGCCCTCGCCCTGGCGCTGCTCGCCACACCTGCGTTCGCCCAACGCAAGAGCGCCCAGGACCAGCGCAAAGAGAAGATGGCCGAGATCCCGACCTGCGCCAAACCGCTAGGCACGATTTCGGTGCTGGAGCCGGAAGACGCCACCGACTGGTGGAGCGGACAGCAACTGCCGGCGCCCTCGAAACTGATCAAGGTGTTCGTGAACAAGTCGCGCTGCTTCACCCTGGTCGATCGCGGCGCAGGCTTGGAAGCCGCGCAGCGCGAACGCGACCTCGCCGCCGGCGGCGAACTGCGCAATCGCTCCAACGTCGGCAAGGGCCAGATGAAGGCTGCCGATTACGTGATGGTGCCGGACCTGATCTCGGCCAACCGCAACGCCGGCGGCAACGCCATCGGCGGTCTGCTCGGCGGTTTGGTCGGCGGCCGCGCTGGCGCGGCGATCGGCGGCCTGGATTTCAAAAGAAAAACCGCCGACGTGGTGCTGACCATCACCGATGTGCGCTCGACCGAGCAGGTAGCGATGGCCGAAGGCAGCGCCAAGAAAACCGATATCGGCTGGGGCGCGGGTGGCGGCCTGTGGGGCTGGAGCGGCTGGGGCGCGGCCGGCGCCAGCGGCTACGCCAATACCGAAATCGGCCAGGTGATTACCCTCGCTTATCTGCAGGCCTATACCGATGTCGTCGCCCAGCTCGGCGGTCTGCCGGACAACGCTTCCGCCGCGAATGCGCAGCAGGCGGTGACCGTGACCAAGCCGGCGCGTTTGTTCACCACGGCCAAAGGCACCAAGGTCGTGCGCGGCATGATCCGTATTGAAGCGGTGGCGTTTGATCGCTCAACAACCACG
>SSEV01000061.1 GCA_008015095.1 Lysobacteraceae bacterium | reverse complement strand
TAGATCGCCGAGGCGCCATCCTTCAGGACTTCGATACGCTCGACGACCGAGATCGGAATGGTATTGAGGTCGACGTCGCCGGTGCCCTGGGTGATCCAGCGGCGGCCGTTGACGAGCAGCAGGGTACGCGTGGAACCCAGGCCGCGCAGCGAGATGTTCTGGGTGCCGTCGCTGCCGTTGGTGCTCGTGGTGATGTTGCGCAACGCGCCGCCATCGCTGGCGGTGATGTTGAACAGGATGTCGCCGACCGAGGTCAGACCGGTTGCTTCGATCTGGTTGCGGTCGATGGTCAGAACCGGAGCGACGCCTTCTTCGTCAGTCGCAACCCGGATGCGCGAACCGGTAACGACGACGGTGTCGAATTCTTCCGCAGTCGATTCTTCTTGGGCGAACGCGGCGCCCGAGCCCGCGAGGGCGGTGGTGCTCACGAGCGCGAAGGAGATCGCGTCGCGGAGCTTGGTGGTCTTCAAAGTCATCTCTCTCTCCAAGCGAGTCTTGGGGTTTCCCATGGGAACCTGCCCAGAGGGGTCAAGGAAGACGCCAAGGCAAGGCAGGCCGGGGCCGATAGTAGCCCCACTCGGAGAAAAATTAAAGTGTCGTTAACCTGGCTGCAGGCCTGCTGAAAAAACGCCTAGCCAGGGCTTCAGAGGGGTGGCTAACGACCTAATAGGCAGCCCAAGGAGAGCCGACGAGGTGAAATCGGCGGGTAAGCGATTGATTCGACCGGGTGGCGTTAGATATGAACAGGCGCTGCGATATCTAAATAACGCATGCTGGGGGCGTTCCCGGAGGGCGTGTTAGAGATCTTGTTCGTAGCGAACGTAAGGGACAGCCCCTTCATCCTCGTTTGTGGCGGTGGAGGGAGCGAAAGGGTTCTTGCCGCGGGTGACTAGATTGTCGGCACCGACGGTCAGCTGGCCGCTCCAGGGAGTTCTCCAGCTCAATCCCAGGCTCAGCCCTTCCCACTTGTCCTGTCCCGGAGTATCCACGACCTGCCCGATGACATTAACCCCGAAACCGCCAAAGCCCCCGCCGACGCTGACTTGTTTGCTGGTCCAACGATCCGCGAAGCCTGGGATTTCTGTCGGTGACTGGAGGCGGGCCTTGGCGACAGTGCCGGCGATCGAGACATAGCCTTCGCGCGGAAGGGTCTTCTGACTGAAGATCGTGATGTCATTGACGTCGACCCGGCCATCGCCCCCGAAACCTGGCGCCAACCAGGCTGGCATGGTGGTACGGCTCTGCCCGGCCCCGATACCAACGCGGGTTCCATTCCGATCGAACATCGCTGTAGCGGCATTGCGCTTGGATGCTGCGGGAACCGCAGCCAATACGCAGTTGTCGATCAGATTATCGAGCGCACGGGTCAGGCCTTGTTTGCGGTCGCAGAACACGCCCAGCGAGTCGCCAGCGGCCAGGCCGAAAGTCGTGTCGAGGTGCCGGACACCGAAACGCGCTCGGACTTTGGATTGCGCGATATCGGCCGGCTCCAACACCAAAACTGCTTCAATTTCGCCGCTGGAACGATTCCAGACCGGAAGCTCGACCCGATCGCGTTGCGATTTCACCTGAGCATGCACGACCGTCGTCGCCCCGAGAGCAGCGACAAGCAGAAGCAGCAGGAGGTGAGAGCGCTTGCGCATGATGGGGTCTATGACCGCTATCTGACGGTCGAGTTCCTGAACGGGTCCATTGGGAGAGCAGGCTATCAGATTTATGCTTCTTTAACAATCTGAGCCCAGCCTACTGTAAGCGTTCCGGAGGCGCCAGACTCACTGGTCGCAGTCTGAACAGGGCATCGATCTCAGTTTCGGAATATCGATAGACCTCGCCGCAGAATTCGCAGCGGATTTCCGCAAGCCCATGATTTTCCTGGGCAGCAGCGCGGGCTTCCGCTTCGCCGAGGGATTCGAGCATGGCCGACACTCGTTCGCGCGAACAGGAGCATGCGAAGCGCAGGGATTTTTCGCCCAATATACGGACGCCATCTTCATGGAAGAGCCGGCGCAGGAGCTGTTCCCCATCGGAATCGAGCAGTTCGGGCGCCCCCAAGGTGTTGAACAGGGCGTTGGCGCGATCCCAACCATCGGTATCGCCCTCGTCGCCGGGCAATTTCTGCAGGATCAGGCCTGCCACGTTCTGGCCTTCCGCAGCCAGCAGCAGTCGTGTGGGCAATTGCTCTGACTGCAGGAAATACCCTTCGAATGCCGCCGACAGCGTCGCGCTGTCCAGGCTCACCATCCCCTGGTATCGAGCGGGCTCCGCTCCTTTAGCGCTCGGGTTTTCGATCGTGATCGCGAGCAAGCCGCCCGTGACGAGCGTGCCTAGTCCCCCGGCAGACAGGCCGAGTTTGGCGGTTTCGTTCAGGTGCGCGATTCCGCGCAAAGTGCCGGCCGCCGTGCACTCGGCGAATAGCGTTCGCAGTGGGCCTTCGCCACGGAGCTGGATCGATAGACGTCCGTCGACTTTGACATGGGCGGTAAACAGGGCGGCGGCGGCGGTGGCTTCGCCCAAGAGTGTGACCGCAGCTGCAGGGCAATCGCTGCGTTTGCGCAGTTCCGCCCAGGTCCGATCCAGTCGGACGTGCGCGCCACGTACGCCGGCGCCCTGGATCAGGAAGCGGGTCAGTCGGTCTTGGGCGTCGATTTCGGTCATGTTGGATTCGGACGGTTAGTCGGACATCAGCATCGCGGATAATGCCAGTCGAACGGGGCGGGGCGCTCCGACGAGACTGCAAGATGGGGCATGAGGGGAACGATTCAAAGCCTTCGATCACGGGCATCGCCGCGCCTGGAGATATGAGCGCCCCGCGGAAAAGACGCATATGGCGGAGACTAATGCTGTTGCCGGTGGCGTTCGTTCTTGCGACCGTGCTGCAAGTGCTGGTTCTGAGATTCGTCGATCCGCCGCTGACCGCCTTCATGATCGGGCGCTACATCGAGGCTTGGAGCGAAGGTCAGCGCGATTTCGCCATCGCCTACGATTGGCGCGACGCCGATCGGATTTCCCCTGACTTGCCTCTGGCCCTCGTCGCCGCGGAGGATCAGCATTTCCCGACCCACGACGGATTCGATTTCAAGGCGATCGAAAAAGCGCGCGCCAATAACGCGAAAGGGCGCAAGGTCCGTGGCGCAAGCACAATCAGTCAGCAGTTAGCCAAGAATCTGTTCCTCTGGCGCGGCCGTAGCTGGATACGCAAGGGGTTGGAGGCCTGGTACACCGTCCTGATCGAAACGCTATGGCCGAAACGACGGATTCTCGAGGTCTATGCGAACGTGATCGAGTACGGCGACGGCGTCTATGGCGCGCAAGCGGCTGCGCGGAGTTTCTTTGGCAAGGATGCCGCCAACCTCAGTGCGGCGGAAAGTGCGCGACTCGCGGCGGTGTTGCCCAGTCCGCGGCGTTACAGCGCGCGCAATCCCGGGCCCTATGTGCAGCGTCGTAGTCGTTCGATTCAACGTCAGATGCGCGCACTCGGTGGGCAAGCCTATCTGCAGACGTTGGAATGACGGCCGGTCTGGTGCGCGACCGATTCGATCAGGCCCAGGCGCAGCGGCGACGACGCACTGAGGATTCCTTTACTATTCCGACATGACTCGTGACCGCATCACCGCCGTTGTCGCGGCCTATAACGAGGCCGAAGCGCTGCCTGTCCTGCATCCGAGAATTGCGGCGGTGCTGGATGCGATGGCGGAACACTCCGGCATCGACGGTCAGATTCTGTATGTGGATGACGGCAGTCGTGACGCCACATGGCGCGTATTGCAGGACATCGCCAAAGCCGACAACAGAGTGTCATTGCTGCGCTTGAGTAGGAATTTCGGCAAAGAAGCGGCGCTGACCGCCGGTTTGGACATGGTCGACACCGGAGCGGCGATCATTCTCGACGCCGATGGACAGGATCCGCCGGAGATCATTCCGCAGTTCGTGGCGAAATGGCGCGAGGGTTACGACGACGTCCACGGCACCCGGATCGAGCGCGAGGGCGAAACCTGGTTCAAGCGGGCGACCGCGCACGGGTTCTATCGTGTGATGCAGCGGCTTTCGAAGACTCCGATCCCCACCGACACCGGAGATTTCCGTCTGTTGTCGCCGCGTGCGCTGGCCGCATTGCGGCAATTGCGGGAGCGGCACCGCTTCATGAAAGGGCTGTTCGGCTGGATCGGTTTCGACAGCGTCGCCGTCCCGTATCGGCGCGAACCCAGGGCCGCGGGCCGCAGCAAATTCAATGCCTGGAAGCTCTGGAATTTCGCGCTTGAGGGCGTGACCAGTTTTTCGACCGCGCCGCTGCGGGTGGCGACCTATCTGGGCAGCGCCACGGCGTTGCTCGCTTTCGTGTACGCGGTCTGGATCGTGGTCAAAGCGATGCTCTGGGGAGATGCCGTCGCCGGTTGGCCGACGATGATGACGGTGATTCTGCTACTTGGCGGTGTGCAGTTGATCGCATTGGGATTGATCGGCGAATACCTCGGTCGTCTATACGAGGAGTCCAAACGGCGCCCTCTGTATCTGGTGGATCGCTGGCAGCCGGCGGTAGGAGTATGCTCAGACCCGAAACCGGATCCGATTGCAGCCGCGCCGGAGGTTTCGTCCCGTTAGGAATCTCTGAAGAATGCGGGGGTTCCGCGCGCCGTCCATGGGGCGTACGCGGGTCAGGTGCGTAAGGGCTTGATCCGGTGGGAGCAGACACAGGCTTGGCTTGAGTTTGCGGCGTCTGAATCAACGTCGGGATGGCGTCGTTCGGGACTTCCCTAACGGCGCGGCGCCATCCGCACAGCCTTCATCGGCAATGAAGGAGTTCTGCGTCATGCGTACCGTCCGTCAGATCCTCGATACGAAATCCCCTTCGATCCACCGCATCGGGCCAGAAGCGCCTGTGCTCGACGCGCTGCGCCTGATGGCCGAACAAGGGGTCGGCGCGGTGTTGGTCATGGAAGGGGCGCGCCTGGTCGGCATCCTTTCCGAGCGCGATTACGCCCGCAAAGTGGTGCTGCGCGGGCGCGCGTCGGCCGATACGCCGGTACGCGACATTATGACCGCGGAAGTAGTGACTTCCTCGCCCCACGATAGCAGCGACCACTGCATGCAACTGATGACCGATCGCCGGATCCGACATTTGCCGGTCATCGAAGACGGCGATGTTGTCGGCGTGGTGTCGATCGGCGATCTGGTCAAAGCCGTGATCGAAGATCAGCAACAGGAATTGGATCAGCTCCAACGCTATATCGCGAGTTGAAAGAAGACGCGCGCGAGCATGGCGAGCCGTATGTAAGACGGGTCTTGCGCCCATGATCGTGTGGCGTGAGTCGCGCGCCACACGGACGCGACTTGCTTGCGCATCGAGGGCCGCGCGCCATGGGCCAGTCGCGCCTTTCAGGTGGCCGTTGTCAGAATGGTTTCCGCACATTCGCCTACGATATTTCCAAAGGGAAAACACCTGTCCTTTGGTGTTGTTTGCGTCGCGCCAAGCATGACCACCGTGATATCAGCGCTTCGATTGTGACCACCGGCGCAATCGGCGAGATTTTTTGAGACTAAATTACGCCTGCATCCATGCCGGATGCGATGACAACCGGTGCGAGTGCGCACCGGATCAATCCATCACCACAGGGGAACACATGAAAGATCAGAAACACGGACGTCGTCCACGTCTTGGCCGTGGGCGCAAAGGAATGGTGTCTTGCACGACTGCGATCGCGACGGCGCTGCTTGCATTGGCCAGCAGCACGGCTTCCGCGACGGGTTATCCGATCGGCACGCCGACGCCGGTCGATCCAGGTTTCAGCTGCCTCAACTTCGATACTGCCGGGTTGCTGCGGGAAATGACTATCACGCCGGTCGACGGCGCACGCGGCTACAACGACGGCACGCTCGATCTGACGGTTGTCTATTACCAGAGCACTGCAGGTTGGATTCTCGACTGGTATCAGGAAAACACCGGTCCGACGATCCGCCATGCGATCGTGCAAGACGGCGACGCGACGTCGCATGCCTACACTTACAACCCGCCGGTGACCAGCGATCGTCAGTTGCATGGAGACGAGGCGCCCTCGAGGGTCGGAAAGCCGATGCAGTACAAGCCGCTGGTCCGGGCGACCTTCTGCTATGCCACCGAAGCTCCGCCGAATTACGGCGGTTGTTCGCCTGGCGAATGGCGGGGCAACGAGTTCTGGCCCGTGGGCATCAATTTCGACGATAGCCTGATCACCTACTTCGGCAACGGCGCTTGGGAAGACAGCCTGATCAATGCTCTGGACTATCCGGACGATGATCCGGGCCTGCAAGGCGCCAAAGCCGCGCTGCTGAAGCAGGCCGTCGCGGCCCTGCTCAATGCCGGTACGGACTGGGTGAACTATCCGCTGTCGGTCGACCAGGTGACGCAGTTCACCCGCTTCGCCCTGGAAAGCAATGATATCGAGGCGGTTCGTCCGTTGACCTCGACCCTGAGCGCCTATAACAGCTTGGGGTGCGTGAGTTGATCGATCGTTGAAGCGATCAGTCAGAAAACCTGCCGGCGCGGTCAGCGTTCTCCGCGTCGGCAGGAGTGACGCGGCAAGCAGTTTGTCGCGAGCCATGTCAGCGTCGTCAAAGTCCGGAAGATCTTCGGATCGAGCCGTGCGACGCATGTAGACTCAACTATGGCCTGCTAACGCGATTCGGGGGCATTGCGCGGCTATCGCTGCCGCGGCGCTGTCATCCGCGAAGGGGTCTGTTCGGGCGGCCGTGCCGAGCGAGATCGCGCTCATAGGCGGGAAACGTTGACAGCATTCCAACCGTAGATGGTTGGAGGCTATCCTAGGGCTGTTGGTGAAGTGATTCTCGCTACGCCGGCCATCACATCCGATCCGGAAATATGCCCATGAAACGATTGGCGGCGGTTTTTGTTCTGATTTTCGCATGCGTTTCCATGCTGACGGCGATCACTCCGGTTTGGGCGACAGGCCCGGGCGGATTCAAGCGCGCCGATGCCCAATCGCCAGCGCCTATCACGCCATCGCAACGCGGGGCCGCCGCACGGCAATTCGTCCTCAAGTGGGGAGCGTATGTGCAACAGACCTATGGCGTGAGTGTGCGCACATGGGCTCTGCGGCTGGCGCCGCAGTTCGCGGGCGCCGATCCGATCAACGTGCGCGCGGCGCTGGAGCGCGAGACTTTCGAAGGCGCGATGGCTGCGCTCGATGGGGTCGGACATCGCCTTTCCGATGACCGGGTTATCAATATCCTGGCTCGGTTGCCTGACGGCGTTACGATCGACAAGTCCCGCCTCGTCGCCAAAGCGCTGGGCGACACCACCCAGGATCTGGTCTACAACCCCATCACGCCGTGTCGCATCGTCGATACCCGCAACATGCCTGCCGGTGCGATTCCCGCCAGCGAGTCGCGCAATTTCATCGGCGCCGGCCTTTCCAATTACGGCGCTCAGGGCGGCAGCGCTACGGACTGCGGCATGCAACTGCAGGCGCCGAGCGCATTGGCCCTGAACGTCACTGCGGTTTTTCCCAATGGCGCCGGCTATGCCACGGTGTATCCGTACAACGTCACCCGCCCGGAAACCGCCAGCGTGAATTACGCTGCGGGCGATATCGTCAACAACGCGATCATCACCGCGATTCCGACCCCCGTGGGCAATTTCGATTTCACCATCTATACCTTCGCCCAGGCGCATTACGTGGTCGATATCGTCGGGTATTTCGACAACCCGCGGTCGTCGCCGGTGAACTGCGTAAACGGGCCTTTCACCGATTTGACGATCGCTGCCGGCGCAACGGGAGTCGTGAGTGCGAATGGCGCATGCCCGGCGGGTTATGGCTCGGCCTCGGTGAACTGCGAATCGGCGTCCTGGGATATGCCGCTCGCCTACCTTTCAGGGAATTCCTGCGCAGCGAGAAACAATGGCGCGTCGCCCGCGCTCTTGCGTGCGGGTTGGCGCTGTTGCCGCATCCCTGGGCGTTGAGAAGAGCGGTTCGGCAGCAGTCAGGGCCGGCATCGCCGGCCCTGTTTCGTTCCGGTTGATCGAGGTGTTTCTTCGATGTGTGATGGGACGTCGGCTACGGAGCCGGCTATCGGCCCGATAGCACCTGCGCCATCACTGCGATGTAGTGGCAGACGCTGCCGGCGATCACGAACAGATGCCAGATCGCATGCGCATACGGCAGGCGCGGGTGGTGATAAAAATATGTGCCGAGGGTATAGGCCACGCCGCCGCCGAGCAGCCAGCCGAACGTCCAGGGATCGAGCGCGCGCATCACAGGTTTGGCAGCCAGAATCACCAGCCAGCCCATCGCGATATAGACCAGGGTCGAGATCAACTGGAAACGACCGGTGTAGAGCAGCTTGAAGATCACGCCGAAGAAGGCGAGCGCCCAGATCGTGCCGAACAGCCACCAGCCCACCTGACCCCGCAGCCCGATCAGGGTGAAAGGCGTATAGGTTCCGGCGATCAGCAGATAGATCGCACAGTGGTCGAAAACCTTGAGTCGCCCCTTGGCGACCGGATGCTGGATTGCGTGATAGAGGGTCGAGGCCGAATACAGCAGCAGCAGGGTGATTCCGAACACGATCGCGGCGCTGAGTTGCCAGCCGTCGCCGAACAGGGCGGCGAGGGTGATCAGCACTGCGCCGCCAGCCAGGGCGGCCGCGGCGCCCACGCCGTGAGTGATCGCGTTGAAAAGTTCTTCGCGGGGGGATTCGATGCGTTCCATCCGCCGACGATGCGGCCATCGCCTAGTGCAAACATTCCAAACCGGCGTCTGGGGAGACCGGCCGGCCCGGCGAGCCGACTATGCGATCATGTGCCGATCGCATTCACGCTCCCGGCATGATCGTTTCCCATCTCCACCGCTATATCTTCGTGCCGATTCCAAAGACCGGCACCCATTCGGTGCGGCAAGCCCTGCGCGAGCAACTGGGGCCGGACGACATCGAACAGGTCGGCCTGTTCGTGAACAAGCGGTTCCCCTACGCAGAACTGGCAGCCATCCGTCACGGCCATTTCGGTATCGAGCAGGTGCGGCCCTATCTCGGCGACGCGGTGGTCGACGGCTATTTCAAGTTCGGTTTCGTGCGCAATCCGTTCGCCCGCTTCGTCTCCTACTGCGCGTTCATGACCCGTCAGTACGGCGCGTTCGACAACGACCCCCAGGGCACGATGCGCAAAATCCTGTTCGAACTGCGGCCGTTGGACCATATCCATTTCCAGCCGCAGTACACCCTGCTGGTCGATGCCGAAGGCCGGCTGAAAGCCGATTACGTCGGCCGGGTCGAGACCATGCAGGCCTCCTATGACGAGATCTGCGCGCGGGTGGGGATTCCTTCGCGTGCCCTGGACAAGGTCAACAGCTCGCGCCGCGGCGACTACCGGCAGTATTACGATCAGGCACTGATCGACGGTGTGGCCGAACTGTACAAACGCGACCTCGAACTGTTCGATTACCGTTTCTGAATCCGATCGCCCGCACACGGTCCTGTCCGCGACACGAGACGCACGCCATGAATCGCGACCCCTACGCCAACCCGCGCAAGACCACTACCGTCCGTCGCCTCGGTGCGGTCGATATCGCCGCGCTCAAGGCCGCGGTGCTGGCTATTCCCGAATCGGTCTGGGACGCGGAGAACGCCGGCAAGCCCAACCGCTTCGAGGCGTTGGACAAGACCCGGCACATCGTGTTCCGTTTCGTCGACAACACCCGCGACTGGCGCAGCTCGCACGACCGTGGGGCATGGGCCGAATGGCGCGAACTGCTTGAGCCGGTCCTGCATCAGGCGGTGGCGCCCTACGGCTACGCCAACGGCGCGTTCCCGCGGGTGATGTTCGCGCGCATGGCCCCGGGTGGCGAGATCAAGCCGCACCGTGACGCCAACGCCGCGGCGAAGTGGCCGCACAAAATCCATGTGCCCCTGCTCACCAACGACAAGGTCACCTTCTTCATCGACGGCGTGGGTTACCGCATGCCCGAAGGCGAAGCGGTCGAGGTCAACAACATGAGCGTGCATGCGGTGAAGAATGACGGCGACACCGACCGCATCCATCTGATCTTCGAGTATTTCGACCCGGAGCAGCCGGAGCCGGAGTGGCTGGCGCGGGTGATCGCGGCCGGTTGAATCCTAACGGACGGCGGCACGACCGATCCGGCATCGCTCCGAAGAGAGGGTCATTTCGATCGGGAGAAGAATCCTTCCAGCGAAGCAGCCGCTTTGCTCGATGTTCTCGATCGTCAGCCGATCGTCCGCGACGCGGTAGTCGAGATAGCTGATGCCTTCTCCCCGTTCGTTGAGGAATCGCAGGCGAAGACCGCCATCGTCGGCGTTGCCGTGCTCGAAACGCAGGTCGTGCAGGTCGTAGATACATACGCCCGGAGCGCCGTCGGGGATCACACCGGTTTTCGACACCAGATGCAAAGCCACGAGCCGGCCGTCAACGACGCGGGCATTCGCGATCATGGCGTCTTTGGCCCGAGGGGCGGGTTCGTGCCAGCGGCAGGAAAATTCGGCGACTTTCGGTGATCCGGTGCAGCCCGCAACCGCGAGCGTCGTCGCGATCGACAGCAGTTGGAAATTCCGTGGCATATCAACCCAGCCTGTTCAACTTCCGCACCCGATTCAATCGCCGGCGGATACTGCGGTCGTCGTCGAAGACATATTCCTCGACCTCCACCCGCATCCCGTCTTCCGCCGTGAACACTTCGCGCATGGCGTAGAGCCGGCCGTTGCCCTCGAAGGCCAGACAGCGCTCGCCGTCGCGCACAACCTTGATCTGCGAGACCGAGGGAATGACGGCCTGCAAGGTTGCCCCGTCCAGCGACTTGGTCGCCAGCAGGGCCTCCCGATGCGCGCGCAGGGCCTCGGCGCGCTTGCGCGTGGCCTCCAGCGCGCTCTCGCGGTCGATCCGGTGGATCGGTTCCAACTCCGACAGGGGCACGAGCACCAATCGCTTGTCGCGACGTTTGCGATGGATATCGAGGACGACCTTCGCCATGTAGGCGTCCTTGTGGTCCATCCGCGCGACTTCGCTGCGTTTGCCCAGCAGGTACGACCACCACTTGCGCAGGGTTGCGATCACGGACGCGCGTTCAGTCGATCGCCACCGCATGCGCGTGCTCGCGCGTGGCCATGAAGGTCACCGCCGGCGCGCGCTCCTGCGCGAGTTGCAGGTTGACCCGGGTGGGGGCGAGGTAGACCAGTTGGCCGGCGGCGTCGAGTGCGAGGTTGTTCGCGTTCTTGTCGCGGAATTCCTCCAGCTTCTTCGCATCGTCGCAGCGGATCCAGCGCGCGGTCGCGACCGCGACCTGCTCGAACGCCGCGTC
>SSEV01000200.1 GCA_008015095.1 Lysobacteraceae bacterium | reverse complement strand
CGGATGACCAATACCTACATGCTGGCCGCCTCCGAAGTTCGCTGCGTACAGGCCGCGCTTGACCGAACGGATCATGTCTTCAGGCGCGTCCTGGCCGGCCAGCATGTAGGTGTTGGTCATCCGCGGCATCACCAGATGCGCGAACGACTCGCGGCGCCCGTTGCCGGTGGGCGCCATTCCCATCAAGCGCGCATTGAGCGTGTCCTGCATGTAACCGGTCAGCACGCCATCCTCGATCAACGTGGTGCAACGCGTGGGTGTCCCTTCATCGTCAATGTTGAGCGAACCGCGCCGTCCCGGCAGGGCGCCATCGTCGACGATAGTCACACCAGGCGCGGCCACGCGCTGGCCCATGCGCCCGGCGTAAGTCGAGGTGCCCTTGCGATTGAAATCCCCTTCCAGCCCATGCCCCACTGCTTCATGCAGCAGCACCGCGGGCCAGCCGTTGCCGAGCACAACGGGCATCGCGCCGGCAGGCGCTTCGACCGCATCCAGATTGACCAACGCCTGTTGCAAGGCCCGCTTCGCGAAAGCTTCCGGGCGATCGTCGGCGAGGAGTTCGGCATAGGAATGGCGTCCACCGTAGCCGGCGCTGGCCGATTCCCGATGTCCGTTCTGTTCGACGATGACCTGCACGTTGAAGCGAACCAAGGGCCTCACGTCGCCGGCCAGCACGCCATCGCTGCGCGCCACGAGCACCGTATGGACAGAGCCCGTCAACGTGATCAGCACCTGTTTCACTCTCGGATCCGCCGCGCGCAGCAGCCGGTCGACCCGACGCATCGTATTGAGCTTATCCGCATGCGAACTGGCTTCGATCGGATCGACCGCCGGATACAACATCGCAGCGCCGCCCACGCGCAATGCCTGTGGCGCGTGAATGGCGCCGTCACGTGAAATCGCTCGCGCGGAACGCGCGGCGGCGAGCAATGCGTCGATGTGGATTTCGTCGGAATACGCCAGGCCGGTCTTTTCGCCCGAAATCGCGCGCACGCCGACGCCCTGGTCGATCGCATGCGCGCCGTCTTTGATGATGCCGTCCTCCATCGTCCAGCTCTCGCTGCGCGAATGCTGGAAATACAAGTCCCCGAAGTCGACGCCGGGCCCGAGCAGGACAGCGAAGGCGCGTTCGAGGCTCGTGTTGTCCAGTCCGGCGGGCGCAAGCAATCGAGTCTCGGACAATTGCAGCATCGAAGTCATAGGCGTGTGTATCGGTGAGATGGGGAGGAAATTGAAAACGCAGTCCGCGCATCGGTGTTTGAAGACGTCAACCCGGCCTGCGCGCGGGCCCGCCGGGCGGGCGCGCATCCACAAACATGTATCGCATAGCGGCTTTTTTACGGCCTATCGTTTTTACGGCCTATCGGGGGCCATGTATGGCGACGGCACGCGCGAAGATCAACCCGCCGGGCGCGCCGCCGCCGTTTGTCGCTCGACGACCTCGACCTTCGGATCTTTCCATGGCCCGGTGACGCGGTAATTCTTCGCCGCGGCCTGCCCGATCGGTTTATGCAGCACGGCGTTCGCGACCGCGCCGACCGCCGCGCCGACCGGCCCACCCGCGATCGCGCCGACCGCGGTCAGCAGATTACCGGCCTTGGGCACTACTTCGATAGTCTGATCGAAAGTCTGCGCACGCAGATTGGCCGCGCCGCGGATGTTGATCTGCGCCGAAGGTCCGTCGATCACCAGATTGTCGCTGCGTGCTGCGCCGGAACCGAAGGTCACCGTGCCTGCCAGTTTGTTGAAGGCGAAGCCTTTGGCGAAGAAATCGCGGAAATCGAGGGTCAACCTGCGCGGCAATTCGGCGATGCTCAGCAGACCCAGCACGCGCCCCGCACCGGGCTCCACTTCAACCAGGCGTCCCCCCTTGATGTTGAGCTTGAGCGCACCGTCGATCTCGCCAAGCCGGAACGCCATCGGGCTGCCGGGCCATACCGCTTCGAAGCGCGCGTCGCCCTTGCCGCCTTCCACACGGCCGCCTACGCCCAGGTCGGCCAACAGTGCGCCGAAATCATCGCTAGCCACGATCGCCTGCAAACGGGTGCGCGCCTGCACACCGCGCCCACTCCAATCGCCGCTCAGATCCAGACGCCGTTTCGGCGCGCGCGTCTGTAATTGGTCGATCTCCATCCCGTTCGCGGTCGGACGCGAGCGGAACTGGGCCTCGCCGAGCGTGGCGCCGGCTACGCGCAGATCGTCCACGCGCAGGCTCAGGGCAGGGATTTTGGCAGGATCGAAATCGGAACCGGAGACCACCGCATCGGCCTGGTCGACCACCGTTTTCGCCGCGCGCCAATGCAAGCGCTGCAGATGCCCCGAAATGGCTGCGCTTTCCGCCTTGGGCACCAGCAGTGTTCCGGCCAGCGTGGCGGCATCGAACTGCACCGAGAGCCCATTCGCGGTGGGCTGCGCCTGCAAGCGCGTATCAGCGAATTCGGCGCCGACCAGTTGCAGGCGGTCGACCATCGCATCGACCCGCTGCAACTTCAATCCGTCGCCATCGCCGCCATGCGTCAACGCGACCCAGCCGATCACGTCGAGCGTCGTAGTCCGCCCTCCGAGCGCAAGTCCCGATAACGGCGGTGACTCGACGACCCGTTCGCCACCGAACATGGCGCGGATTCCCATCTGTCCCTGCTGCTTGCGTGCGCGCAAAGCCAGACGTTGGCCGAACGCCACCGCCACTTCGCCGCTGCCCAGCGGCAATTCGAGATCGATCGTGGTCGGCAAGGCCATACCCGCCGGTTTGTGCATCGGCGCGGGCAAAGTCAGGGCGGTGCCCACCAGATCGGACCGCAGTTGCAGGCGCGACACCTCGCCGGCGACAGATTGATGCGTCGCTGATGCGCTCGCAGGTTTAGCTGTCCTGCGAGCGCCAGGTTTCGTTGCGGGCCCTGCGGCGATCGGGATGGCGATACTGGTGGTCCAGCGCGAACGCCCGGAAGCATAGGGCTTCAACCAATCGAGCTCGGTACTGCGCCCAAGCAGGTCGGCCGCGCTCATCGCCACTTCGAGATCCGCTTCGAAACCCTGTCGTCGATCGCGTACATGCCCCGGCCCGGCGCGTAACGAGAGCTTGCCGCTCTGTCGATCGTAGAGCGCGCGCAAGCCGCCGGCGTCGAACCCGTCCTGGTCGTAACGCGCCTGCCCGCGAACATCGGCGAACGCGAGGTTCCATTCTGCTTCTGCCATGCGCACGCCGCGCAATTGCACATCGCCACGGATCTGCGCGCCGCGGGTATCGTTCTGAAGATCAAGCTTCATGCCGAAGCTCGCGCTCGCCGGCCCGGCGACCGACAGCCTGGCCATGGTCGCGCCATGGTCTTCCCGCAACGGGCTTTGCTTCAGCAACGCGAGAAATTTCGCGGCGTCGGCGTCGGCCATGGCGTCGATCACAAGCTCGCCACGACCGAAGTCGGCGATGCCGGCGCTGAATTCGCGAATCCCCACTTCGGCCAACTGCGCCTTGCCCGCGACATGGAATCCGTTGCCGATGAAGGCGATCTCCGCATCCATGTCGGCGGTCGCCGGCCAGTCCGGACTGAATTTGACCCGCATGTCGCGCAAGCTGGCGCGCGCATCGAATACGCCCTTCGGCGCCATGCCATCGTGCGAGACGAACGGCCAGTCGTCGAGATCGCCCGACACCACGGCGCGACCATCGCGGACCGTTCCACCGACCAGGGCGTGGTTGAGCCATTCCACCAGCGATGCCGGCATCACGTAATGCGGCCAGAACAATTTGGCGGTCGGCGCGAGCGCATCGTCGAGATCGGCGACCACATCGATCGCTGGTCGGGTGCCGTCGCCCTGGAACCACAATCCGCCACGGACGTCGGCGCCGTATCCCTTGCCGTCGATGCGCAATCCCGGCGTTTCGACCCGCCATCCGCGATCGCCATCGCGCCAGCCGACCGCCTCGCCGCGCAAGCGCAGATCGTGAACGACACCGAACCCCCGCGGCCAGTCGAAACGCGCGGTCGCCACATCGTCGAAGGCGAATCGCAATGCATCGGCATCGCCATGCAGCCGCCCGCTCAATCCGCTCACGCCGGGCGAATTGCCGACCGCGGCGAAATGCAGATCCTCGATAGCCGCGTCAATGCGCAGATCACCACCGCGGATCCCGCTCGCGTGTATGCGCTTGGCCACACCTCCCGGCTTCGCGGCGGCGAGCCAGCGTCGCAGTCCCGGATCCACCAAGTCGCTCAGTGCGGCGACTGCGAACAAGGGGCCGGTATCGATGCGCTCGGCGCGCAAGCCATAGCGTTTGCCGCCTGCGATCAACAGGCCATCAAGCGTCTGCGGGTCGCGCTGGCCGGCGAAATGGATCTGCATTTCCGGCGCATCCAGACGCCATCCGTCCGTGCCGACGCGCCATTGCGTGCGGCCGCGCAGCCGAGTGAATTCGACCACCGGCGTTTCGCGCTTCCCTCCGTCGGCCAACGGCGCGCCATGCACGCCCAAGTCGCGCAGGTCGGCGTCGATGTCGACCGCGGCGATCTGATGCGTACGCAGACTGGCCCAGACTTCGACGCGACCGCGACCGCGCATCACCGTCGCTCCCATGCCACGCAGCAACGATGTCCACAACGAAAGATCCGCGCGCCGCGCCGCCGTGTACAAGCGCCCATTCCCGCTGTCGCGATCGAAATCGAGCACCGCGTCCAGCGGCGCGGTCTCGCGACGCATCCAGGCGCGCACGCCGGCACGCACCCGCGCGCCATCCACACGCAAACGCAGATCCACTTCCGGTATCGTGGTTTCGATCTGCAACGAAGGCGCGGAGATGCCGAGCTTGGCGTCGATGACCTGCAGTTCACCCAGCCCCTCCAGCGCGCCAAGCGGATCGCCGCCTGCGTTTTGGCCAGGCAGACCGCGTACGCGCCACCGACCGTCGTCGTTGCGCTGCAGGGTTAGTTCGAGATCGTGCACGCGCAATTCGGTGAACGACCGCCCGGGCAAGACGCCAGCGTACTGGGACACCAGGATTTCGGCGGCCCCGATCACGATCGCGTCTTTGCCCTCGCCCACGCGCAGGCCATTCAGACGCAACAACGGGCCGCGACGGGTCCATTCGGTCTTCACCGCATCGAACGACACCGTTCTGCCCGCACGCGCACTGAGCCATTCGGCGATGCGATCCGGGTGACGCTCGGCCAGCGGCAGCAATTGACTGACCACGCCCAAAGCGAGCGCCAGCAACACCAACCCGCCCGCAGTGACACACCACAGGCCACGACGAGCCAGACGCAGACGACGACGTATCGATGTCGGCATCAGCGCAGCCTCCGATAGCGCTCAGAGCAGCACAACGTCGAATTGCTCCTGTGTGTACTGTTCGTCGGCCTGGAAACGAATGACCTTGCCCAGGAACTCCTCCAACTCGGCCACAGCCGGGGACTCCTCGTCGGTGATCCGCGCCACCACCTTGGGCGAGGCGATCACAAGCAGCCGCGCGGCTTCGAACTGGCGCACCGCACGGGTGATCTCGCGGAAGATCTCGTAGGTCACCGTTTCCGCGGTCTTGAGCGTGCCGCGTCCACCGCATTCGTGACAAGGCTCGCTAAGCTGGCGTTGCAGGCTTTCGACCGTGCGTTTGCGCGTCATTTCGACCAGGCCGAGCGGCGAGAAATCGTAGACCGTGGTCTTGGCGTGGTCGCGGGCCAACGATTTTTCCAAGGTGCGCAGCACTTGGCGCCGGTGCTCGGGATCGGTCATATCGATGAAGTCGATGATGATGATCCCGCCGAGGTTGCGCAGCCGCAATTGCCGAGCCACCGCCTGCGCGGCTTAGAGATTGGTGCGATAGGCCGTCTCCTCCAGGTTGCGCTGCCCCAGGAAGGATCCGGTGTTGACGTCGATCGTGGTCATCGCCTCGGTCTGGTCGATCACCAGGTAACCGCCCGATTTCAACGGCACTTCCTTGTCCAGCGCGCGCTGGATCTCGTCTTCGACGCCATACAGGTCGAAGACCGGACGCGCGCCGCCGTAATGCTCGATCTTCTCCGCCAGGCCGGGCATGTATTGCGCGGCGAACGCGCGCAGCCGGTCGCAGGTTTCGCGCGAATCGACTTTGACCTTCTCGACGTCGCGACGCATCAGATCGCGCACCGCGCGTAGCGGCAGACTGAGATCCTCATAGACGCAACCGCCCACCGGCGCGGTGCGCACGGTCTGTTCGATCAGCGACCAGGCACGGCCGAGATAGGCGATGTCCTCTTCCAACGCTTCGGCCGGCTGACCCTCGGCATTGGTCCGAACAATGTATCCGGGCTGGCCCCCGGCGGGATTCTGGCTGCCGACAATCGTCTTCAACCGCTGCCGCTCGGCCTCGTCCTCGATGCGCGAAGACACGCCGATCACCCGCGACTGCGGCAACAGCACGAGATAGCGCGAAGGGATACTGATCTGCGTGGTCAATCGCGCGCCCTTGCTGCCGATCGGATCCTTCACCACCTGGACCACGATCTCCTGGCCGTCGCGCAACAGCTCGCCGATCGGCGGCACTGCGGGAGCCGCTCCCGGCGCGGGCATGGCCGCGGCCGCTCCATCGCCTTCGAACGCGGCTTCGATTCCGGACGCGGCGCTGGCCCGGAACACATCGTTGGCATGCAGGAAAGCGGCGCGATCCAGGCCGATTTCGACGAAGGCGGCCTGCATGCCGGGCATCACCCGCTGCACTTTGCCTTTGTAGATGTTGCCAACCACGCCTCGACGCCAGCCGCGTTCGATGTGCAACTCTTGCAGCATCCCATTCTCGACCACGGCGACCCGGGTTTCGCGCGGCGTGACGTTAACCAGAATCTCCTCGCTCATGGCGTGCGCTGCCCCCGCGTCGACGACGCCATCGGTGACAGCAGACCGAACTGGCGCAACAAGGTCGCGGTTTCGTGCAGCGGCAATCCCATAATCCCCGAATAACTGCCGGATATGCGCGGGATGAAAGCCTCGGCCCGGCCCTGGATCGCATAGGCACCGGCTTTCCCACGCCATTCACCACTGTCGAGATATCGAGCAATCATCGCCTCGTCCAGATGGGCCATCGTCACCTGGGACACGCTGACGGCCTGCGCCTCGCGCGCCGCCGAAACCACAGAAACCGCGGAAATCACCCGATGTTCGCGACCGGACAGCGCGCGCAGCATCGCAGCGGCGTCCTCGGCATCGACAGGCTTGCCGAAGATGCGTTCGCCGAGCACCACTTCGCTATCGGCCCCCAGGACGACAGCCGCGGGCTGTCCGATCAGCCGCAGCAGTCCCGCGCCGGCTTTTTCGCGAGCCACTCTGCGGACGTAATCTTCGGCCGGCTCGCCGGGCGCCGGATGCTCGGGGACATCCACTTCGAGGATCCCGAAATCGAGACCGAGCCGGGCCAGGAGTTCACGGCGGCGTGGCGATTGCGAGGCGAGATGCAGCATCCGGTCGGGGGCCCTCGGACGATTTCGGGGGGAGTGCGGCCGGATGCGGCCGGACCACGGAGAAACGCCATCCGGCGGCGCCGGACAACGGCCTAGGATACCCTGCTCGTTCGCGCCGTCCTCCGCCGACAATCACCTCAACCCTGACCGGGCTCACAGTCCGTTCACCCGCCGGTCCCGATTCTGCTGACCCATCGATACTCACTCGAGCCGCTGTCGACGCTCTGACGACCACGCGCCTGCCCGGCCCCATTCCGATCGCCGCTTCCTATTGCCGCTTTCATCACCACTTCCAAGGAGACCCCGATGCTGCGTACGCTCCGCACGCCTCTGCACACGATCGCCACCGCCCTCGCCCTGGGATATGCCATGACCGCATCCGCACAAACCACTCCGACGCCCGCCGCTCCCAACGACGGCACCTTGCTTTCGATTTCCGCCGAGGCCAAGGCCACACGGGTTCCCGATGTCGCTACGCTTTCCACCGGTGTCGTCACTCAGGCCGCTGACGCCAACAGTGCGCTGCGCGCCAATGCCGAGGCGATGGGCAAAGTGATGTCCGCGGTGAAGGCCGCAGGGATCGCCGAGCGCGACGTGCAAACCACCGGAATCAATATCTATCCGCAATACCGCTATGCCGAAAACCAAGCCCCGGCGATCACCGGCTATCAGGCCAGCAACACCGTCTCGGTGAAGGTGCGCGATATGGCGCGGATCGGCAAGGTGCTGGATGCGCTGGTCGCCAACGGCGCTAATCAGGTCAACGGCCCCAGTTTCGAGATCGACGAGCCCGAAGCGGCCTATGACGAAGCGCGCGTAGCCGCGATCAAAAAAGCCCAGGCCCGCGCCAAACTCTATGCCGACGCGCTGGGCTTGCGGATCCGGCGCGTGGTCAGCGTCTCCGAGGGCGGCGGTTTCTCTCCGCCGATGCCGCAACCGGTGATGCTCAAGGCCGCAGCGATGGAAATGGCCGACACGCCGGTTTCTCCGGGCGAAAGCAATCTCAGCGCGCGGGTCGACGTCGTCTTCGAACTCGGACGCTGATCGCCTCGAAGCCCAGCAGCAGCGCCTCCCCCGACACCCGCCATCCGGCGGGTGTCGCCGTTTTCGGCATCGGCGCGCGCAATCGCGATCTCTCGCCTGTGTCACAACCCCATTTTTCGCGCAAGCGCGTTGGAGTGACTATCCCCGCCCTTGTCCCGCTCGATGGAGGTGCCCGATGGTCCTGACGCAACGTCGCTCTAATCTGAATCCCACATTCAACGGACTGGACCCGGCGCGTATCGCCGGCATGGCCGGCGCGATCGCACTGAACGCGGCCGCGCTGATGCTGTTGATGGTGCCGATCGCGGGGCCTCCGCAGATGCCGCTCGCTGAAGAAGACCCGCCACCGCCGGTTTTCATCGACCCGAAACCGGTTGAAATCCCGCCGCCCCCCCCCAT
>SSEV01000093.1 GCA_008015095.1 Lysobacteraceae bacterium | reverse complement strand
CGGGTGTGCGCAACGCGCCGAGCGCTTCGGCCAGGAAACGCGCGGCGTAATCCTTGAATGCGGCGGTGGGGCCGTGGAAGAGTTCGAGCAGGTGATCGCCATCGCCGCGCATCGGCCGCAGCGGCGCGGGGAAGTCGTAGGCGCGTGCGCAGAGCGCGGGAAGCGCCTCGCGCAACGAGGAGGCGGCGAAATATGGCGCGAGCACAGCGGTCGCAGTGGCGGCAAGATCATGCGTCTGCGCGAGATCTGGCGCGAACAGCGGAATCGATGCGGGCACGTAGAGCCCGCCATCGGGCGCGAGGCCGGCGATCAACGCGTCGTCGATCGCAGTCGGCGGCGTAGCGCCGCGCGTGCTGACGTAGGTCATGCGAGCGGAAGTCATGCGAGCAATTCCGCGCGCGGGCCGGCGACCGGGGAGACATAAGCGCGCGCGTCGAAGCCCGCATCGGCGAATGCGCCGCGCATGGCCGGTGCTGCAGCCTCGGCCTGTGCTTTCGACGCGAACCACGCGAACACGCTGGGGCCCGCGCCGGAGATGCTGGCGCCCAATGCATCCGCGTCCAACGCCATGGATTTGACCGCGGCGAAGCCGGGAATCAACGCGGCGCGGCGCGGTTCGACCAGCAGATCCTGCAGGCCTTCGCGAAGCATCCGCGCGTCGGCGCGTTGCAGGCCGGTGAGGAACAAGGCCAGATGCGTGGATTGCGCGACCACCTGCGACAGCGGATAGGGCTCGGTGAGCACCGCGCGCGCGCGGCGGGTTTCGAGCACCTGATCCGGATGCACCACCACGCAATACAGCCATTCGGGGACATCCAGCGCGATCATTCGATCGTGCGTGGCGAGGGTGACGCCGCCCAGCAGCATCGGGGCGACGTTGTCGCCGTGCATGCTGCCGCTGGCCACCGCTTCGCCCTGCAGCGCGAACGGATACAGCGCTTCGCGCGAAAGCGGCGCGTCGAGCAGCGCATTCGCCGCGACCAGCGCGGCGACGCAGGATGCGGCGGAGCCGCCGAGTCCGGAGCCCAGCGGCACGCCTTTCTCTAGTTCCAGCGCGAACCCGTGCGAGAGATCCAGCGTTTCGCGCAACGCGATCAGCGCGCGCCCCGCGGTATTGGCTTCGGCCGCCAAGGGCAACGAAGATACGCCCGCGATCGAGCTGCCGATGCCATCGATGCGCACCTCGGGCATATCGATCCTGCGCACGCGCGCGATGTCGCGCGGGCCGTCGATCGCATGCCCGAGCAGATCGAAGCCGACGCCGATATTGCCGACGCTCGCGGGCGAGAACGCCGACGCGATATCCGATGATGTCGCCCTCTCATTCATGCGCGAGCCCCGAGCGTGCGCGCGATGGCGAGGATGTCGCCGAACACGCCGGCTGCGGTGACGTCGGCGCCCGCGCCGGGGCCCTGCACCACCAGTGGGTTGTTGGCGTAGCGGCGGGTGCGGAACTGGATCAGGTTGTCGATGAGCCGACTGTGCAGACTGGCGTGATCGGGGTCGGGCATGGTCAGGCCCACGCGCCCGCGGCCATCGCCGCCCAGACGGGCGAGATAACGCAGGCTGCGGCCCTGCGCGCGCGCCGCTTCCAGACGCGCCAGCATCGGTGCGTCGAGCCCGCTCAGACGTTCGAGGAATATCTCGCGCGGCACGTCGCGCAAACCGGTCGGCACCAGGTTTTCGACTTCCACGTCCTGCAACGACAACGACCATCCGGCCTCGCGGGCCAGGATCACCAGTTTGCGTGCGACATCGGAACCGGACAGATCGTCGCGCGGATCGGGTTCGGTGTAGCCGAGCGTGCGCGCTTCCATGACCAGTTCGGAAAACGGTTTGCTGCCGTCGAAACGATTGAACAGCCACGCCAGCGTGCCCGAAAGCACGCCTTCGATCGCGGTCAGCGCATCGCCGGTGTCGAGCAGCGAACGCAGGGTCTGGATCACCGGCAGACCGGCGCCGACCGTGGCCTCGTAGCGGAACAGACCGCCGTGTTTCTCGGCTTCGCGGATCGCGGCGTAGCGCGACAGCGGGCCGCTGCCGGCGTGTTTGCTGGGCGTGACCACGTGGATGCCCATCGACAGCCATTGCGGGTAATGCGACGCGACCGCGTCGCTGCCGCTGCAGTCGACGATCAGCGCATGAGGCAGATGCTCGGCGCGCACGTGCTCGGCGAAGCGGGCGAGGTCGACGTCTTCGCCGTTCTGCAGCGCGGCGACCGCCTGTGAGGGGTCGACGTGCGCGTTGCTCAGCAGCATCTTTCGGCTGCTCGCGAGCGCGCGCAGCCGCAGTTCCAGGCGATGTTCGATCCTCGGCTCGTTGGCGAAGCGCGGCAGCGCCTCGGCGAGTTGCGCGAGCAGGCTGCGGCCGACATTGCCCGGACCGATCAGGCCGACCGACAGCGTCGCCGGGGACAGCCAGAATGCGCTGTGCACCGCGCGCAAGCCGCGAACCGCGTGTTCGGCGGCGACGGCGACCGAGATATTGCGTTCACTGGCGCCTTGCGCGATCGCGCGGATGTTCACCCGCGCCCGCGCCAGCCCGTCGAACAGACGCGCCGATACGCCCGTGGTGCCGACCATGCCGTCGCCTACCGCGGCGAGCACTGCGATGCCGGCGGTCGTGGTCACGCCCTCGACCTGGCCGTCGGCGATCGCGTCGGCGAAGGCGACGTCCACCGCCGCGCGGCCGCGTTCGGCCTGCGCTGCGGGCACCACGCAGCAGATCGAATGTTCGCTGGATCCTTGCGAAATCATGGTCACCGATACGCCGGCCTCGCGCAGTGCGGAGAACATCCGCTCGGCGGTGCCGGGCACGCCGATCAGGCCGGCGCCGGTGAGTTCGAGCAAGGCCATCTCGCCGACCAGGGTCAGGCCCTTGACCGGGGAGGCGGCGGGCCTGGATTGGCGTTCGATCAAGGTGCCCGGCGCCGAAGGGGTGCGCGAATTGCGGATCCAGATCGGCAATCCCGCCTGCATCGCGGGCGCCATCGTCTGCGGATGCAGCACTTTCGCACCGAAATAGGCGAGTTCGCAGGCTTCTGCGTAAGACATCGAGGCCAGACACACGGCGTCGGGCACCAGCCGCGGGTCGGCGCTGAGCACCCCGTCGACGTCGGTCCAGATGGTCAGTTCGCGCGAACCGAACAGTACGGCGAAGATCGCGCCGGAATAATCACTGCCGTTGCGGCCGAGCGTAGTGGCGCGGCCTTCACTGTCCTGAGCGACGAAGCCGGTGATCACGAGATTCGACTGTGTGTGACGCGCGCGCCACGGCGCGAGCAGTTCGCGGGTGCGCGGCCAATCCACCGCCACGCCCAATTCGCCCGGATGCACCGAGAGGACGTCGCGCGCATCGAGCCGGCCCCAGTCCGCGGTCTCGCCGCCCAGCGCGGCCTGCAACAGACGCGAGGACCAGACTTCGCCGAGGCCTTGGATCGCGGCGACATCTTGGCTGGTCAGCGCTTTGCTCGCCGCGATCTCATGCAATCGGGCCGAAAGCGCATCGAATTCGGTGTGCAACCACGGCGCGAGCCCATGTTCGCCTTGCGGATCGAGTTCGGCGGCGGCGAGCAGATGTTGGTCGCGCAACATCGAACAGCCCGGCTCCCAATGCCCGCCCGCTCCGGCGGTCTGGGCGAGGGAGGTCAAACCATCGGTGACGCCCTGCATCGCGGACACCACGACCACGCGTGGTCCTGGCGAGGCGTCGAGCAGGCGCGCGACATGGCGATAGCGATCGGCGTCGGCGACGCTGCTGCCACCGAATTTATGTGCGTAGAACATGGTGGGGTTTCCGGCTGAGTGACATCCATGAGCGGCCTGGAGCAGGGTGCCTGCGAGTCCGTGCAGGCCGATGCAAGCCCTGCCGGGGACGGATCGCGATGTGCACCACGACCCGGAGCCGGGGGCGGAGCGAGAACTTGACTTTCAATCCATGACTTTCAATCCATTGCTCTCAATCCATCGCCCTGCCGGATTCCTCGTCGTTGTAAACACCCTGACGAAACGAGAGGGTGATCGCGGACATCGTCGGAGCGGCGGCGTGATCGTGAGCGATGACGAGCCAACGAGATAGGGTCTAGTAATAAGCGAGGCGATACGAGGGCGTCAATCTGACCTGCGGGCGGTTTTGAAGCGTTTTTTGAAAAGCGAGCATTCCGATGGCGCTCCAGGTCGAGATTCCGACGATGCCGGAATCTCGTTCGACGAATCAATCGCTTACGCGTCTGCCGCATCGTTGCTGCGTTCCAGGGCTGCGCGAGCGGGCTGTTTTTCAACGCCCCGCCAAGTCGTGATCGCTCTACGACCTGCGTCCTGATGCGCATCGGCAGACCAATCCCTGTGCGGTCGGCCAGGGCAATGCCGATACGCAGGCGGGCGTGTGATTCGATCAATCGCGCAATTCGATCGCCTGATGCTCGATCTCGATCCGGGCCAGGACGGCGCGGGTCATCGCCTCGGTGCCGATACCGCCGCCCGCAGGCGCGAGATCGGCGGTGAGCGCGCCATGATCCAGCGCTTCGGCCACCGCTTTCTCGACCCAGCGCGCTTCGCCGTCCAGACCCAGCGAGTGGCGCAGCAGCATCGCGGCGCTGAGGATCGCGCCACAGGGATTGGCGAGGCCACGGCCTGCGATATCCGGCGCCGAACCGTGGATCGGCTCGTAAAGCCCGATCCTGCGCGTCGGGGAGGAATGGCCGGGGTCGTGCCGTGCTTCGCCGAGCGATGCCGACGGCAACAGGCCCATCGAGCCGGCCAGCATCGAAGCCTCGTCGGTGAGAATGTCGCCGAACATGTTCTCGGTGACGATCACATCGTATTCGCGGGGTTTGGCCAGCAGATGCATGGCCATGCTGTCGACCAGCTGGTGCTCCATGCGTACGTCTGGGAATTCGTCGCGCGCGATCCGGGTGGCGACCTGCCGCCACAGCCGCGAGGTTTCGAGCACATTGGCCTTATCGACCGAAACCACGTACTTGCGCCGCGCGCGCGCCAGCGCGCAGGCCTTGCGGACCACGCGTTCGATTTCGACGACGGAGTACTCGCAGCGGTCGCTGGCGTCGGCGTCGGTGCGAGTGCGCGCGCCGAAATAGACGCCGCCGGTCAGCTCGCGCACCACGATGAAGTCCACGCCGACGAGCAGATGCGGTTTGATCGGCGATGCCGTCAGCGCGACAGGATGCGTGCGCACCGGCCGCAGATTGGCGTAGAGGCCGAGTTCCTTGCGCAGTCGCAGCAGGCCCTGCTCCGGGCGTATTTCGCTGTCGGCCCAACGCGGCCCGCCGACCGCGCCGAGCAGGATCGCATCGGCCTTGCGGCAGGCGTCGAGGGTGGCGTCGGACAGCGCGTCGCCTTCGGCGTCGATCGCGGCCCCGCCGATCAGCCTGCTTTGGAAGCGGACGTCATGACCGAAGCGTCGGCCGACCGCTTCGAGGGTCGCGACCGCGGCCGCGGTCACTTCGGGGCCGATGCCGTCGCCCGGCAATACGACGATGTCAGCACGCATGATGGCGGTTCTCCTGGGTCGAGTGTTCGTAACGTTGGATCGAATCGGACTGCTTCAGCAGATAGCCGAGCTGGTCCACGCCTTCGAGCAGACACGTGCGCGCGAAGCCGTCGATCGGGAAGTCGAAGCTGCGTCCGTCGGGCAGAGTCACGTTGCGCGCGGCGACATCGATATCGAGTTCGATACCGGGCGCGGCCAGCAGTTCGTCGACTACGGACGGCGCGAGCACGATCGGCAGCAGCGCGTTCTTCAGCGCATTGCTGCGGAAGATATCGGCGATCTCCGCGCTGATGACCGCGCGCAGGCCGGCATCGCGTAGCGCCCATGGCGCGTGTT
>SSEV01000005.1 GCA_008015095.1 Lysobacteraceae bacterium | reverse complement strand
GCCACGCTCTCGTCGGCGTCGACCGAGAGAACCCAGCCGCCTTCCGCCATCGCCAACGCGCGACTTCGCGCAGGCGCCCAATCGCGCTTTGGCGATGGCGAAAGGCGGCTGGATTCTCTCGATCGACGCCGACGAGATCCTGTCGATTCAAGATCAGACGGGTTTGAGACGGCTCCTGGCCTCCCGCGCGCACGCATTGGAGATCCCGATCGAGTCCAACGGCATGCGTTGGTACCTGCCGCGATTGTTTCGAAAGAAACCCTGGACCGCCTGGCGCGAGCGTGTCCACGAGTGGGTGGAGATTCGCGGGCCGGTTCGACGCACCGAATGCGTCGCCATCCACAACCGGCCCGACAAATCAGGCAAAGAATCCGCGGCGGAGCGCGATCTGCGGCTGTGCGGGGCGCAATTGCGGGAGGATGCCGATCATCTGCGCGCCGTGCTCTATCTCGCACGCGCGTTGCGTCACACGGGCCGTTACGAAGAGGCGATCCCCTTGTATCGCCGCTATTGGCGCGAGTCCGATTTCACCGCCGGCCGATACACGGCGATGCTGGGGGCGGCGATCTGCGCCCTGTTGTTGCACGATTTCGTTTCGGCGCGCCGCTTCGGACTGACCGCATATCGGCTCGACACCCGTCTGGCGGAGGCATGCTGCGTCATCGGCGACGCCTGCCTGGGGATCGGCCGACTTGATCTCGCCCGGACGTGGTTCCGCCGCGCGCTGGAAAAACCGCTGCCGGGCCGTGAGTATCCGTACTTCGTGGACCCAAGCAGCTACGACGCGCTGCCTCGTCAGCGGCTAGGCTGGATCGAGGCTCGCGTGCACGACGCTCCGTTCGAGGTCTCGTAGACGTTCGAGCACCTGCATGCCGAGCGCCGGAGGTTCGGAAGAAGCGGCGCGCGCGGCGTCCGCGATCTGGGCCGCGAGCAAGCGCCAGGCCGTGAACGGAATTCGAGGATCCCACGCAGCCCCCCAAGCCAGAAGATCGCTCTCGCCTTGGCTCGCATTCGCGTAGGCGGCGTCGAACCGACGGCGTTGCAGCTGCCGCAACGACAACAGGATCCTCGGTTCGGCGCATCGGGGCATCCGTTCGACGCAGCGCTGCAGGGGCTTGTGCGCGGTTTCGACCCCGGCCTCGAGGGCGGCGCGATAGTGGCGCAGCGCATCGTGTTCGTCCCGCTCGCGGATCACGACGAAGTCCCCCAGGCGCTTCGGCTCGAAGCCGATGGCCGCGAACCCGGCGCTGGCCCACGCCAGCCAGGGCAGTTGCGGCAAGGTCTGTCGCTGGCGCTGTTCGATTTCGTTGGCGATGTCAATCAGCCGCAAAGCGTCGAAACTCAGCCGCGGAACGCGCAAACTGCCTCCGCCGCCGTGCATCGGCAAGCGGACGGAAGCGCCGACAGCCGGCGCGGTCGAGGCGCGAATCGCCACGCGATCCAGCCGGCAGAACAGATGCGCGATACGCTCGGCGCGTGCGCCCACCGCCGCGGCCACCTGTCTGCGCAATGCCGGCGAAAGGATCTGCGTCGTGAAGTACTGGGTCGAATAGACGCTGTGCATCAGTCCGGCGATACATACGTCAGGCGCTGCGCCCCAACGGCATAGGATCTCGTAGGTGCCGATGAGATGATCGCGCAGCGATGCGCCGGAATGCGCGACCCGACCCCCGACGGCGATCAGGGCGAGCGCGGCCATAAGACGATGTTCGGGAATCGCGACGGCATCCGATCGGCCCCTCCCGGATCGCAGATGCTGCGAAACGGTCACGGGCGTTGTCTCGATCGCTTGGCGCTGGCGGAAAGCCGCTCGATTCGCCGCGGCGCCTCCAGCTTCGCGATCGCGGATTTCACCCCGTTGAGACTCGCTTCGATCTGCGTGGCGAGCGCACGTAGATCGGTCCCGTCGGTTCCGGTATAGAACGGCCGATTGGCCTCCGGAACCGACGACAGGGCGTCGCGCAGATAGCGCACGAGCACATCGGCCACGGTGCCGTCAACGTGATTGAAGGCGAGGTTCAAGGCGAGCGACCCGCCCGCTCCGGCTTTGGCTTTGTGCCACACGCCCGGCGGCAGGCAAAGCAGATCGCCCGGTTTCAGCGTGACGCGCCGTAGCGTGTGCCTGCCCACGGCGCGCAAGGTGCCGGCCATATCGGCGCGGTTCGAGTTCTGGGTCGGAAACTCGACCTCCGGCGCCGTGGAATACCACCAGGTCTTGGCGCCGTCGAGCTGCAACGAAGTCGCTACGCGGGCGTCGTAGTGGAAATCGAATCCCGTTCCGGGCGGCGAAAGGTAAGCACGGACATCAATTCTGCCGGCATAGCCGAGATCGTCCTCGATCCGGCGCGCAGCGCGGCGCAGCGCCGGATGCGCCAACTCCATTCCGGTCACGCAGATGGTCGCGCCTGCTTCGTACATCTCGCGGATATCGACCGGCCCGATCGTCGCCTGTCTGAGTTCGCCGAACACGCAGCGGATCTCAGCCACGCGGTCGAGACCATGGATGAATCGCGCCGGTTTGAGCAACGCATCGAACTTTCCGGGAGACCCGCGCACATATAGCGGACGACGGCCGAAATACCGGTTCAGAAAAACATCGACAGGCACTGGGTCCAACAGCGCGGACAGGACGGACACTTTCCCTTTTTTCGAGGTCATCCAACGATCTCCCTTACCACTCTGGCGATGTCCGCGTGATCGAACCTGCGGCGTCATTCGATGATGTCGGCCTTTGGCAACGCCCATCAAGCCGAAATCATGCTCGATGCGTGCGTGTCTCGATAGCCAACCCGCAAGACCGCCTCATCGCGCAGATCATCGCAGACCTCCGGGTCAAGTCCAAGGAAGCCGGCAGGGCAAGTGGTTTCGAAGCGCCCGATGATTACCAATCTTTTTGCTTGGCGCCGCCACTGCTTGACGGCGCTGCTGCCGTCCGGACAACGCGTCCCCAACATCCATCCGTTCATGGATTCGCACGTCGTGTGGTGCCGCGCCCCCATTTCCGGAACTGCGCGCCGGAAACGGGGTGGATGTCGGTGGGCATAGCGGTGAGCAAGGCTTTCAGTCGTGGCGCATCACTGCGCTCACGCTTCGTACGCTGCCTCACCGTGACTGGCGATATCCAAGCCTTCGCGTTCGGCTTCCTCATCGACGCGCAAGCCGACGGTGTACTTCACGAGCGTGAAGGCGACCAGCGACACGATGCCGGACAACAAGACCGTCACCATCACGCCCTGGAACTGGATCCAGACCTGCGCGGCGATGCTGTAATCGGGCAGTGCGGTTTCGGTCACGTAATCCCAGATGCCCGCACCGCCAAGCGCAGGCGATGCGAACACGCCGGTGAGCAAGGCGCCGCTGATGCCGCCCACCCCGTGCACGCCGAACACGTCGAGCGAATCGTCCGCGCGCAACAGTCGCTTCAGGCCGGTCACGCCCCAGAAACAGATCGCGCCCGCGATCAGGCCGATGGCCAGCGCGCCCATCACGCCAACTAGGCCGGCGGCCGGCGTGATCGCGACCAAGCCCGCAACCGCGCCGGAAGCGCCGCCGAGCATGGACGGTTTACCGCGCGCGATCCATTCGGCGGCGCTCCAGCTCAACACCGCGGCCGCAGTGGCGAGGAAAGTATTGACGAACGCCAACGCAGCGACGCCATTGGCCTCCAGGGCCGAACCGGCGTTGAAACCGAACCAGCCGAACCACAGGATCGAAGCGCCGACCATGGTCTGGGTAAGGTTGTGCGGCTTGATCGCTTCCTTGCGATAACCAATGCGTGGGCCGATCAGATAAGCGCCCACCAATCCGGCGATCGCGGCATTGATATGCACCACGGTGCCACCCGCAAAATCCAGCGCGCCCTTGGCCCAAAGATATCCCGACTTGCCAAGCGCGCTTTCAACCGCTCCGCTGTCGGTGAACGCGTCCGGCCCGGGGAAGAACCAGACCATATGCGCCATCGGCGTGTAGGCGAAGGTGAACCAGACCACGGTGAACAACAACACACCCGCGAACTTCACCCGCTCGGCGAAGGCGCCAACGATCAGCGCGCAGGTGATGCAGGCGAAAGCGCCCTGGAACACGAAGAACGCAAGCTCCGGGATGTACACGCCCTTGGTGAAGGTCGCGCCCATCGCGCCGTTGAGTCCATCGCCGAACAGGCGAGCGCCGCCGCCAATGAAGGCGTTGCCTTCGGTGAAGGCGAGACTGTACCCATACAACGCCCACAGCACCGCGACCAGCGAGAACACCACCAAGCATTGCATCAGGATCGAGAGGACGTTCTTGCTGCGCACCAGGCCGCCATAAAACAGGGCCAATCCCGGCAGGCTCATGAAGATCACCAGCGCGGAGCACACCAGCAGCCAGGCGGTATCGCCCTTGTCCGCTGTCTGCGTCGGCGCGGCGGCAGGTTCGACCTCGACCGCTGCGGGCGCGAGCACGGGACTCTCGGGTTTGGCGGTCGTCTCTTCGACGACGGGTTGATCCGAGGTCTGCGCGGAGATGGCGAGGGGGAAAAACGCGGTGGCCGTCGACAACATCGCGGCCAACGCGAACACGAACATGCGGGCGTAGCGCCCGCCGAGCAATCGGGTGTTCATCGGGGTTTCTCCGGAATTGTGCGGTCAGAGCGCATCCGCGCCGATTTCGCCGGTGCGGATGCGGATCACCTGTTCGAGCGCTGTGACGAAAATCTTGCCGTCGCCGATCTTGCCGCTGCCGGCCGCTTTCTGGATCGCCTCGACGGCGGCGTCGAGGGCGCCGTCGGAAACCGCGACCTCGACTTTGATTTTCGGCAGGAAATCGACGACGTATTCGGCGCCTCGATACAACTCGGTATGGCCCTTTTGCCGCCCGAAACCTTTCACTTCGGTGACGGTGATCCCCGACACGCCAACCTCCGACAAGGCTTCACGCACCTCGTCGAGCTTGAACGGTCGGATGATGGCGGTAATCAATTTCATGCGCGCTCTCCGTGGATGGAAGAACGCCGACGCCGGGGCGCCGGCTCTCGTCGAAGAGAACCGCGGCGCAGTCCGACGTGGGGAAGGAAGCTGCGTCCGCGTTTCCCGTACCTCATCAATCGATATTGCGTTTTGGCCGCGCGCCGCCCATTGCGGGCGCACGCGGCCGGTACCGCCGTGTCAGGCTTTCTGCCTGCTTTAAAACAACACTGAGCAACTCCATCCTGGACGTGCCCAGCGATCGCGAATTCGGCCATAGCCCGAACTCGCTCGCCCTGACCCGATCGCTTGCGCGGTCGATTCGTGGACGACGCATCCGTGCCGCGCCAACGGATACCCTTTCAGCAACGCTTGGTCACTCCCTGCGCGCGCGCCGCTACCCCGCCGAAATCTTGATCTCTCCTTCGAACCACCCGTCAAAGCTCGATCGCCATGAACACGCTGTACGGATCCTCGACGTATTCGCCGAAAGGCCCGCATTCTTCGAAACCGAAGCGCTCATACAGCGTGCGCGCCGGCTGGAACGCATCCGGCGCCCCTGTTTCCAGACTCAGGCGCCGATAACCGCGCGCCCTCGCCACTTTCAAGATGTGGCGCATCAGCGCCGCCGCAACGCCCTTGCGAAGGTGCTTCGTCGCGGTACGCATCGACTTGATCTCGCCGTGCGTCGGATCAAGCGCCTTCAGCGCTCCGCAACCCAGCAGTTCACCGCCTTCCCACACGGTCCAGAAGGTGACCTCCGGACGACGCAGCTTCTCCAGATCCAACGCATGGACGCTTTCAGGCGGTGAATGCAGGAACATCTCTTCGAGATGCTCCTGCAGCAGCTTCGCGATTTCGGGTCCGCACAGATCGTCGATCCGGATCTCCATCGTCGTTTCGCCATCCCCCGGAGTTTCGTAGTGCGGGCCACGCCCGCCACTACCAGCAATCAGACCCATAGGGCGGGCCCCCGGCCCGCCGTTAGGGCAGATCAGATCGTGTAATACATCTGGTATTCCAAAGGATGCGTCGCCGCACGGAAGCGGGTGACTTCCTGCATCTTCAGCGCGATGTAGCCGTCGATGAAATCGTCGGAGAACACGCCGCCGGCCTTGAGGAACTCGCGATCCTTGTCGAGCGCTTCCAGCGCCTGATCGAGGCTATGACACACGGTCGGGATGTTCTTCTCCTCCTCCGGCGGCAGGTCGTACAGATCCTTGTCGCTGGGCGAGCCCGGATCGATCTGGTTCTTGATGCCGTCCAGGCCCGCCATCATCAGCGCGGCGAAGGTCAGGTAGCCGGTGTTCATCGGATCGGGGAAGCGGATTTCGATACGACGCGCCTTCGGATTGGCCACGTACGGAATGCGGCACGAGGCCGAACGGTTACGCGCCGAGTAGGCCAGCATCACCGG
>SSEV01000007.1 GCA_008015095.1 Lysobacteraceae bacterium | reverse complement strand
GTCTGCGGCAGGCCCAGCGCGTGCCGCAACAACGACAGGACGATGACGATCCGGGTGAACGACGTCATCCCGATCAACAGCGTCGGCAGCAGCGACAACATGGTCAACACGACGAAGTTCTTCAGCGCGGGCGAGTAGTCCTGGCGGAGCACGCCGCCGACGAGTTCGGCCGGATCGCTGGGATTCGCTGCGCTGGCGAGGCCCGCGCCGGCCAGCAAAAGCACGAGCGTGAACAGCGCCGTCTTGCGAGCGATGCCCCGAGTCGAAAATTCACGGTTCACACGCGGCCTCCATTATCCGGTTCGGGGGTGTGCTTGCGCAGAGCCAGAAGCCGGGTTTGCGCCGAGGACTCGACCAGCAGGTGACGATCCGTGCCGTCGCACAACACGTGCACGCTCGTTTTCGCACTGAGCCGAAGCGTTGTCTCCAGGCGCAATCCGGCTCCCGACGCATGCGTCTGCGGAGTCGCGACCCAAGCGGCGAGCAGTCCTTTGCGTTTCGCCGCGCGCAAAGCGATGACGACGACGAACAGCAACAGCGCGGCGACCAGCAGACTGCCCACCCCCTGCATGACCGGACCGTTGTCGTTTTCGCGATAGGGAATCGGCCGGGTCGAACCTATCGTCTCCAGCATCCCGGCCTTGTCCGTCGTGCGCGCAGGCGCTTGGACCGACACGACCGGCGCGGTCATCGTGGTGGACGGTTGCGCATGCATCGTTGCGTCTTCACGCGACATCGAGGATGCGGATGCCGTAATGATCGTCCACGGCCAGCAGTTCGCCGCGCGCCACCGCTTTGCCGTTCAGCAACAGGACCAGCGGCGCGTCCAGCAACGCATCCATCGCCACCACATCGCCGGCATTCAGACCGAACAGCCTCTCGACGGTCATGGTGATCGTGCCGAGCTTCGCCTCAAGCGACACTTCGACATGCCCGATCATCGCGAGTTCGTTCGGGATCAGCGTCGGCCGAAGCGCGACGCCAGGTAGGGTTTCGACGTTTTCTTGTTTCGCCGCGGCGGGTTTCATGGCGGGTGTTCTCGTGTGAGGGGTTGTCCGGACAGCCGAATCGCGCGATGGCGTTCCGAGGCGACCAGCGCGCCTGCGAAGATGGGGCGGCCCCTCGGCGTGCGCGCATGGATTACGGCGTCGATCGGAGTAGTGGTTTTGATGATGTCGCCGGGTTTGAGTGCGATCGATTCGAGCACCGGCACCTGGCCCAGGTCGAGCACGATGTCGAATGTCGCCATCGCGGGCCGGATCGCGCTGCGGCGCGCGCTCAGCGCGATGCTGGCAGGCGGCGACGCCGGTACGATCAGATCACATGCGGCTGCGTCCAAATATAGTTCGACCTGCGTTGCGTCCAGTGCGAGCCGGAATCCCATCGCGCCATGGCGCGGGCCGATCTGCGCCGCTTCGGGAGGCCCCGGCAAGGCCGTGAAGTCCGAGCGTATCGGCGATTGCAGTACCGCGGCGGCCAGATCGATCATGGCGCGACGGCCGACGCCCGCGGCGATGCCGCACGCGTCCGCCTCGGCCGCGCCCACCAATCGACACCCGATAGCTTCAAACACTGCGACCGACGCCTTGACATGAAGCGCGCCAGTGGGCTCGCGCAACAAGTGCCAGCGCGGGTCGAAGGGATGACCCTGCGCGCGCGCCTCGTCCAGCTCGTGGATTTCGAGCGTCAGCCCATCGTCCGCCGCTGACCATTTGCGCAGCCATTCCGCGCACCGCGCCGCGACCCAAGCGTGCAGGGCTTTCCGACGCGATGCGCCCAACCAGCGCAATGGGATCGTGGCCATCAGCCGCCCCTGGTGCTGTTGTAGAGCTGTTCCAGCATTTCGTTGCCCACGCTCATCACCCGTGAGCTGGCCTGATAGCCGCGCTGGATGATGATCATGTCGGCGAATTCCTGGGTCAGATCCACATTCGACAATTCCAGGCTGCGCCCGACGATGCTGCCGAAACCGACTTCGCCGGGGCGGCCGATGTCGCGTGCGCTGGCGACCACTCCGGCGATCAGGCGACCGCTGGCCAGGGTTCTGCCGCTGTCGTTCGGGAAGCTCGCCAGCGCGATCTGCGGACCGGTGCGTTTCTGCGAGTCGCTGTAGATGAACTCCATTACGCCCTTGTCGGTGAACTTCAACTCGCGCAACCCGAGCACGCCGTGGCCGTCGGTGACGTTGGCTTGCAAGCTAGCGTTGCCGGAGAAGGAAGTCATCGCCTCGTTGGGGCCGCCGCCGGCCGCGCCGAAATCGAAGGCGATGGTCTGGCTCGCGCCGCCGGCCTGCAGGGTGGCGTTCACCGTGGTGTAGCCGGCCAACAGCCTGCCGTTATCGTCGAAGCGGACTTCGCCGGTGCCCACGGTCGCGCCGCCGGCATTGGTGATCGTCACCGAAAAGATCTGTCTCGATACCGACGGGTTGCTGGTGAAGCTGATGGTGAGATTGTGGGTCGCGCCGGTGGCGTCGTAGACCACGATCGAATTGACCGGTGTCGTCGCCGGCGCAGAGGTCGAATCCTGCGGCCGGGGAAGATTGCCGACGACGTTGATCCGGGTGGTCGGCTGCGCCGGCAACAACCGGTATTCGTCGCGGTCGATCACGGTCAATGCGCCATTGCCGCCGAAAGCCATGACCCGATGTCCGCTGACGGTGTCGACCAGGATGCCCTCATCGTCGAAACGGAATTCGCCGGCGCGCGTGTAATAGGTGTTGCCGGCCTCATCGGCTAATACGAAATAGCCGCTGCCGTCGATCGCGAGATGGGTTTCGTTGCGGGTTTCGCGGATATCGCCGTTGCGGCTGCGCAATCCCTCGCCGGCGATCTGGGTGCCGCGTCCACCGCCGATGTTGGAGAAGAACGAGTCGCTGCCGCGGAATCCCGGCGTGTTCATGTTGGTGACGTTGTTGCTGACCGTGTTCAGGCTTCTGGAGAAACTGAACATGCCGGACAGGCTATTGAAGATTGCTTGGAACATCATGGACTCCTCGAAGATCAGGGACGGATCAGGGTGATTTGCGACAAGCGGATGCCGGTCTGGGTCTGGACGTTGTCTTGCACGCTGAGTTGCGGCCCGTTCTGGGTGAAGCTCACCGCGATGACACGGCCGGAAAACGGCGCTCCGAGGCCGGCGACCTCGACCTGTCGGTTGAGTAGCGACACCGCCTGCCCGCTGGAATTCATCGACAGCAGATCGGTGGTGTTCTGACTGGTTTGTCGCGACTGCTCCAGGGCCGTGAACTGGGCGAGTTGCGACAAAAACTCGCGGTTGTCGACCGGTTCCATCGGATCCTGGAAACGCAGTTGGGTCAGGAACAACCGGATGAACTGTTCCTGGTTGATGTTGTTGTTGCTCAATGCGTTGGTGTCCTGTGCATTGAACGTGCCGCCGATGGCGTCTACCGGCATGCGGCCTCCTCGCGCGGGTCCGCGCCGCGCCAGCGTTCATGGCCATTGATGACGACGCGTTGCGCGCGCAGGTCGTGCTCGCGACAGAACGCGAGGATGCGTTCGGTCAACCGCGCCGTGTCGTCCTCGCTGTTGCGGTAATCGCGAACGAGCACCGTCGCCACACGGCCGTCACGCGCGATCCAGCGCTCCCAACGCGCTTGCCATTCGTCGCTCGCATGGCGCACGAGCGCCGAAGCGGCGCCGGAAAGCGCGGGCGTCTCGACGGCCTCTTGCGCGATTTGCGCCAAGCGCGATCCCGGTTCCCGCAATTGCTTGTGCGCCGTCGCATCCACCACCACGGTCATCCGCGTCGGCGTCGCTGGTGACAGGTCGACGGCCACGCCCGCAAGGCCGGCATCCGCGGATGCCGGTACGGATGCGGTTGCGATCGACCGATTCGCGCGATCCGCGCGCCGTTCCGCCCCGCCGTCGATGCGCAGGCTCAGGGACGGGCCTGCCGCGAGCCGCCAAGGCCAGGACAGGATCTCCTCGCGGCCGGTGGCATCGCGCAGGCGCACTTCGATCCGAGCGGTCGCGACGGCCGCCTGCGGATCGCTCCGCGCACACCCATGCAATGCGATGTTCGATGCGTCGGCGAGGGCGTTCGCTTCAGTGCCCGTCGCATCGTGCGCGGGAGCAACCGTCGTCGCGCCGATCGGCTGAACCGGCAAGCCGATGTCTTGCGTCACCGGGATTCTGATTCTCCCGGTCGTATCAAGCGTCAACGCATCGACATGCCGGCATCGGTCGGTGTCGACATTCGCGGGCCCGACGTATTCCGCGATCGAATCGGTCTCGATGCGCGCAAAGGCCGGCGACGGCGCAAGGCGCGGTATGACGCAACCCGCATCCGGCGTCTCCGCCGTGCGTGGCGGCATCGGCGGCGCGGGTCGCCCCCGTGTCCATTGAAGAAACTCGGGGACGGCGTTTTGGGGCTCGATGTTGCTGGCGAACCGCGTCGGCGCCGGCATGTGGTTCAATCGATCAATCATCCCGCTCTCCTGCGACCGTCGCGGCTCGCAGCGCCGCTATCCGGTCGAACTGTTGTTTTTCGCGGCGATCGACCTCGGCCGCGACCTGACGATCTCGGCGCGCATCGACCACCCTGACGCGGATGCGCGCAACGCGGTGCTTCTCGCGCGCAACGCGTTCGGCGATTTCGGCGTCGGCCATATACGCGTCGTGTTCCGCGACGGCGTCCCACGCGCGTTGTTCGATCCCGGCGACGAACTGCAGATGCGCCGGATCAAGCCTGGCTTCGGTCAGCATCGCTTGCCGGCGACGGGCGATCGCCACGGCGACGACGCGGGTTTTGGCGAGGGCGTCTTGTGCTTCGGCGCGCGCGCGCGCGGCCTGCCATTGGTGGCGTTCGGCCAGCGCTTGCTGGAACGCGCGCCAGCGGCCCAGCGCCTTGATGGCATCGATTCTGCGTTCGCTCATGCCGATGCGTCCCGTAACGCTTCGGCCAGCATCCGGCGCGCTTCGGCGCGCGTGCTGATTGCTTGCGGCGCCTGGCGCAAGACGTGATCAAGCGCCGGTTTGCCGTCGATCGCGGCATCCAGCGCGGCGTTGACGCCGCGCTGGTGCGCGCCCATCTCGATCAGGTCGCGCGAAGCCTCGTAGATCGCCATGCGTTCGCGCGCGGTCGCGGCCAGGGCCCATCCGGCATCGTCGACGAGGTGATGCATCAGTCGGCTGGCGCTGTTCAGCACGTCGATCGCTGGATGATGGCCGCGCGCGGCGAGATCGCGATCGAGCACGATGTGGCCATCGAGAATCGCGCGCATGTGGTCGGTCACCGGCTCGTTCATGTCGTCGCCTTCGACCAGCACGCTGTACACGCCGGTGATCGCGCCGCCGTCGCGCAAGGGCCCGCAGCGCTCCAACAACGTCGGCAGCTTCGCGAAGACCGACGGGGTATATCCGCGAAAAGTCGGTGGCTCGCCGACCGCCAGCCCGATCTCGCGCTGCGCCATGGCGAAACGGGTCATGGAATCGACGATCAGCAGGACCGACAAACCGCGGTCGCGGAAAAACTCGGCGATCGCGTGCGCGGCGTAGGCGGCATGGGTGCGCACCAAGGCCGGTTCGTCCGCGGTCGCGGCCACCACTACGGAACGCTTGAGACCATCCACGCCCAGCGCATGGACGATGAAGTCTCCGACCTCGCGCCCGCGTTCGCCGATCAAAGCGAGTACGGTGACATCGGCGGTGACGCCTCGCGCGAACATGCCGAGCAGGGTGCTCTTGCCGACGCCGCTGCCGGCGAGCACGCCCATGCGCTGCCCGACGCCGAGCGTCAACAGCGTGTCGACCGTGCGTACGCCGGTGTCGAGCACGCGATCGATCGGCGCGCGCAGCATCGGGTTGATCGGCTCGCGATAGGGCGGATAGGCCGTTTCGGCCGCGATCGGCCCGTGCCCGTCGAGCGGCCGACCGAACGCATCGATCACGCGCCCGAGCAAAGCGGATCCCACCGGCACGGACATCGGATGTCCGCTGGCGCGGATCAGACTGTTGGTGGAAATGCCGGCGACGCGGGCGTAGGGCATCAACAGCGTGCGCTCGCGACGGAAGCCGACGACTTCGGCTGTGATCGTCTGCGTCGGCCGCTGATCGGATTCGATCAGGCATAGCTCGCCCAATCGCGCCTGCGGACCGATCGCTTCGATCACCAGACCGTTATAGGACACGATACGGCCAAGTTGGCGCCCGACCGGAATCCGCTCGACGCCGCGGCGCAGGCGCTCGCGCATGGCGCTCATGGACGTGGCGCTTCTGGGCATGGTGTTCATAGGCATCCGTCCGCGATGTCCGTGTCTTCGGCCAACGCCTGCAGGAACGATGCCCATCGCGCGTCGATCGACACCTCGTAGAGGCCTTTCGCGCTTTCCAGGCGGCATGCTCCGCGCGCGAGCGCGGGATCGGTTTCGATCCGGACCTGCGGTAGCCGGATCGCTGCGCTGACTGTCTCGAAATCGGTCTTGGCCACCCGCAACACCAGTGGCCGCGCGGTGTATTCGTCCAGCGCCTGCCGGCACAGGGCGAGCACCAGCGCATCGTCGACGATCGCCGTGCCGATGATGCGCGCGACCGCCGCGCAGACGGTCTCGATCACCAGCGGTTCGATCTGCCGCTCGAGTTCCGCGATCGCATCGCCGAGATGCGCGCCCAGCGTGTCCAAGGTCGCGCTCGCCGCGCGCATGCGCTCGACCTCATGCGCGTACTTCGCGGACCATTGCGCCTCGGCCGCCTTCGCGCGGGTTTCGATCTGCTCGCCGGCTTCGGTCATGCCCGAGGCGTAGCCTTCGTTCCAGGCGGCTTCGAATTGGCGGATGCGCTCCTGTTCGAAGGTTTGCGCAGGGTCCATCGCGGACGCGGATGCTGTCGTCGCATCGCATCGTGGCGAGAGCAATTCGCCGAGTGGGCGGATGTTCGCTTGCGTCGTCTCCGAAACGCGTTCCATCACGCCTCCCCGCACGCCGGCTTCGCGGCCACGACTTCGGCGGCGATCGCCTCGGCGATGTTGTCGGGCAGCGCCCCGATCCGATCCAGTTCGCTACGTACCGCGACTGCGATCGCCGGATCGAGCAGGGCGATGCAGAAATCGCGGTCGAGGTTCGGCCACGCGCAAAGCACGCGGGCGAACCACGCGGGCGAGAGCGCGTCCGACAAGGCGACGATGCGCTCGACCGTGGGCGCCGACGGCGCCGTCACCGTGCGCAAGTCGTCGCCAAGCAGTTCCCGCGCCAGCAAGCGCGCTGGCCAACCCAGGCGCCGCAGTCGGCCGCCGGTCGCGCGGATCGCATCGGCCGAGGTCTTCGGCAAGCGCGCGAGCAGGTAGCGCCGGTCGCATGGATGCAGCGACGCCAGCAACAGCGCCGCTTTGCGTTCGCTCATCGTGCCGGTCACGGCAGACTCCCGTCCGCGAGCCAGCCGCGCAGTTTTTCGAGCATCGCTTCGCGTTCGGCCGGCCGCAAGCGTTCGCGCCTGCGCGCGACCAGGAATGCGCTGAGCGCGCCCCCGAGCAGACCCGCGGTGAGGAACATCGCGGCCAGCCGCGCATCGAAACGCGCACCGGCATCGCGCGGATCCGCGCCCGCGATCGTATCGGTCCGCGAACCATCCGAATCCGCCGATGCCCGCATCGGCGCGCGCACCGCCTCGTCGCGACCCAGACGCGAGACTTCGAGACGGTCGCCGCGGGTCTCGTCGATGCCGGCCGCGACCGCGATCAGGTTGCGGATGCGATCGACCTCGTTCTCGTCCAGGGCCGGCGGCAGGATGGCCGCGACCGACAGGCGCTCGATGCCGCCCGGCGCGCGTACGACCTCCTCGCGCGCGGTGCCGTGCGCATATTCGATGTCTTCGCCCGGTGGCGTGCCGGAGGAAGCTTCGTCCTCGCTCTGCGCGAGGACGCGCCTGCGCGAGACCAGCGCGCCGCCGCTTTCGCGGCCGAGCGGGCGTTCGCTGATTTCACGCACCGTGTCGAAATTCAGTTCAGCATCGACCGTGACTTTGAATTCGCCGTGTTCGAGCACTTGTCCGAGCAGATCGATGACGCGCTGTTGGATCCGAGCCTCGATCTCGCTCTCCTGATCCTCGTGCAAACTTTCGTTCTGGCCGCCGCTAACGCCGCCCGCGAGCAGGGCGCCGTCGGAATCCAGCACGGTCACGCGCGCGACCGACAGGCCTTCCACCGCCGCGGACACCAGGCCTCGGATCCCACGCACCTGCGCGCGCGACAATGACTGGCCGGCGCCCATGGTCAGCGCCACCGAGGCTTTGGAGGCTTCCTGGTCGCCGAGGAACAACCCGGGCCGGCGGATGCTGAGATGCACACGGGCGTCTTCCACGCCCGGCAGGGCGGCGATGGTGCGTTCGATCTCGCCTTGCAGCGCGCGCTGATAGTTCACCCGCTGCGCGAATTCGGTCACTCCGAAATCGGAATCGTCGAACAACTCGAATCCGACATGACCGCCCTTCGGCACGCCCGCCGACACCAGACGCATGCGCAAGGCATAGACCATGTCCTCGGGCACCAGAATCCCGGAACCCTCCTCGACGATGCGGTAAGGCGCTTTCCATTCGTCGAGCGCGGATACGATTTCGGCGGCGTCGGACTGTTTCAGGCCGCCGAACAGCAGTTGCTCGCGCGGCGCGAACGCCCACCACAGCGCCAGCGCGGTCAGCAATGCGATGACCGCTCCACCGACCAGCAGGCCGAGCTTCGCAGGACGTTGCAGCGTATTGAAGAGGGTCAGAGGATTCATCCTGGGGCACTCGCAATTTCGACGTCCGCAGCTGCTTTGACGTCGGCTTCAATTTCGATATCCGATTCGGATTCAGCATCCGCCGCCGTGCGGCACAGGCGCTGATCGCGGACGCCGTCGCGCGGATGCGCGCGCGCGATGCGTCTGATACTCATAGCTGCATCCTGGTCAGTTCCTGGTAGGCCTCGATCAGGCGGTTCCTGACTTCGATCGCGAGCATCAGCCGCATCCGCGCCTGTTCCATCGCGATCATGGTTTCGTGCAGAGGCGTGTCGTCGCCGAGCGCAACGCCGCGCATGCGCGCATCGGCCGCGCGCATGCCGTGGTCGAGGCGCTCCAGGCCCGTGCCCAGCATCTGCATGAAATCCGGCGCTTCGCTGCGCGCGAAGACATGGCTTCGCATCGGGCGCATGGAGACGGACGTCGCCGCCGGAGACTCGAAGGCCGCGCCGGAAAGCGCGAAGGCGCCCACGGCGCCAATCTGCTGGATGCTCATCATTTCGCTCCGATCTCGAGCGCGCGCATCAACATGCCGCGCAACAGGTTGAAAGACCGCACATTCGCTTCGTAGCCGTGGCTGGCGCTCATCAGCGTGGTCACTCGCCGACCATATCGACCGCGGGATAGCGGACCATGCCGGCGGCATCGGCCATCGGATGCCCAGGCTCGTAGACTTCGCGCGCTGCCGCCGGACGTTCGACCGCGACTGCAGGCATGCCTGATTCGGCATCGGCGACGCCGACGCCGTGCGGCACGTCGAGCGGAGATCCGAACGACGGAACCGCGCCGTCCACGCGCCATTGCGTCGCGGTCCTGCCCGGCGCGATCGCCACATTCGCGCCTGCGATATTGCGGCCGGCCGCATCCATGCGCAGACGTTCGTGGTCCATTCCGCCGCGCGCCACATCGAGAATCGCTCCGACCGGCATGTTCAATTCCTCCCCGCGATCGCCAGGCGCATCAGCGCGAAATGCCGGGCCAGGGTTTCGGTCAGGGCTTGATAATCGGCGCTTGCGGCCGCCATTTCGGCGATTTCGCGATCCTGCCGGATCGGAGCGGCGTTCGCATCCGCAGAGGGCTGCAGCGCGGCGGCGGCGGCGTGCAGCCAATGCGCAAACGCATGCGCGCCGGAAGCATCGAACGCCTGTGCGAGCGCAAGGCGCGCAGTGGCGACATCCGCGCGCATCGCGTGCGCGCCGGGGCGGTTCGCGTTGGCGATATAGACGCCGGCCAGACGCGCCCGGGTTTCGTGCAGCGTCAGCGCCATGCGGATCGCGTCGATCTGGAAATCGTGATGCATCGTGATTGTCCTCATTGAATCCACAGTTCGCCGTCGAGCGCGCCCGCGGCCTTGATCGATTGCAGCACCGCGATCACGTCGCGGGTGCCCATCCGCAGCGCGCGCATGGCCGCGACCAGGTCGGCGACGGTCGCCCCTTCGGGCATGCGCAGCAACGACGCGTCCGGCTCTTCCACGCGCATCCGGGTGCGGGGCACCACGACCGAGGCCACGCCCGAGGCCGGCCCGAGCAGTACGCCTTCGGGCTGCGAGACGGCGTATTCGTCGCGGATATCCACGCGCAGACCGCCATGCGAGATGCTGACCGCGCCGAGGCGGACATCGGCGCCGGAGACGATGGTGCCGGTGCGTTCATTGATCACTACGCGTGCGCGGCGTTGCTGTTCGATCACCAGGTTTTCGAGCCGCGCGATCTCCGCGACCAGATCGGCCGGGCGTCGCGCATAGCGCACCACGACCTTGCCGGCGTGTTCGGCGTCGACCACGGCGCCGGGCGCGGCGGCGCGGATCGCCGTTGCGATGCGATCGGCGTTGGTGAAGTCGGCTTCGTTCAACAGCACGTTCAGGCGGTCGCCATCGCCGCTCACGCGCAGCGGCGAAGCGCGTTCGATGGTCGCGCCGGAAGGAATGCGTCCGACCGTCGGATGATTTTTCCGCGCAGTGGCGGTCGCGCCGTCGAAACGGTAGCCGCCGACCGAGATCGCGCCCTGCGCGGTGGCGTACAAGCGTCCGTCCGGGCCCAGCAGCGGCGTCACCATCAGAGTGCCGCCGTCGAGACTGCGCGCGTCGCCGGAAGAGGCGACCTGGATATCGATCTGCTGACCGGGTTCGGCGAAGGGCGGCAGTTTCGCGGTGACGATGACCGCGGCGACATTGCGGCCGGCGATGTCGGCCTCCTCGACGTTCACGCCGAAATGCATCAGCGTATTGGCGATCGACTGCACGGTCGCGCGATTGCGCACCGAGTCGCCGGAGCCGGCCAGGCCGAACACCAGGCCGTAACCGGTTAACGGGTTTTCGCGCACGCCGCCGATCCGGGCGATGTCTTTGATTTTCACCTCGGCCGCCCGCGTCGGCTGCGCAGCGGCGCAGACCAACGTCACCGCCAGCAGCCATACGCACGCGGTCGCGGCGTATGCCCAGACCGTCCGGCGCATGCGGGTCCGGTTCGCACGGGTCCGGTTCGCACGGGTCCGGTTCGTGCGGGCCAGATTCATGAGGGCATAAGTCATGCGGAATCGATTCATGCGCATCACAGCAACCTCAACCATTTCAGCGCCCGGTAGAGAATGCTCTGCCGTTGCGATGCGCTGACCGTGCCCACGCCCGCCAGCTCGAGATCGGCGTCGGCGATGCGATGCGACCACACGCTGTTGTCGGCGGCGATATCGGCGGGGCGGACACGGCCCGCGATGCGGATGCGCTGGCGTTCGCCGTTGACGGTCAGACTCTGCTCGCCCTCGATGCGCAAATCACCGTTCGCCTCCACCGCAAGCACGCGCGCGGAAATCTGCGTACGCAATTCGCCAAGTCGGGTCGTTTGCGCCGTCGCTGTATTGGCGCCGCCCAACCCGAGCGTGGCGTCGTAATCGGCGCCGGGGGCTTTCAGGCCGGCATCCAGATCGACCCGGCTGCCGGCATCGGTCAAGGCCTGCGACTTGGCGCGCGCGATCTCCAGAACCTGGATCGTCAGCACGTCGCCAACGCGATACGCGCGATGGTCGGCGACCAGACCGCGATAGTCATCCGGGTCGATCAGGCTGTCGTTGGACTGCGCATGCAGCCAACCTGGCGCCGCCAGCAACAGCAAGGCCAGCGAGCATCGCCGAAGCGCGGGCCGTACGGAGACGGTTTCAAGGCGAGGGGACATCGATTTCCACCTTCTGTTTGGCGCTGACCCGCGCGCGCACCGCCGTTCGCGCACCCGCGGGCAGCACCGTGATCTGTTCGCCGATACGGCCGTCGGTCAGCGCGACGCCAGCGAGCGCGATGCGCACAGGCCCTGTGCGCGCTTCGATCGCGATGGGTCTGCGCCTGAGCACATCGGGGACCGGTTCGAAGTCGGCGCGCAGCACCGGTTGCCCCGCCGCGCGCGCGCGGCGCAGCCGCAATCCGGCGAGGTTGTCGACGGAAGCCACGGCATCGCCCTCGCAACAGGTCATATCGATCATCGCGGGGCGCAGCATCAGCTCCGTGGCGATGCGGTGCGGCATGGCGGCTTCGGCGTAGATCAGCGCCGGCCTCGGGTCGCTCAGTTCCACGCGCGCGATCAGCCGGCGCACGACGCGCGCGTCGACGATCAGATCCACCGGCACCGCAGCCCGCCTGCGCGGCCAGCGCCCGGCGATCGCGCCGATCTTGATCGACACGTGTCCCCATGCCGGCGCAGGCACGCACGCGCTGTCGATGCGCGAGACGCGCGCGGCGCTGCCAGCGGCTCGCAATCGCAGGCCGACCTCGCGTGCGATCTCAAGCTCGATCTCTTGTTTGATCTCACATTCGATGTCGCGCTTATTCTCGATCCGCGCAACCGCCCCGATGCGATGGTCCGCAATCGATCCCGCAATCGATCCCGCGTTCGGTGCCGCGCTCGGTTCAGCACTGGCGGCCGGTGCGGCGGCGAAGCTCGCCGAGAAGATGCAGGCGAGACGCCATGCGACGATGTTCAAGATTGCAGCCATAGCGGTCGTCACCTTGGATGTCGCGATCAGCGCCGCAAGTTGTTGATGGTTTCGAGGATCTGATCCGCGGCCTGCAACACGCGCGCATTCAACTGATATGCGCGCTGGGCCAGCACCAGCGATGTCATCTCATCGACCATATCCACATTGGCCATTTCGACGAATCCCTGGCGCAAGGCGCCGATCCCGGGATCCTGTGGCCTGCCGTAGACCGGCGCGCCGGCGGCCTCGGTGGCGGTGAAGAGGTTTTCGCCGGTTGCGATCAGCGCGTCTTCGGCCGGGAATACGACCAGCTCGATCTCGCCGAGCACGCTGCGCGCGCTTTCTCCGGGCAAGAGCGCGCTGACTTCGCCATTGCTTGCGATCCGCACCTCGATGGCGTCGCTGGGGATGCGCACCGAACGCGACAGTTTCAAGCCATGCACGCTGACCAGTTCGCCGTCGGCATCTACGCGGAACTGTCCGTCGCGGCTGTAGGCCAGTGCGCCGTCCGCGGTCTCCAGCTCGAAGAACCCTCTGCCTTCGATCGCCACGTCGTAAAGGCCGCGGGTCATGCGCAGCTCGCCGGTTGAGAATTGCGTGGACGTGGACGCGATGCGGATGCCGTTGCCGACGGAGGCTTCGGATCCCATCGTGACGCCGCTGCCGGCGTCGGGGGCGGCGACTTCGACGAAATTGACCCGGCTGCGCTTGAAGCCCGGCGTCTGCATGTTGGCGACGTTGTTGGAGATCACGTCGATGTGTTTCTGTTCTCCGCGCAATCCGCTGGCGGCGATATGAAGTGCGTCGATCATCTTGTCGGCCTCTGCGTTGTGGTAGGACGGCGTCATTCGCCGCCGAGTTGATTGATGCCGGCGCCCATCGCCTTGTCGTAGATCGAAATCACCCGTTGCACCGATTCGGCGTGCCGGGTGAGTTCGATCAGGCGCACGGTTTCTTCCGCCGCATCGACGTTGGCGCTCTCGATCGCGCCCTGGATCACCCGGCCCGTCCAATCGCCGTGCGCGCCGAGATAGAGATAAGCGCCGCCGCCGGCCGGACGCAGGCCGGCGGGATCGGCGACGGCGACGATCCGCAGACGGTCGAGTTCGCGACCTTCGGCGAGAATCGCGCCGTCCGCGCCGATGCGCAGCGCATCGCCGGGCACGATCAGCGGTCCGGTTAGCCCCAGCACCGGGTCGCCGGAAGCGGTGACCAACCGGTTGTCGCGATCGATCCGGAACGCGCCCGAACGCACCAGCAGTTCGCGTCCATCGCGCTCGATCACGAAAAAACCGCGGCCACGCAGCGCGAGATCGAGCGGGCGCGCGGTCTGGACCAACGCCCCGTCGCGCTGATCGATCGCGGTGCGCGACTCGATGTTGGACGCAGCGCCCGGCGCGAATGCGCCATCGAACGCGGGCAGCGCGCGCGCGGCGCGATAGCCTGGGGTGCTGAGGTTGGCGACGTTGTGCCCGATCGCCGCGAGGGCGCGGAGATCGTCGCCGAGACTGCGTGAAACGATTTGGATGGGGTCGCTCATGGGTATCCCGGTTGAATTCCTCAGTGCGCCTGCACCGAAGCGAATGCGCGCACCGGCAGGTTCGAAGGCACTTCGTTGAGCCCGATCACCGCGACATAGGGCATCGAGCGTTGCAACAGACCGCGCAGGCTGCGTCGCAGCGGTGATGCGCATAGCAGCACCGGCGCGAGATTGCGCCCCATCATCGCTTCGACCTGCTTGCCGAGGTTCTGCATGAAGGCGTCGAATTGCGCGATTTCGCCGAAAGGCGTCGCGCGGGTTTCGCCGGGGCGCGCGCTGGCCAGCAGGGAGCGTTCGATGTCCGGCGCGATGGTCAGCACCTGCAGTTCGCCTTCGGCGTCGCGCAGTGCCTGGCAGATCGAGGCGCCGAGCCGTTCGCGCACACGTTCGGCCAGTTCTTCCGGAAGTTTGACCGTACGTCCGGCGTCGACCAGGACTTCGAGCACCGCTTCGAGATTGCGGATGCTGACCTGCTCGCGCAGCAGCAATTGCAGCACTTTCTGCACTTCCGAGTAGCTCATCACCGCCGGCACCAGCTCGTCGACCAGAGAACCGTGCTGGTCGCGCGCGCGCTGCAGCATGCGCTCCACGCCCGCACGGGTGAGCAGATCGGCGGCGTTGTGCCGGATCACCTCGGTCAGGTGCGTGGTCAACACCGTGTCCGGCTCGACCAGGGTGTAGCCGGCGCTGCGCGCCGTTTGGCGCGCGTCGCGCGCGATCCATTGCGCGGGCAGCCCGTAGGCCGGATCGCGAGTCTGCACGCCTTCCAGTGCCTGCCGCGCGCCGCCGGGGTTGATCGCCAGCACATGATCGCGCATCAGCACGCTGCCGCCCGCGCGCACGCCGTTGAGCCTGATTTCGTAGGCGTCGGCCGGCACATCGACCGTCGCTGCGGCATGCACCTTGGGTAACAGGAATCCGAGATCCTGCAGCAGTTGCTTGCGCAAAGCGGCGATTCGCTGCTGGATGTCGTCGTCCGGCCCTTCGAACAACGGGCCGAGCGCCTTGCCGAAGCGCACTTCAACCGGTTCGATGCGCAACAGGTGCTGCAGATCCTCGCCGGGCCGTGACGCCGGAGCTTCGGTATGCGCTTGCTCCGCGTCGTCGTCGACGCCACGTCGCACGGCCACATAGACCAAGTCGCCGATGGCCGACAACGCGGCCAGCACCGGCAGCTTCGGAAAACCCGGCAGCAGCAACGCTACGAACAACGCCAGCGCGACGATCAGCAGGGCCTTGGGATTGGCCAGCACCTGCCGCGGGATCTCGGCGCCGAGCTGGGCGTCGGCTGCGGCGCGGGTGATGATGATGCCGGTCGCGACTGCGATCACCAGCGACGGGATCTGGGTGACGATGCCGTCGCCGATCGTCAGCAAGGTGAACCGCCGCACCGCCTCGCCCCAAGGCAAGCCCATTTGCGCGATGCCGATCGCCAGACCGCCGACGATGTTGATCAGGATGATGATGATGCCGGCGATGGCGTCGCCCTTGACGAATTTGGTGGCGCCGTCCATCGCGCCGTAGAAATTCGCTTCTTTCTCGATCATCGCCCGTCGCGCGCGCGCCTCGCGCTCGTCGATCAGGCCCATGTTCATGTCCGCGTCGATGCTCATCTGTTTGCCGGGCATGCTGTCGAGCGTGAATCGCGCAGCGACCTCGGCGACGCGTTGCGCGCCGCTGGTCACCACCACGTACTGCACCACGACGAGAATCAGGAACACGACCGCGCCGACGATGTAATTGCCTCCGACCACGAATTCGCCGATCGCATTGATCACGCGCCCGGCATCGGCGCCTTCGAGGATCAGGCGTGTCGCCGAGACGTTCAGCGCCAACCGGAACAAAGTCGCCAGCAGAAGAATGGTCGGAAAGGTCGAGAACTTCAGCGGCGTTTCGGTGAAGAAGGTCACCAGCAGGATCAACAGCGCCATGCTGATGTTCGCGATCAGCAGGAAATCCAGGAATGGCGCGGGAACCGGCACGAACAACACGGTCAGCACGCCGATCACCAATGCGATCAGGCCGAGGTCGCGTTTGCCGCGCCAGAGTTGGACGAACAGGTCTCTCATCGCGGCGCGCCCTGCGCTCGCGCCCAGATCTCGCGATAGACCGGCGCAAGGTCCGAATACCGTTGCGCCGGCACCATCCCGTCGATCGCGCATTCTCGGTACAAGGCGCGGGCCAGCGCCGGAGCGCGGATCACCGGAACACGATGGCGCGCCGCGAGCTGGCGAATTCTGGCGCTGAGCAAATCCGCGCCCTTGGCCAATACCACCGGCGCCGGCGTTTCGCCGGGGCGATAGCGCAAAGCCACCGCGACATGGGTCGGATTGGTCACGACCACGTCGGCGCTGCCGACCTTGGCCAGCGCGCGGACTTTCTTCAACAGCTCGCGGATCTGCTGGCGCTGCCTCGATTTGACCGTCGGATCGCCGTCACGGCGCTTGACCTCTTCCTTCAGTTCGCGCCGGCTCATCCGCATCTTCTTCATGTACTCGCGCCGTGCGAACAAGCCATCGGCCAAGGCCGCCGCGGCCAGCACCAGAAGCACGCACAGCGACGTTTTCACGAACGCGCCATGCGCCAGATCGCCGAGTCGGCGCGGCGCGCTGGCTGATACGCTTTCGATCAGCGCGGGCGCTTTCCACACGAATACCGCGCATATCGCCGTCAGCAGCGACAGTTTGAGCAGGGTCTTGGCGAGCTCCCACAATGTACGCATCGAGAAGATGCGCTTGAGCGCTTGCGCCGGGTTCATCCGCTTGAAGTCAGGCTTCAGCGGATGCGTGCTCAACAGCGGCCCGAATTGCACGACGTTGCCGAGTACCGCGGCGATCACCAATCCCAGCGCCAGCGGCGTCAGCGCCTGCCACAGCGGCGCGGCGACATTGCCAAGCCACGCCAGAAAAGCGCCGTCCGGTTTCGGCGCCTGGCCCGCGACCACGATCAGGCGCGAGCCGACGGAAACGAACGCGGAAGCCACCGTGGCTGCGGTCAATCCGACAATCGCCGCGAACACGACCAGCACCGTCAGCGCAGCGATTTCGGCGCTCTTGGCGACTTCGCCGCGTTTGCGCGCCTCTTCCAGGCGGTGCGGCGTCGGTTGTTCGGTCTTGTCCTGGTCCGCCTGCGACATGTCAGACTCCGAGCATCGACGGAACGCGGGAGAAGGCGTCGTGATACAGGCGCGAAATCAGCGCCGGCATCGTGTTCAGCGCCACCGCCAGCAACAGCATCGCCGCTAGCGCTTTCAACGGCAGCGCGAGGAAATACACGTTGGCCTGCGGCATCGACCGGGTGGCGTAAGCCACGCCGATATCGATCGCGAACAGCCCCAGCATGACCGGCGCGACAACCATCAGGCCAAGCAGAAAACTGTTGCCGATCATCGCCAGGATCGCGGTCGGTTCCGGGCGCAACGCCATCTGCCCGAGCGGCAATACCTGCGTGCTCGCGATCAGGCTGCGGTACAGATCCAGATGCAGATCGAGCGTGAAGAACAACGCCGTCGCCAACAGCATCAACGCCATGCCCAGCAAGGATTGGGTTTCGTTCTGCGCGCCGGGATCGAACAGCGTGGCGGTGCCGAGACCGGCCTGCACATCGAGCAACCATCCGCCGTGATGCAACGCCGCCTGCGGCATCGCGAGCGCCAGCCCGAACGCCGTGCCGATCGCAAGTTCGCCGAACGCGGCCGCGGTCCAGGCCACGGCGTGACCCAGCCCGGCGTGGAGGTCTTCGACCGGCATGGCCAGCATGGTGACCCAGGCCAGGCCGAGCGCCAGTACGATGCGCACCAGAGGCGGCGCCCAGCGCAGCGGCGACAGCGACGGCAACACGATCGCGGGGGCATAGCGCAGAAACGCCAACGCCAGCATGCCGGCGGCGTTCTCGAACGCGGTCATGGCGACAACCCCGCGGCGATCTCGAACATGCGTCGGGAGAATTCGACCGCGATCGACAGCATCCACCCGCCCAACGCCATGCAGATCACGATCACCACGATGAGCTTGGGAACGAAGGTCAGGGTCATTTCCTGAATCTGGGTGACGACCTGCACGATCGAAACCAGCAAACCGACGGCCAACGTCGCCAACAGCAGCGGCGCCGACATCGTGGCTGCGGCCAGCAACATATCGGACAGCACACGGAGGGCGAGATCGCTGTCCATGCGCTCAGCCCGCCTTCGCGGTCAACAGGGACTTCATCGCTGCGGCGAATTCGCGCACCGGGATTTCTGCGCCGCCCGCGTCGTTCAATACCGATTGCAGCAGCGCTTCGGCGCGGTCGGTATCGCCTTGCGCATCCGCAAGCAGGACTTCCGCGCAACGCGCGGTCATCGCGCGCGGATCGAGCCGGCGCGCGCGCGCGATCGCCGCCTCCGCGGCGGCATATTCGCCGCGGAGGACTGCGGCCAAGGCCAAACCGCCGTGGGTGTCGCCGAAGTTGCGATCGATCGCGTAGGCGCGGCGGTAACTGGCGTCGGCATCGGCGTGCCGGCCCTGCAACAGCTGCGCCCAGGCCAGCGCGTGCCAGGTGCCGATATGTTCGGGCATATGCGTGGTCGCTTCGCGCAGCAGAGATTCCGCTCCGGCGAAGTCGCCACGCCGGAGCGCGGTTTCGGCATAGCCTGCCAATGCGCGCGCAGAGCGCGGATGGCGCGAAAGAATGCGTTCGTACGCGCGCGCGACGGCATCGATCTCCCCCCGTCGGCGCAGCCCGGAGGCGATCACCAGCGACGCTTCGTGCTGTTGCGGATCGAGCTTCAGCGCGATCTCTGCGGCTGTTTCGGCGGCGCTGTAGTCGCCGTCGTCATGCAAGGCCAAGGCCTTGACGCCCGCGGCGGCGGCATTGGCGGGATCGGCCGCCAACGCAGCGTCGGCGCTGGCCGCAGCGTGACGACTCTCGCCGCGCATCGCCTCGATGCGCGCCTTGAGCACCAGCAGCTCGGCGGTCGCGCCATAGCGCAGCACGGCGAGCGCCAGCGCATCGGACGCCTGCTCCAAACTGCGCGCGCACAGTAATGCGTGGATGTAGTCATGGCGGATCCCGAGCGCATCATGCCCATCCGCGAGCAGGCTGCGGTATCCGGAAACGGCGTCCTGGTGACGACCCGCCACCAAAGCGCAACGCGATTGCAGGAAACGCACTTGCGGTTTTGCCTGTTCGGAGGCAGGTAACGTCGCCAATGCCGCCAACGCCTCGTCTGCCGCGGACTGCGCGATCAGCGCCTCGGCCAACGCGCACGCCAATCCGGCATTGTCGGGATCCTGTTGCAGAAATCTGCGGAGCTGCGTGGTTTGCATGATCGCTGTTGATGGCTTCGAGAAAGATGAGGGAACGCGATGGCGAGTTCCGCACAGGTCCGAACCCGCTGCCGCGAATCAAACGCGTGCGTGTTCGATTCGCGAGCGGCGCATCCTTGTTTCGCGGCAGTACGGGTTTTTTCAGCGTCGTCTGAGTCAAAAGTGGAAGATATGCATCGAGGTCAAATCGATTCCGCGGTGAGGCGAACGCAGACTCTCACGTCCACGACGTTTTTTTATCGGCGCTCGTGCGCTTGTTTTGTCCGCTACGCTGATGCGCAAGCATTCCGGCAAATTCGGCGCACGAAGACGGCTTGCGGCAATGCGTGCGGACGCATGCGTTGTGGTCGCGATGCATGCGTCCGTGGCGGCGGATATCGGGCGACACCGAACAAATCCGCCCTGGGCTTGTCCGGCGATCGCGCGCTCGGCGCCAGTCCGAACGCGTTTCCGCCGAATCGAACCCTTGCGTTTCCGATTCGCGAACGGCACATCCCTGCGCCGCGGCAACGCTGACGTTTGCGGCGTTACCCTTGCTGCAGCGGGTTTCGCAATGCAAGCGCATCGCGCTCATGCCGCCAGCGATTGGGGATATGCGGCGGCGATGCATTGCGGTTGCGCGCCGTGGGTCGGCGCGCAGTGGGCGATGCGGCGATAGCCGGTCGGCGTTTCGCCAAACATCCGGCGAAATGCCCGGCCGAAACTGCCGCAGTTGTCGAACCCGCAATCGGCGGCGATGCGCTTGATCGGATGCCTGGTTTCCACGAGCAACTCCCTGGCGTGCTCCAGGCGTAGGCGCACCGAGGCTTCCTGCGGACTTTCTTGGTAGATCTCGTGGAATTTTTTCGACAGATACCAGCTCGAAAAACTGGTCAGTCGCGCCAGTTCGTCCAGCCTGACGATGCGATGGGGATTGCCTTCGAGGAACTGCCGTGCGCGTTGCATGCGCGCGAAGACTCTGCGCTTGGTTGAGAGTGAACGTCCCGGGCAGCGCGCGATGGCGCTGTCGTAATCGCATTCGCGCGCTGCGATCTGGGCGAGCAACGCAGCGGCCGCGGCGGCTTCGGGCGTCTGCCGCCAACGGCGCAGGCTTTCGCGCAGTTGCGAAACGGTCATCCGGCCGCGGCCGGGCACTACGCCGACCTCCTGCGCCGACCCTGCCAGTGCGCCACCCAGCACCACGCCCAGCATCAGGCCCTGGCCCCTATTGCGCGCATCGGTCGCCAGCCCGCGATCGATCACGATCCATTCGCCGGCACGAAGCCGGAACCATCCTTCGCGGGCACAGACCAGGCCTTTGCCCCGGATCTGGATCCAGAGCGAAAAACCGTTGTGCGGGACCACGCTGGCGGGCTGTCGACCCACCGCAAACTTGTGGATCTCGCCAGAGACCAATACTGGACGAGGTTCTGCGGGCCTGATGCCGCGCGCCGTCGTCGCCTCAATGTGCATGCGCTCACTCCGTTACGGGGGGAGCGTCTGATGTGCCTCGAAGTTTGATGAAATTCACGAAATTGCGGCTATGAATTTCGAGAATTGCTCCGTTTTTCTTCCGTAAAAAATATTTTACAAATCTAATCAATAAGTTATGGGTGTCGATAAGAATTGATGAACAGCCGCGCATGGGGGTGTTCGCATCCACGCCCGGGCCGAGTGAGGTCGCCCAACCGGCCGGATCGCGTGACTCCTATAATTCTCCGGTCGCCTCTCCATCAGGCCCCGAAAGCGGGGCGTCCCCTCGCATGCGGATTCCGTCTCTCTTTCCCCTGCGGGGGTTGCTCCTGTGGGCCGCGACCGCGATCTGCATCGCGCCGACAGCCGTGTCGATGGCGTCGGAGGCGAGATCGGAAGATTCAAAGGTCAAGGTAACGCCGTCTGCGGCCGCCTTTGCCGCCGTTTCGGACGCGCCGCCCCCCATTCGGACTGCTCCGACCCGGTCCACGCCGATCCAGGTCGTCGACGACGCCGGCCGTACCGTCACCCTCAAGGCCCCGGCCCGACGCATCGTCAGTCTGGCGCCGAACACCACCGAGCTCTTGTTCGCGGCCGGCGCAGGCGCGGCGGTGGTGGGCGCTTCGCGTTATTCGGACTACCCGGAAGCGGCCAAGCGGATCCCGCAGATCGGCGACGCGACCATGGTCGATCTGGAGCGGGTTCTGGCGCTGAAACCGGATCTGCTGGTCGTCTGGCGTAGCGGAACCTCCGCGGCGACGACTGCGAAGCTGTCCGCTTTGGGTGTCCCGATCTATTTCAGCGAGCCGACCCGCCTGCGCGATATCCCCGACACCCTGCGCGAGCTGGGCCTGCTGGCGGGCACGTTGCCGCAGGCCGAACGCGCTGCGCGCGCGTTCACGGCGCGCAGCGAACGTTTGCGCAAGGCGCACGCGGGCAAACCGCCGGTACGGGTGTTCTTCCAGGTCTGGGAACAACCGTTGATGACGATTGGCGGACGCCAGATCATCCATGACGCCATCGTATTGTGCGGAGGCGTGAATATTTTCGCGGCGCTCCAAGCCCCATCGCCCACGGTCGGCCGAGAAGCGGTGATCTCCGCCGATCCGCAGGCGATCGTCACCACCACTTACGATGCGCAGGGCTCGGACGGCCTGGAGGGTTGGCGCAAACTCCACGGACTGCGTGCGGTCAGGCAGGGTCATGTGTACGCATTGAAGACACCGACGCTGGGACGGCAGTCGCCGCGGACGCTTGATGGCGTGGAGATGCTCTGCCGTGCGCTCGACGATGCGCGCGCGCCGCAGCGCGGGAAGCGGCCTTGACCGGTTCGCGCCCCGACTATCGCCCGGCCACGTTCACCCGCGCGCTGGCGATTTGGGCGTTGTTGTCGGTCGCGGCCGTCTGCGCGATCGGCGCGGCTGTTTTCCTGGGCAGCAGCGCGATCAGCTTCGCCGAATCGTGGCAGGCGCTATTCGCGCATGACGATTCGCTCGCCGCGATCGCGGTCTATGACTTGCGTCTGCCACGCGCGCTCGCCGCGTTCGGTACGGGAGGGTTGTTGGCCGCAGCCGGTTGTCTGATGCAGGTGCTGTTGCGCAATCCGTTGGCCGATCCCTACGTCCTGGGCCTGTCCGGAGGCGCCGCGGTCGGCGCGCTAGGCGCGATGTTGCTCGGCGCGGGCGCGTTGTTGATCAATACCGGTGCGGCCTTCGGGGCGCTGCTGTCGTGCGTGCTGGTGTTCGTGCTGGCCAATCGCGATCTGGCGCGGCCGAAGATCGCCGCGGCCGCACCGGAATCGCCACGGTTGCTGCTCACCGGGGTGATGCTCGCCGCGGCCTGGGGCGCGTTGATCACCCTGATCCTGACTCTGGCGCCCGACCGTCATCTGCGCGGCATGTTGTTCTGGATGATCGGCGATTTCGGGGGCGTCGACGCCTACGCCCTGCCGTTGATCGCGTTGGCCTGCGTCGTGCTTGCGCTGGCGCCGCTCTTGCGTCAGCTCAATGTGTTGTTGCATGGCGATGCGGTGGCGGCGAGCCTGGGCGTGCGCGTGGGGCGCTTGCGCATGTCGATCTTCCTGATCGCTTCGATCGCGACCGCGATCGCAGTGACCACGGCCGGCGCGGTCGGCTTCGTCGGCCTGGTCGTGCCGCATGCTTTGCGACTTGCGATTGGCAACGATCAACGCGTGCTGTTGCCTGCCGCCACGATCGCCGGCGGCGGTCTGCTGGTCGTGGCCGACACCATCGCCCGGGTCGCGTTCGCGCCGCTGCAGTTGCCGGTCGGCACCGTCATGGTGCTGGGCGGCGTGCCGGCCTTTCTGTTCCTGCTGCAGCGGATTGGTCGCTGATGATGTCTATTGCCCCCGCTTCGACTCCGATCGAATTGCAGGGTCTGCGCCTGGAGATCGGCAACCGCGTGCTGGTGCGCTCGCTCGATCTGCGCATCGCAACAGGCGAGATCTGGTGCGTGCTCGGCGCGAACGGCGCGGGCAAGACCACCCTGTTGCGAGCCATCGCCGGGCTGCATCGGCCGTCGGCGGGCCGGATTCTGTACGACGGCCGCGAATATTCCGAACGGTCCCCGCTCGAATCGGCGCGCCTGCGCGGCTATATGCCGCAGACCGTGCACGACACTTTCCACGCCAAAGTGCTCGATGTGGTGCTGACCGCGCGGCATCCGCATCTCTCGCCCTGGGGCTGGGGCGGCGGTTACGATCATCAGGTCGCGCTGGACGCGCTCGCCACCGTCGGCCTGGATGGTTTTCACGGCCGCGACGTGATCACGCTCTCCGGCGGCGAACGCCAGCGCGTGGGCATTGCGATGCTGTTGGCCCAGCAAGTCGGCACATTGTTGTTCGACGAGCCGGTGGCATCGCTTGACCTGCATCATCAAGTCCTGGTGCTGGGGCATCTGCAGTCGCTGGCCCGCGACGAAGGGCGCGCGATCGCGTATTCGATCCACGACATCAACCTCGCCTATCGCTATGCGAGCCATTGCATTCTGCTCGACGGTGAAGGCGGGACGGTGCACGGACCGGTGCGCGAGGTCGTCACCGCCGCGGCGTTGTCGACGGCGTTTCGGCACCCGGTGACACAGACCCGATTCGGCGATGACATGCTGTTCGTCGCCGAGCCCTGGCGCGCGCCGACGTCGCGCAACGCCGCACGGACCGGGACCAGCACGTCGCCTGCGGAGAGATGAAACACACGCTACAGCTTGTTGAAAAACGCGCGTCCTGTGCGTTTTGACTCGCCGCTTCGCGGCCCGCGCGGCCGTTCAACCGCCGCCTTGCTCCATCTTTTTGCGCAGACTCAGCGGCCGCATATCGGTCCACGCCTCTTTGATGTAGTCCAGGCACTCCTGCTTGGGACCATGTTTGCCAACATCGGTCCAGCCCAACGGCAGTTCGCGATGCAGGGGCCAGATCGAATACTGCTCTTCGTGATTGACCACCACCCTGTACAGGCTGTTGTCTTCGTGCTCTTCCGACATCGCGGGCTCCTCCGCAGGACAGTCCGGGCGGATCAGGATAGCCGGCGATCAAGCCCCGGTCTCGCGCTGAGGTTTCCCCCGACGGGGGCTTGAAACCCTGGGGTCCGGGCCCAACCTCACGCCCGAGATCGCCCGGTCCGTGCGCCTGCCCGGATGCCGGGCCGCCGATCCGATCGAAACCCCAAGATTCTAGGAAAGCCCCGATGAGCGCCGAGACCGCCACCCCGCATTCTGTGGAAACCCATGCCTTCCAGGCCGAAGTGCAGCAGGTTCTGAACCTGGTCATCCATTCGTTGTATTCGAACAAGGACATCTTCCTGCGCGAACTGGTGTCCAACGCCTCCGACGCCTGCGAGAAGATCCGCTTCGAGGCGATCGCAGACCCCGCACTGCTGGCCGATCAGCCAGATCTCGTCATCGATCTCGATCTCGACCGCGACGCCCGCACCGTAAGTGTGCGCGATAGCGGTATCGGTATGAGTCATGACGAACTCATCGGCAATCTCGGCACCGTCGCCCGCTCCGGCACCAAACGCTTTCTCGACAGCATGGCCGCCGGACAGAAAGCCGACGCGCAGCTGATCGGCCAGTTCGGCGTGGGTTTCTATTCCGCATTCATCGTCGCCGACGAAATCAGCGTCACCAGCCGCCGCGCCGGCCATCACGAAGCCTGGACCTGGCGTTCGCGCGGCGACGGGCATTTCACCGTCGAAGCGGCGCCGGCCGATACCCCGCGCGGCACCGTCGTCACCCTGCATCTGCGCGAAGGAGAGGAGGCTTATCTCGATAATTGGAAGCTGCGCTCGCTGGTGCGCACCTATTCCGATCATGTCGGCTTCCCGATCCGCATGGCCGCAACCGCGCAGAACGAGGACGAAACGCCGGACCGCGAGACCGTCAATCAGGCTTCGGCCCTGTGGATGCGTCCGAAGAACGAACTGGGCGACGACGATTACAAGAGCTTCTACAAGCACATCGCCCACGATTTCAGCGATCCCATGGCCTGGACCCACAACCGGGTCGAAGGCAACCAGAACTTCTCTTCGCTGCTGTACCTGCCCGAGCGCGCGCCGTTCGATTTCCAGCAGGGTCGCGAAGATCGCAAGGGACTCAAGCTCTACATCAAGCGCATCTTCATCATGGACGCCGCCGAGCAGATGCTGCCGGCCTATCTGCGTTTCGTGCGCGGGGTGGTCGATTCCGACGACCTGCCGCTGAACGTCAGCCGCGAGATCCTGCAGGAAAGCCGCCAATCCGAACGGATCAAGGGCGCGCTGACTAAGCGCGTGCTCGATCTGCTGGAAAAGATCGCCCGCGACGAGCCGGAAAAGTACAGCGCATGGTGGGACGAATTCGGCGCGGTGCTCAAGGAAGGCGTGGCCGAAGACAGCGCCAACCGCGAGCGCGTGCTCAAGCTGCTGCGTTTCCCCTCCACCCGCAGCGAGAACGCGGAACAGCGCGTGACGCTGGATGACTACATCGGCCGCATGGCCGGTTTGCAGGAAGAGATCTACTACCTCACCGCGGACAGTTGGAACGCCGCGCGCAGCCATCCCAAGCTGGAAGCGCTGAAAGCGCGCGGCATCGAAGTGCTGCTGATGCACGAGCGCATCGACGACTGGATCTCCGGGTATCTGCACGAGTACGCCGGCAAACGCATGCGCAATGTCGCCAAGGGCGAACTCGACCTCGACAAACTCGGCGAGGCCGCCGACAAGACCGAACAGGAGGAAGCGGCCAAGGCCGCGGCTCCGGTGATCGAGAAGATCAAGACCGCGCTCGGCGACCGTATCCGGGAAGTGCGCGTCTCCAACCGGCTGGTCGATTCGGCGTCCTGCCTGGTGGTGGAGGACTACGACATGTCGTTGCACATGCAACGCCTGTTCCGCGCAGCAGGACAAGCTGCGCCGGCGTCGACGCCGATCCTGGAAATCAATCCCCGGCACGCGTTGGTGCACAAGCTCGAAGCAGAGACCGATGACGCCCGCGGCGCCGATTACGCGCTGTTGTTGTTCGAGCAGGCGATGCTGGCCGAAGGCGGCGCGCTGGACGACCCGGCGGCGTTCATCGCGCGGATGAACCGGTTGCTCGCGAACTGAGGGCCCGGATGCCAAAGCGGGGCGCTTCCCGCGTCGGGCCCGTTCGTTGGGACGAGGTTCCGACAGCGGCATGCACACGACTGCATCCGGATTGACGCTTCCTGCGTAATCGGAACAGACTGGTGCGGTCGCGATGGCGACCGTACCGCGCTGATTCGTGTGCTCGAATGTCCGTGTTTGAACATGCGTGTCGAACATGCGTGCGGACATTCGATCGCACGAGTGCACTGATTGCGTTGGCCGGGCAATCCGATGGGCCGCATCGGAGCCACGGTCGGCCCGACCGACAGGCCTTGAGGATGTCCCAATTGTCGCTGTCCGAATTGTCGTTGCCTGCATCGATGGAAGAAACCGAGCACATCGCCGCGCTGTTGGCCGATGTGGCCTCGGGCAGCCGTAGCGCGTTCGAGACCCTGTACCGCGCCACTTCCAGCAAGCTCTTCGGAATCTGCCTGCGTGTGCTGCCGGACCGCGCCGAGGCTGAAGATGTACTGCAGGAGGTCTACGCCAGCGTCTGGCGCAAGGCCGGGCAATACGATGCCGACCGCGCCAGCGCGCAGGCGTGGCTGGCGATGATCGCGCGCAACAAAGCCATCGACCGGCTGCGTGCGACTCCGCATGCACAACGTCATGCGCCGATCGAAGACGCGGCCGAAGCGCCCGATCATGGTCCGACGCCGCAACAACACGCCGAGACCGCGACCGACCGCGCGCGCCTCGACGCATGCATGGACAAACTCGACCAACGCCGCCGCGAACTGATCCGCACCGCGTTCTTCGACGGCGCGACCTACGAAGAACTGGCCGAACGCAGCGGCTCGCCGCTGGGGTCGGTCAAAAGTTGGATCCGCCGTGGCCTGATGCAACTACGGGTGTGCCTCGAACGATGAACATCACCGCGCCGCCGCCCGATCACGAAGACTTTCCCGATCCGCCGCCTGCCGATGTGCTGGCGGGCGAATACGTGCTGGGCGTATTGAACGCGACGCAACGCCGCGAAGCGCAGGCGCGGATCGAACGCGATCCGGCATTCGCACGGCTGGTCGAGGGGTGGGAGAAACGGCTTGCGGCGCTGACCGACGAGATCGCACCGGCCGCGCCACCGGCGCATCTGTGGCCGCGCATTCGCACCCGCATCGGCTGGTCGCCGATCGAAAACGAACGCGAGCAGCGCGCATGGCGACGCGTCGGCTTCTGGCAGAGCGTCGCGGGACTCGCGGCCGCCGCCGCCGTCGCCGCAGTGTTTTTCGGCCGCGTGCAACCGCCACCGACACCTCCACCGGTGGTGATCATCGAACCGCAACCGATGTTGCCGGTGACCGCGCTTGCGCGCGAAGACGGCAGCGCGGGCTGGTTGGCGTCGGTCGACGCCGGGCGCGGCAAACTCTGGTTGATGCCGGTTCCCGGGCCTGACGACAACGAGGATCGCGCGCCCGAACTGTGGCTGATCGCACCCGGCGAAGCGCCGCGCTCGCTGGGCCTGCTGCCGATCGGCAAGACCTGCGAAATCGATGTCCCCGAAGACCTGCGCCGCGCCCTGGCCGAAGGCAGCCTGCTCGCCGTATCGCTGGAACCCCCCACCGGCGCACCGCATGGCGCGCCAACCGGACCGATCGTGGCCAAGGGCGGCATCGTTCGGATCTGATCTCGCGAAGGAAGGTCTGAACAACCGCCGTCCTGGTGTTCTTCAGACGTCGTAGACGCAGGCCAAACCTGCCACTGCTCCCGCGGGATCAAGTCCTTGCGCGCTCGATCCACGAGATCACCCTCCATGGTGCGCGGAACCGCTGAGGTGTTAACAGGCCCTAGGCGGCAGGTCGGTCTGGCAGGCTCTTCTTCAGCGCAGGGCAGGCGAGTTTGAGGCCAGAGCTCAGATTGTAACCATCTGATTTTATTTGACTCATAGAGCCGAATTTGCAGGCGTGACACGATCGCGAAGGTTCTGACGTTATCTCTTTCTGAAGAGAGATCTTTTGTTGACCCCTCAGCAACCCGGGAACTTTCCCACACCTTTAGCACTCCAACCCCCCGACTGCTAAACTCCCGCACACCATGACTCAGACTGCCCCCACCACCGCCCTGATCCCGAACAGCCTGCCGGTTCCGAGCACCCTCGGTTCCCTGGAGGCCTACATCGGCGCCGTGCATCAGATCTCCGTGCTCTCTGCCGAGGACGAACAGGCGCTGGCCCGTCGTTATCACGAGCAGAACGATCTCGACGCCGCGCGCGAGCTGGTGCTCTCGCATCTGCGTTTCGTAGTCCATGTCGCCCGCGGCTACAACGGCTATGGCCTGCAATTGGCCGATCTGATCCAGGAAGGCAATATCGGCCTGATGAAGGCGGTGAAGCGCTTCGACCCGAGCATGGGCGTGCGCTTGGTGTCCTTCGCAGTGCACTGGATCCGCGCCGAAATGCACGAGTTCATTATCAAGAACTGGCGCATCGTGAAGGTCGCGACGACCAAGGCCCAGCGCAAACTGTTCTTCAACCTGCGTCGCAGCAAAACCCGCCTGGGCTGGCTCAACGCTGAAGAAGTTCGCGCCGTGGCCAAGGATCTGAACGTTTCCGAGCGCGAAGTGCTGGAAATGGAGTCGCGCCTGTCCGGTCGCGATATCGGTTTCGATGCCCCCGACGATGCCGAGGACGATCATGCGCCGCCGGCTCCCGCCGCGTATCTGGTCGCTGAAGGTGAAGACCCGGCGCGTGCCTACGAGAGCGCCGACGATGAGGCCGACCAGCTTGATCTGCTCCGCGAAGGGCTGGCCCGTCTGGACGAGCGTTCGCGCAATATCGTCAAGCGGCGCTGGTTGGAGCCTGATAGCAAGGTCACGCTGCAGGATCTGGCCGACGAATACGGCGTGTCCGCCGAGCGCATCCGTCAGATCGAGGCCAATGCGCTGAAGAAGATGAAGGCGCTGTTCGCGGCCTGATCGCGAACCGCAGACCCCGCAGCGACCACGACGACGGCCCGGTTCCCCGGGCCGTTTTCTTTTGCGGAGGGCGTCGATGCGTCTCGCGCACCATCGATCCGGCGGCAGTTTGAGGGGGATGTTCAAACCTCTGCGGGCCGGCGCGATAGCAGGCTATGGAAACCGCTTGTTGACGCTGGCGCGCATGGCAGCGCGAAAACACGCACGACGTGCGTTTTTCAACAACCTGTTAGGCTGCGCGGACCACTGTCGAGAGAAACGCCATGGATGATCGAATGCGGATCGCGTTGCTGATCGATGCGGACAATGCCCCGGCTTCCAAGATCGAGGTCGTCCTTGCCGAGCTTGCTCGGCACGGGATCGCCAACGTGCGTCGGGCCTATGGCAATTGGAAGAGTCCGACGCTGCAGAAATGGGAGGCCGCCTTGCACCCCAACGCAATCCAACCGATCCAACAATTCGCGTTGAGCACCGGCAAGAATGCGTCGGACATGGCGATGGTGGTCGACGCCATGGATCTGTTGCATAGCGGAAGATTCGATGCGTTCGCGATCGTCTCCAGCGACGCCGATTTCACGCCGTTGGCGATGCGCCTGCGTGCGCAGAACATGCGCGTCTTCGGGTTTGGCGAAAAAAAGACGCCGGAGCCTTTCGTCAACGCCTGCTCGACCTTCCTCTACATCGACGAACACCCCGATGGGGCGAAGCATGCGGGCGGGCCCGCGGACACGTCCGCGCCGGTGCCGCCGGTCCCGACCGCGAAGCTGCGCCAGGACACCAAACTGGTGAATCTGCTGCGCGACGCGGTAGAGGCTGAGAAGGAAGACGACGGCTGGGCCAGCCTCTCAGCGGTCGGCACCAACATCCGCAACCGCGGGCCCTTCGATGCGCGCAATTACGGCTACGGCAAACTCAGCAGCCTGATCGAGGCCACCGGGCTGTTCGAGACGCGACGGGATGAGGGCAATCACCCTTACGCGCGCGCCAAACCGAAATCCGCGAAGCAGAAAGGCTGAGATCGCAGGATCCGGATATCACGATCGCACGTGCGGTGCGACGCTGTGCGCTCGCATCCACGGAGCGCATCCATGAGTTTCCAGATCCACGCCCTGTCAGCGGAATCCTTCGCGCCGCTGTTTGCCCTGCCCGACGACGCGCTGCGCGCGCGCGGCGTCCGTCGCATCGTCGCCGACGGACGTCCGGTTTACCCCTGTCGAGTCAGCCTGCAGGACGCGACCGACGGGGAAGCGTTGTTGCTGCTCCCGTACGAACATCATGGGGTCGATACGCCGTATCGCGCTTCGGGCCCGGTCTACGTCCGCGAACAAGCGATTGAGGCGAAACCTGATATCGACGAGGTGCCGACACTGTTGCGCACGCGCCTGTTGTCTCTGCGCGCGTACGACGCACGCGGCATGATGGTCTGGGCTGAGGTCTTACCCGGCGCCGAACTGGAAAGCGGAATCGCGGCGTTGTTCGATATCGAACGCGCCGCTTATCTGCATCTGCACTACGCGAAACCGGGATGCTATGCCTGCCGGGTCGAACGCGTCTGAGTGGAGCGCGAACAAGCCCGACACGCGCAGGGCTTGCGGTGGCCCAACAACGCCAGGGTGGCGTTAACAGGCCCTAGCGCGGTGGCTCGTTATCGCGGCCGAGGATGATTCGCGCGCTGCGTTGATAACTCCAGTATGCGCGAGCCCAATCGATCAGCACCACCAATCGGTTGCGGAATCCGATCAGGAAAAACACGTGCGCGGCCAGCCAAAACCACCAGGCGGGCAAGCCCCAGAATCGGAATCCGCGCAGGTCGACCACCGCGGCCATGCGGCCGATGGTGGCGAGATTGCCGTAATCGCGATAACGGAAGTCGGCAGAAGGCTCGCCGTGCAGCTTCGCGCGGATCGCATGCGCGATGTGCCGCCCCATTTGTTTGGCCGCTGGCGCGACCCCGGGCACGGGCTTGCCATCGCATTGGATCGATGCGAGATCGCCGCCGACGAAAATGTCCGGATGTCCAGGCACGCTCAAGTCGGGTTGTACGACGACGCGCCCGGCCCGATCCAGGGGCACGCCGAGTTCACGCGCCAAAGGCGATGCCGCGACGCCCGCGGCCCATAGCACCGTTCGCGCATGGATGCGTTCTTCGCCCAGGCGCAGACCTTCGCGGTCGATGGCTTCGACCCGCGCGCCGGTGCGCACGTCCACGCCCAAACGCGCCAGTTGCGACCGCGCCTTCTCCGACAAGGCTTGAGGAAAAGACGCCAGGATCCGCGGCCCCGCTTCGATCAGCAGCACACGCGCTTGGCGCGGATCGGTGCGCCGGAATTCGCCGCGCAGAGTATGTCGCGCGATCTCGGCCAGAGTGCCGGCGAGTTCGACGCCGGTCGGGCCGCCGCCGACGATGGCGAACGTCAACCAGGCCTTGCGCAGATCCGGATCGTTTTCCGCTTCCGCACGCTCGAATGCGATAAGGATGCGACGGCGGATATCCAACGCATCCTGCAGCGTCTTCAAACCGGGGGCGTACTGCGCCCATTCGTCATGGCCGAAATAAGTGTGGGTCGCCCCGCTGGCGAGCAGGAGCAGGTCGTAATCGAGCGTGCCGCCGTCGGCGAGCCGCACATGCTTCGCGCCCGCATCGATACCGATCGCCTCGCCCAGCAACACGGTCACATTGCGTTGACGGCGCAGGATATGGCGCAGGGGCGCGGCGATATCGGGCGCGGATAGGCCGGCGGTCGCCACCTGATACAGCAAAGGTTGGAACAGATGATGGTTGCCGCGGTCGAGCAGGGTGATCCGTACTGCGGTGCGGCGCAGCGCGCGCGCCGCCCAGAGGCCGGCGAAACCACCGCCGACGATCACGACATGGGGCAACGCCGACATCGCTCTCTCCCACCGCCGCGGCGCCATCGCCGCGTGCGTATTGTAGAGCCTGGCATTGCGGCGTCAGCCATGTCGGCGGCGATTTCATGCCGAGCGCACAAGCGCCAACGCGCCCGCCCGCGGGTGTGGCGGTATCGCTGAGAGATCGGCGTTGAGGCGTCGAGATCCGGACTTCGTGCCCGCGGTCTCCGGCGTTTGGACAGGCGCTCAGTCGGCCGTAAGTTGAATATTGTTTTCCTCGTCGACCATCGCGCCGTAAGTGCCGTCTCCGAGCGGGAAAGGACTCATCGGATCCAGCGCGATCGCCAACGCGTTCCACGCGTCGGCCGCGGAGACGGTCCACACGCTGATCTGCCCGATCACGCGCACACTGTCCGGAGCATAGTTGTGATCCCGCAGGACCAGCATGACTTGATTGACATCGGCGGCGGTGAAGGGATTGCCTTCTTCGTCCTGGAGCGAGAGATGGATCGCGATGATCTGGTTGTCGTCGGAGAGCGCGAGTACGCCGACGCAGGAGGTGAACTTGGTGAATGAGATCCGGTCCGCCATCGCCCATTCGCGTTCGGCGATGCGCATCGGAGTATCGGTGTGTCGAAGTGTGTATGGCATGGTCGCAAGACTCCGTCGGTTCTGGGTCGGCCGATGAGCGCGGAGGCGTGTGGAAAGCCCGTCGCGATCGGCCGAGGCCGTGGATGTCTTCATCAAAACGGTGTCAGAGCGAAGCTGTGATCTTCGCCTGGACTCGACAGCAGCGCATGGGGACGGCTGGCGGCATGGGCGGAGAGGCGCAGGCGATGGTATGCCGTTGCGATCGCCACTGTCATCGCGACCGATGATGATCGCGTGGACATGGACTCTGCCTAGCGCTCAGCGAAGCACTTGGATATTGCCGTTGCTGTCGATTTTGGCGCCGTAGGTGCCGTCGGGGAGTTCCTGCGTGTCCACCGGCTTCAGCGCAGACATCAACGCATATAAAGCAGGCTCCAACATCTTCGTCCAGCTGCTGATTGCGCCGACGAGGATCACCGACGACGCATCGTATCCGTTCGCCGCGAGGATATCGACGACCGTCCCGACGTCATCGGACGAAAACAGTTCTTCGCCATCGTCGTCGTACATCGACAGGAGGATGCCGATGATCTGGTCCTTGCCGCTGTCGCGAGCCAGCACGCCGATGCATTCGGCTGAATCGGTGAACATAACCATCGGGGATTTGCCCCACTGGCGTTCCATGACGCACATCGGATTGACGGCTTGCTGCAAGGTGTAAGACATATGTCTGTGTCCCCGAGAATGATGAGGTGGCGAGAGACGCTTGGGCTGCTGTTCCCAGCAGCTTGCTGAACCCGGTGAGATGCGCGTGCGTTTCGTGCTCGTCGAGAACGATAGTCCATCCGCGTTGTGACGCGATGATCTGCGCAAAGGCAACGGCGCGACATGGGTCGAAACCGTTGTCCAGGCCGATGCTGGCCAGGTCAGACGGGCCGGTCTGACCGGCGGTCAATACAGATCGGTCGGATCGATATCCAGAGACCAGCGGGTTTTGCGCGCTTCGGGGAGCGCATGGATCTCGGGCAATATCCGCTCGAGCGCGCTATGCAGCGCCCGCCGTTGCGGGGAAGACAGCAGCAATTGCGCGCGGTGCCAGCCCGCACGGCGTTGCATCGGCGCGGGGACAGGACCGTGCAGGTCGATCTGGCCGGCGCATGCAGGAAGTAGCAGGGTTTTCGCCGCTTGCAGGAAGGCGTTCGCCGGTTCGAGCTGCTGCGCTTCGGCGCGCAGCAGGATCAGATGCGCGAACGGTGGGAATCCGGCCGCTTCGCGTTGCGCCAGTTCGGTTTCGGTGAAGGCGTGATAACCGCCTTGAATCAGGGTCTGCAGCAGCGGATGTTCCGGATGGTGGGTCTGCAGCACGACCCGCCCGGGTTTGCCGGCGCGGCCGGCGCGGCCCGATACCTGGATCAGCAGTTGCGCGAGTTTCTCGCTGGCGCGGAAATCCGCAGAGAACAAGCCTTCGTCGATGCCGACCACCGCGACCAGGGTCAGGTGCGGCAGATCGTGACCCTTGGCCAGCATTTGAGTGCCGACCAGAATGCCCGGACGCTCGCCGAGGGTGTCGAAATGTTTTTCGAGGGCGTCCTTGCCCCGGGTGCTGCCGCGATCGATGCGCAATACGGGCACATCGGCAAAACGTTCGGCGAGCCATTCCTCTATCCGCTCCGTGCCCACGCCTTGTGCCTGCAGCGACAGACTCGCGCAATCGGGGCAGGCGGCCGGTGGCGTCTGGCGTGCGCCGCAATGGTGGCATTGCAGACGACGGCCGCCGCCATGCACGGTCATCGGCATGCTTTTCGATGCGCCGCCACAGCGCTTGCACAGTGCGCTCCAGCCGCAATCGTGGCATAGCAGCACCGGGGCGTAACCACGCCGGTTCTTGAACACCAGCACCTGGCCGTCGGCGTCAAGCGTCTCGCGGATCGCCTGCAGCAGTTCGAACGAAAGTCCGGCCTGCAACGGGCGTTTCCGAATATCCAGCACCCGCACCTCGGGTGGCTTCGCCTCGCCCGCGCGACTGCGCAGGCGTAGATGCGCATAGCGCCCGATGCGCGCGTTGTGCAATGTTTCCAACGCCGGTGTGGCGCTGCCCAGGATCACCGGGACATCCAAACGTTTCCCGCGGAGCAAGGCGAAATCGCGAGCGTGATAGCGGATGCCGTCCTGTTGCTTGTAACTGCTGTCGTGTTCTTCGTCGATGATGATCAATCCTGCTTCGGGCAGTGGCGTGAACACCGCCGAGCGCGTGCCGATGACGACCCGCGCCTCGCCCCGCCAGGCCGCGGCCCAAACTCGGGCGCGGGCCTGCTCGCCGAGCCCTGAATGCAGAGCGTGCACCGGTACGCCGAGCCGGGCGCGAAAGCGGTTCAGGGCCTGCGGCGTAAGCCCGATTTCGGGCACGAGGATCAAGGCTTGGCGACCACGGGCCAGGCAGTCGGCGATCACCTGCAGATACACCTCGGTTTTGCCGCTGCCGGTCACGCCATCGAGCAGCACGGGCGAGAAGCCCGAGTTCGCGCGCAAGGCGTCGAGGGCGGCCTCCTGCTCTTCGTTCAAGGCCGGTCCTGCCGTCGTGACGGCGTTTCGGCGCGAAGCAGGCACAGCGATGCGTTCGACCAGTCTGCGCTTGGACAATGACCGCGCTGCCGGCCGCCATGTGTCGAAGGTGTCATCGAGTTCGGTTTCCTCGATCGCGCCTTCCCCGAGTCGGTCGGCTAGGCGGCGAGGTTGGCCGCGCAGGCGCGCACGCGCGGCGCGGCCTTCATCGCTCAACCGCCAAGCCCAACAATGGGTGTCCGGCAATGGCTCGCCATGGCGCAAGGCGCCGGGCAGCGCGGTCGCCAGCACTTCACCGAGCGGGGCATGGCAGTAGCGGGCCAGCCAATGCAGGGATTCCAACAGCTCGCCCTGCAGCAGTGGGTCGGAGTCGAGCCACGCCTCGGCAGCGCGCAATTCGGCGGTGAGACTGGGATCCGGCGCGCCGGTCTCCACCACGATTCCAACCAGGCTGCGCGCGCCGAAAGGAACCCGCACCCGACAACCGGTGCGGTTCTGGATCGCGAGATCCGTTGAGACGGGGGGGCGATAATCGAAAAGCCGAGGCAGCGGAAGCGGCAGGGCTACACGCAGGACGGAATCGGATGCAGGCATGACGCCAGTCTAGCGGCACCCTGTCTCAAGGAATGGCACCCCCACTTGCGCCGCATTGCTTTTCGGGACGTCCATGAATCGGTTGCAAGTGGCGGATCAGAAAGGGTTTTCGTCATTATCCACACAAGCTGTGGATAAGCTTGTGCATCGATCCTCCGCGTAGCGGTTTTAAGCCGGAAATGCAGGCTTTTCCGAGGACTGGCGAAAAAAACGCCAAGTTGAACTTCCATATGAAAATCAAACGGTTATCTGTGAAACATGGCTTTTTGAAGGCTTTTTCAAAGATTCCGCTCTCGTGTATTGCAATTTCTTGACCGCTGTGCACAACCGACGAAGTCGGGAGGATGCAACGCAGGTCGTGCAGACGCCTCAAGAACCCGATTCGTGATGGCGGTCAAGTCGCGTTTTTACCTGGGCAAGGCATCATTCCCCGCCCAATAATCCAATCGATTTCGAGCATGTCGGCACTCAAGACACTCGATAGCGCGGCAGCTACACCGGCCGCGGTCGCCAATTTCCTCCGCAGCGTCGAGCGCCGGGCCGCTTTCCTGGCCGAGCTGCAATGCGGCGAGACTGCCCATGGAGACAGGGCTTTGAAGGCGGCGATCGAATCGTTTGCGGCTATTGCGCCGATCGCAGCCCCTGAAACGTGGCCCCACTTGTTCTGGTCGAATCTGCTGCAGAACCCGACGTTGAATACCGAGCCACTGGCGCCGTACTGGCCGGGCGACTTCGCATGTCTGGCGCGTCTGGATTTCGGTCCTCGCGCTGTATTGTTGCTTCGGGTGGTTGCGGGCATGGACGACACGCAGGCGGCCGCCATCTTCGGCGTGGAGCCGGCGGATTATCGCCAGGCGCTGCAGGGTGCGTTGCCGCAGCGTACGGATGGCAGCCTGGACGGCGAAGCATGGTTGGCCTTGAATGACGAGGCCCGTTACGTGATGCAGCATCTGCCCCCAGAACGGGTTGCGGCGATCGCCCGCATCCGTGAGGAGGCCCTGCTGGCTCCGTCAACCGACACGACCCCGCGCCAGCAGGCGCGCCGTGCTCTGCCGACGATCATCTCCAAGCCCGGTTGGTTGAGCCGGCTGCGCACCAGCATCGGCCTGACCTGATTCGAATCAACCGGTTCAAACCAAGCCGGTTCAGACCAGTCCGCTTTGAATCGGATGGGGTTGCATCGGCTTGATAAAAACCGACGAGCGCCGAATCGGCGGGATTGCGCTCAACGCCGCGCAGGCCGCAGCACGCGCCGTGCCGCCTGGAATCGATCACCGAAACGTGCGATCCCGTCGGCGCGCAGGCGGGGCGCATGATCGCGCAGATAATCGTCGAGCGCAGCCTGGTTCTTGAGCGCGTATTGCACGCATAGCCCGATGCGGCCCGCGCTCGGTGGCGGATCGAGAACGTCGAATATCCGTGCGCCTGTGAACCCCGGCAGCGCCAGGATTTCGGCGATGTGACTGCGCAACCAGCGCCGGTATTCCTCGTGCGCGGCGGCGTCCACTTCGATATTCACTTCATACAACACGGTTTGACCGGGGGCGCCCATGGTGTCGTTTCCTTAGCTCAAACTTCCCAAATATTCTCGAAGAACGCAGTTCACCGGCATTTTCAGCCGCCGCATCCGCGTGGTTCGTCGTTTCGAGGGCGGTTGCGCTGTTCGCGCCGGCCGTCCAAAGCCACCATGCCGGATTGTTTTCGACAGCTCGCCAAACTAGGGTCTCAACTGCTCAAACCCGCGAAAACGGCATAGACGATGGCGAAGACGAGCAGCACCGAATAGACCGTCGCCAGCACAAGATACTTGATCGAGGTCTTGAGCCAGCCTTGCGCATACACCCGTTTCTGCATCAACAGCAGATGGCTCGGGATATAGACCATGGCCGCGACCGAAAACAGGGAGTACATCAGCAGCAACCACGACGGCGAGCCAGGAATAGAACGCAAGCCGATCAGTAGGAACAACGCCAGCATGAACGCATGGTTCGGACGGTCGTCGGCCTGGCCGATAAGATAGCAGCCGTTTGTCGGGTCGGCAGCCGCATCGACACGATCCGCGGCTTCGATCGATGAACCCCTCTCCACGACGTCCGCAGCGGCCGAGACGTCTCGATGCGGAATACAGGCATGGCTTCCCGCTTTCAAGCATGGCGTTTGCGACGACCGCGCGATGCCTGCGACGAGTTGCGCAGGACCGTGAGCCTGGCGACGCCGCTGATCGTCGGCCATGTTTCGACCGGTTTGATCGGGTTGATCGATGCGTTGATCGCGGGCCGTCATGGTACGGCGACGCTGGCGGCCGTGTCGGTTGGCACGGCGTTGTTCTGGTTGCCGTTGATGGTGCCGATGGGCACCTTGATCGCATTGCCCGCAGCGGTGTCGCAATTGGATGGCGCGGGCCATCGCGAACGGATCGGCGCCTTGTTTCGGCAGGCGTTGTGGCTCGGTCTTTTTCTTGGCGTGACGATGTTGTTGTTGCTGAGCTTGTTGCCGTCGCTGTTGGCGACGATGGGCATCGCCGCGGAGATTCGTCCCGGCGCCGCCGGTTTCGTGTATGGCATTCGCTGGGGCGTGCCCGCACTGACGCTGTATCTGTGCATGCGCTATTTGTGCGACGGCCTGCATTTCACGTTGCCGACAATGATTTTGGGCTTTGGAGGCCTGTTGCTATTGATCCCATTGGGCTATGGCTTGACTTTCGGGGCCGGGGGGCTGCCCGCGATGGGCGCCGAAGGGCTGGGTTTGGCTTCGGCGCTGATGATGTGGGCGCAGGCGATCGCGCTTGCCGTTTATCTCGCCCGCGCCCGGCGTTTCCGGGATCTGCGCCTGTTCGCCGTGTTCGAGGCCCCGCAATGGGCAAGACTGCGTGAGCTGCTGGCTACAGGATTGCCGATAGGGGGCGCCTGGTTGATGGAAGGCGGCCTGTTCGTGGTGACTGCGTTATTGATCGGCCGTCTCGGCGAGGTGCCGGCGGCGGCGCACCAAATTGCGATCAACGTTTCCAGCCTGTGTTTCATGGTGCCGATGGCCGTTGCCGAAGCCACCACGGTCCGGGTCGGCCACGCACTTGGCCGAGGCGAGCGCGCCGGCATTCGTCGTGCCGCATGGGCCGGCTTTGCGCTGGTGCTGGCCACGCAGGCGGTTTCAGCCGGGGCGCTGTGGTATGGCAATGACGCGATCGCCAAGTTGTATAGCGGCGATCCGGCCGTAGCCACGTTGGCGGCATCGCTACTGCTGCTCTCGGCCGCCTTCCAGTTTCCTGACGGCATTCAGGTTTTGTCCGCCGGGGCCCTGCGCGGGCTGAAGGACACCGCGGCGCCAATGCTGCTGGCGGCTTTCGCTTATTGGGGCGTAGGCATGCCGCTGGGCGCTTACCTGGGGCTCGGGGCCGGAGGGCAGGGGCCTCGCGGGATGTGGATCGGGATGATCGCGGGATTGAGCGTGGCCGCGCTGCTGCTCGGCCATCGCTTCTTGCGTGTCTCGCGCAGAATCCCCATTGTGCGGACAGTAGGGGTGACCGATGGCGGATGACGTCTTCACGACCGCCCGGCACACTGGCGTTGCGAATTTCCGATGGCCTCGCGCAGGGGCCGTACAGACCTCGCAATCATGGCGTTCCGGTGCCGGAGGATCGCCACCTGTTTCCATCGCGCAACCTCGGCACACGGAGAATCTGCAATGAACCAACCGCGCCAGCGCGGCCCCATCGCCAGCGTCCTCATCGGCATCTGGGATGCCATGAACTTCACCCGCCGGCTCATCCTGAACATTCTGTTCTTCGGCTTACTGCTGATGTTGCTGGCCGGATTGATGAGCGCCCAGATGAGCGGCAAACGCTCGGCCCCGGTCCTGGAGCGCAGCACCCTGGTGCTGGCGCCTGAAGGGCGGCTGGTCGAACAGTATTCGATCGATCCGCTGAGCCGGGCCGCGGCCGAGGCGCTTGGCGACGAGCGTGGCGCCGAAATCCAGCTGCGCGATCTGTTGCGCGTGCTGGATGAGGCCAAGGACGACAAGCGCGTGGAGCGCGTGCTGTTGCGTGTGGACCGGATGCAGTTCTCCGGCTATGCGTCGATCCGCGAGGTCGCCGAAGCCTTGGCCAAACTGCGCGCCAGCGGCAAGCAGATCGTGGCCTTCGGCGAGAGTTTCGATCAGGGCCAATATCTGCTCGCTGCGCAGGCCAACGAGGTCTACCTCGATCCGATGGGCGGGATACTGCTCGAAGGCCTCGGCCGATACCGCCAGTACTACCGCGAAGCGCTGCAGGACAAGCTCGGCGTGGACGTGCATCTGTTCAAGGTCGGCGAATACAAGTCCGCGGCTGAACCTTATGTGCTCGACGCGGCCTCTCCCGAAGCGAAGGAAGCGGACCTGTTCTGGATGAATGACGTCTGGCAGCGCTATCTGGCCGACATCGCCAAGGTACGCAAGCTCGACCCGCAGAAACTCGCCGCGAGCATCGACACGCTGGCCGCCGATATCAGCGCGGCTCAGGGCGATCTGGCCAAGTACGCGCTGCAACAGAAGCTGGTCGATGGCTTGAAGACCGCCGAAGAGATCGAGGATCTGCTCACCGAGCGCGGCGTCGCCGATGAGGATTCCGAAACCGGATATCGCCAAGTGTCGTTCCGTGCGTATCTGGCGCATCTGCAAATGCAGTCCGGGCTGGCGGATTTCAGCAGCGACCCCGGCGTCGCGGTCGTGGTCGCGGAGGGCGACATCGCCGGCGGCGAGCAGCCTCCCGGCAGCGTCGGCGGCGAATCCACCGCCGAACTGCTGCGCGAAGCGCGTGAGGACGACAGCGTGAAAGCGCTGGTGCTGCGCGTGGATTCGCCCGGCGGCGAAGTCTTCGCTTCCGAGCAGATCCGCCGCGAAGTGGTGGCGCTGAAGAAGGCGGGCAAGCCTGTGGTCGTGTCGATGGGCGATCTCGCCGCTTCGGGCGGCTACTGGATCAGCATGAACGCCGACCGCATCTACGCCGATCCATCCACGATCACCGGTTCGATCGGTATCTTCGGCGTGATCCCGACGATCCCGCGCACACTGCAGAAAGTAGGCGTGCACACCGACGGCGTGGGCACCACCAAGTATGCGGGCTCCTTCGATATCAGCCGTCCGCTGGCGCCCGAGGGCGGCCAGGTATTCCAAAGCGTCATCGAGAAGGGGTATCGCGACTTCACGGGCCGCGTGTCGCAGGCGCGCAAACGTCCGGTGGCGGAGATCGATGCGGTCGCCCGTGGCCGCGTGTGGAGCGGCGCGCAAGCCAAGGAACGCGGATTGGTTGACGCTCTCGGCGGGCTCCAGACCGCGATAGAAGATGCGGCGCAGCGCGTCAAACTCGGCAAGCCGGGCGAATACCGCGTGCGCTACATCGAACACCAGGGCACGCCGTTCGAGCGGTGGTTCGGTGGTTTTGTGCGCAGCGGTCTGGGGCGCGCGGTGTTCAACTATTCCGATCTCGCACGCGCGATGCTGACGCGCGCGCTGCCGCAAACGGCGCAGGATCTGCGTATTCTCGAGCGTTCGTTGCAGCCGCAGCCCGGCGGTGCGCCGATCAGGGCCTTGGCCTACTGCTTCTGTGGGTTCTGATCCCAGCCCAGAGATACGCTAAGGATATGCGCAAGACGCCCGGCGCCGCCGGGCGTCTTGCATCGTGCGATCAACCGTCGGCGCTCAACCGCCGGTCTGCGCGTCGATCTCGGCGCGTTGTCGCCGCGCCGCCTCTTCGGGAAGTTCGCGCGCGGCTTTGGCTTCGTCGATCGGCTGCTGAATGGCTTCGCGCAGTGCGCCGTGTTGTCCGCTCGGTGCGATCGGCTCGGGATGGCGTTCGGTTTCAGGCGCTTCGGGAGGCGAGCAGGCCGGGAGCGAGACGAAGAGGGCGACGGCGAGCACGCCTGCCCAGGATGAGGTCGCGCAAAAGCGCGGAAGCGATTCGGCGCGAAGCATGATGGAATGGGGCATCACGGGATAGAACATGATATGACCCGGAACCTGGGCTCGGCTTATCCTACGCGCAATCCCGCTCCGAAGGGTTCCGTACATGGATCCTCACCGCTGGCGTCTGGACGGACAACTTGCGCTGGTCACCGGCGGTAGCGCCGGCATCGGGCGCGCGATCGCCCGAGAACTACTCGGCTTTGGCGCGCGCGTACTGGTCGCCGCACGTGACAGTAACGGCCTGGATATGGTTCGTAGCGAGTTGATCGAGGAATTTCCAGAGGGCGAACTGCGCACCTGTGTCGCCGACGTCGCCGACGCCGAGCAACGCCGCGAGCTGCTCGATTGGGTCGAGGACATCGGCGATGGCCTCAATATCCTGGTCAACAACGCGGGCGCCAATCTGACTAAACCAGTCACCGACTACGCTGAGGACGAATGGCGGGCGATTTTCGAGACCAACCTGTTCAGCGCCTTCGAATTATCGCGTTATGCCTATCCGCTACTGACCCGGCATGCCAATTCCAGCATCGTCAATGTCGGTAGCGTTTCGGGCGTCACCCATGTGCGCAGCGGTGCGCCCTACGGCATGAGCAAGGCCGCCATGCATCAGATGACGCGCAATCTCGCGATCGAATGGGCCGAAGACGGGGTGCGCGTGAATGCGGTTGCGCCTTGGTATATCCGCACCCGACGCACCTCGGGCAAGCTGGCCGACCCCGACTATCTGGATGAAGTGTTGTTGCGCACTCCGCTAGGACGAATCGGCGAACCCGAGGAAGTGGCCGCAGCAGTGGCGTTTCTGTGCCTACCAGCAGCGAACTACATCACCGGCGAATGCATCGCGGTGGATGGCGGGTTCCTGCGCTACGGATTTTGAGAGGGCTTGAAAAACGCACCTCCTTTGCGTTTTGACTCGCCGCTTCGTCGCCAGCGTGGCTGTTCGCACCGGCGACGGTGTTGTTCGGGCTTTCCCTAACATCTGCAAACACAGCCAAGCCGCAAATCCAAATATCGCCGTACTCGCTTTCAATGGGGCAATCGTTTGCATAACGAACTCCTTATTGCAAAAACCTGATCTCCGCGGCAGCAGGCCGCTTACCAAAGAGCTCGAGCGCATGGGTTGAGTTTGGCGGATTTGTCATCCGCGCTGGCGTTCAGTTTTTCAACTTCTCGATTGAGAGCGCTTCGGCTACCATGCCGCGCCCCGCGGGTGGTCTCAGTTCCCGCGACGCCGCTCTTGCACACTCTCCCAGCCCTTCCCGGAAGAAGAAAAACACAATGGTTCCAAGTCGTTGCCGTCGTTTCAGCGCCCTCCTCCGCGCTTTCCTGCTCTCGCTCACCGCCTTCACCGCCACGGCCCAGATTCAATGGGGCCAGGCGTACGGCGAGAAGATCAAGAACCGTCAGACCCTCGGCCAGCTTGGGCCGGAGCTGTTCGGCGAGCAGATCAATCTGTTCGACGGTACGGCCTCGTTTGCGGTGACCGACATCGACATTCCCGGCAACAACGCGCTGCCGGTGCGGGTGGGGCGCAAGCTGAGTTTCGGTTCACCCAACAATGCGGCCGTCGAGTCGTTGTTCGGCAACTGGGAGATGGACATTCCGTATCTGAGCAACGTCTCCTACACCAGCTACGGCTGGCAGGCGCCGCCGGACCCGTCGCAGTACTGGCGCGTGGGAGGCGCCGCGCCCTATGCGCGCTGCAGCGGCCCGCAGCAGCAGGGCGATGTGGCGACGAACGATGTGCCGAACATGTTCGTCAATGGCGGCAACGGCGAGTTGTACCTGCTGACGGCGAGCACCTCGCCGAAGCTGGTGCGGCCGACGCTCTCGGGCGTGCGCTGGGTGACCAAGGACTTCTGGTACCTGGGCTGCGAGTCCACGCTGGCCAGCGGCCATCTGGGCGAAGGGTTCTGGGCGGTCGATCCGGATGGCAACAAGTACACCTTCAACTGGATGGTGCGCAGTTTCTATCCGTCCACGGTGACCCCGGCGCTGCAATCGGGGGCGCAGATCGTCCACAACCGCAGCGAGCTGCGGCTGTATCCGACCCTGGTGCAGGACCGGTTTGGGAACTGGGTGCAGTACCAGTGGCAGGGCCGCAAGCTGTTGAGCATCGTGGCCAGCGATGGCCGGCGGATCGACTTCGCGTATGGGGCGGACGATCAGATTGTTTCGGCCACCGCGCACGGCAAGACGTGGACGTATACCTACAACGACAGCCTCACGGCGGGCGTGGGCGGCATTCTGACCACGGCGACCAACCCGGACAACTCGACCTGGACCTACACCGTCGGTCCGGGCAACTACGTCGCGTACGAGCCGCGGTATGAACTGCGATTCGTCACGACGCCAGGCGGCAGTTGGGCGACGCAGCAGGTGGAGATCTACGAGAAGGTCACCTTCTGTTCCTACGACAAATACCTCTCGACCGCGATCTATCCTTTCGAGATCAAGCACCCATCCGGCGCGCGCGGCACCTTCAACTTCAAGACCATGCGCCACGGGCGCACCCACGTGCCGGGCGAGTGCGTGTTCGGCTGGGACGATGGCGGCGACGGCGGCTATCAGGACGCCGCGCAGAACAGCCACAACCTGTACCCGGCGTTCAAGGACGTGTGGTCGCTGCAGAGCAAGGTGATCCAGGGCCCGGGCCTGAGCCCGGCGACCTGGCAGTACAGCTACGCCGGCCTGGAAGCCTGCGTCGCGCAAGCCTGCACCAACAATCCCGTGCCCACGCGCAAGACGGTCACGGTCACCGACCCGGACGGCAGCACCACGGTCTCGACCTTCGGCAAGATCTACGGCGAGGACGAGAGCCAGCTGCTCAGCGTCGAGCGGCGCAGCGGCGCGAGCGTGCTCTCGCGCACCGACTACGGCTATGTGAACAACGCCGAGATTGGACTGATGCCGTTCCCGGATGTGATCGGCTACTCGGCCACCGAGTACGCCGACGACTGGTCGAGCGGCGCCTATCGGCCGCAACGCACCACGGTGATCACGCAGCAGGGCGTGGCCCTGACCCGCACGATCAACAGCTTCGACGCCTTCGCCCGGCCGCTGAGCGTCTCGCGCTACAGCCCGTGGTATGCGAAGACCGAGAGCACCGAGTATCACCATGATCTGGGCAAGTGGGTGATCGGCCAGGTCAAGAAGGTCACCCATGCCGGTACCGGCCAGGTGCTCAGCGAGACCGAGTACAACGCCCAGGCCTTGCCGTGGAAGCAGTACAAGTTCGGCAAGCTGGTCAGCATCCTCAGCTACTGGCCGGACGGCAACCTCAACACCGACACCGACGCCAACGGCCACACGATCTGGCTGGGCAACTACCACCGCGGCGTGCCGCGCACGATCGGCTATCCGGCCACGCCGGAAGCGCCGGAAGGCGCGAGCGAATCGGCCGAGGTCAACAACCTGGGCTGGATCACTTCGGTCACCGACGAGACCCGGGCCAAGACCTGCTACGACTACGACCCGATGGGCCGGATCGCCAGCATCACCTATCCCGCGGCCGCGGCGATCGAGACCTGCGACGACACCCGCTGGAACCCGGTGTCGCTCTCGTTCCAACAGATCAACCTCGACGAACACGGCCTGCCGGCCGGGCATTGGCGCGCCAGCCGCTACGAGGGCAACAAACACGTCAACACCTACTACGACGCGCTCTGGCGTCCGGTGTTGGAAGAGTCCCTCGATGTCAGCGACATCGGCAACACCTTGAGCCAGGTGGTCAAACGCTTCGACACCGACGGCCGGGTGACCTTCCAGTCCTACCCGACCCGCAACGTCGGTAATCACTGGGACGTGACCCAGGGCACCCGCACCCAGTACGACGCGCTCGATCGCGTGACCAGGACCGAACAGGACAGCGAACACGGCGCGCTGGTCACCACGACCGATTACCTGCAGAACTTCCAGGTCCGCGTCACCAACCCGCGCGGGCTGCAGACCACCTCCGGCCATCTGGTCTACGACGAACCGGACTACGACACCCCGGTGTGGATCGCCGAGCCGGAGAACAAGGTCACCGAGATCGTGCGCGACGCCTACGACCGGCCGATCACCCTGATCCGCCGCAGCGCCGACAACAGCCAGCGCGTGGAGCGCAAGTACGTCTACGACGTGGCCGGCCGTCTGTGCAAGACGATCGAGCCGGAGACCGGCGCGACCTGGTTCGGCTACGACGAGGCCGGCAACCTGACCGCCTCCTCGGCGGGCCTGAGCCTGCCGGATGCGAACACCTGCAACTGGGCCGAAGGCGTCAACTCGCCACGCAAGGTCACCCGCACCTACGACGCGCGGCACCGCCTGAAGACCCTCACCTTCCCCGACGGACGCGGCAACCAGGTCTGGACCTACGAGAAGGACGGCCTGACCGCCAGCATCACCACCTACAACGACCCGGGCAACACCACCCCGGTGATCAACGCCTACACCTACAACCCGCGCCGCCTGCTGACCGGGGAATCCTCCAGCCAGCCCGGTTGGTACACCTGGGGCATCGGCTACGAGTACGACCGCAACGCCAGCCAGTCGCGCCAGACCTATCCGACCGGTCTGCAGATCGACTACGCGCCCAATGCGCTCGGCCAACCCACCCAGGTCCGCGACCACACCAACAAAACCTACGCCTCGGGCGCGAGCTACTACCCCAACGGCGCGCTCAAGCAGTTCACCTACGGCAACGGCATCGTCCACACGATGACCCAGAACGCCAGGCAACTGCCGCAGCGCGTGAGCAGTAGCGGCGGCGTGCTGGATTACACCCACTACTACGACGCCAACGGCAATGTCGAGCACATCGCCAACGAACTGACCCCGGGCTACGACTTGCGCGACCGCTGGATGCAATACGACGGCCTGGATCGCCTGACCGCGGCCGGTTCGGGCAGCTTCGGCGGCGACCACTGGCACCGCTTCAGCTACGACGCGCTGGACAACCTCAAGTCGTGGAAGCTCGCCGGGGTGAAGGACTACGCCGAGTACGTCTACGACCAGAACAACCGCCTCACCAACATCCGCAATACCGCCGGCGCCTCCGTGCTCGGCCTGGCCTACGACCTCCAGGGCAATCTGAGCAACAAGAACGGCCAGACCTTCGAGTTCGACTACGGCAACCGCCTGCGCGGCGCGACGAGCAAGGAGTACTACCGCTACGACGGCCACGGCCGGCGCGTGCTGAACTGGCGCTACCCGACCCCGACCACCCCGAACGGGACACTGTCGCTGTCGCAGTACAGCCAGTCCGGACAACTGCTGTTCCAATGGGACGATCAGTACCCGAAATACTCGGAGAACCTCTACCTCGGCGGCAGCGTGATCGCGATCCGCGACATCGCCCATCCGACCGGCGCGGTGACGGTCAAGTACCAGCACACCGACGCGCTGGGCAGCCCGACGGCGGTGACCAGCGAAACCGGCGCGGTGATCGAGCGCAACGACTACGAGCCCTGGGGCGCGATCATCGGCAAGCCGGCCTTCAACGGCATCGGCTACACCGGCCACATGATGGACAGCGCCACCGGCCTGACCTACATGCAGCAGCGCTATTACGACCAGTCGATCGGGCGCTTCCTCTCGGTCGATCCGGTGACGGCGTACGACGGCGATTACAGACATTTCAATCGCTACGCGTATGCCTATAACAGCCCCTATCGATTTGTCGATCCAGATGGTCGCGCTGGTGGTGAACCGGGAGAAAGAGCATTTGCTGCATCCGCGGGACTTTTTCTCGACGATGAGGCTTACGAAGCGCTGCATTACGCGGAGTCTCAGAGGCCTGGCGGCGGAGTTGCGGACGAAATGGCTGGTGCCCGCGCCGTAAGGGAAGTCGTCAACGAAGTTAGAAATGGTGGTAGCGTGAAAGGCGCTGTGCGGCGGGCCGCATTACGCGGAGCCGAGCACAAGAAAAACGCGAGGCGTAGCACGAGAGGGAAGCACCAAGCGGGCCAAGCCCGGAAACAGCGAGATCAAGGCGGAGAAAAGGGCGATACATCGCGAAGGCCGCCTAGCAGGCGCCCGCCCGGCCATAAAGGGCCGTGGCCGCCAAAACCGAAGAAACCGAAGCCACCAACACCGCCGTCCCCCAAGCCCCCCAGAAAAAAATAGCGCCATGAAAAGCAAGGCTTATCAAAAAGCATTGTCCATCGCACGCAAGAATGGACCATCGGAAGATGCGTACAACCATCTGAAAACCGCGATTTCAGAAGGAGACCATAGAGCCAGCTACGCCCTGGCGACATGGTACTTGCATGGCGCGCATGTCAAAAAAGACCACAAAAAGGCGGTTGCGCTGCTCAAAAAAGCCGCGAATCACGATCTTGCCGACGCGGCATTCGATCTGGCGGTGTGTTATGAGAAAGGCGAAGGGGTGAAGAAAGATCTCGCACAGGCGGCAGCCATGTATCTACGCGCCTTGCGTTGTGGGGATTCATCCGCGGCAAAAGAGCTATACCGGATGTTTTACTGGGGCATCGGTGTTGCGAAGAACAGGAAAGCCGCTATCGAGTTTTCGAAAATGATGGGTAACGCCTGATACCGGCATTGCATTTCATGCACGCCACATGTCGTTTCGGGCGTGCGGACAACCTGTTTCGTGCATAAGCCTTGCGGTACGCAGGGCTTATGCGCACCCCATGCTTACCTTGCATAACCGCGCGGGAAATAGGGCCGGATCCCTCAAAAGAAGGGCGCTATGACGAAAACCAGTGATGAAAACCAGTGACGAAAACCAGTGGTTGGCGATATAGCAATCGATAGATTGCTTCGGGGTCTGAAATCATTCGCGCGATATCGCCGGCCGACATGGATGACATGGACAGCGCAATGATTTCTCGCATACTCCCCTCGCATATTCCCCTGGCGATGACGCCGGCATCGTGATCGCCGTGACCGTTTCGAGCCCCTAAATTCGTTCTCCTGACAGTCCGGCTGCGACTGTTCGAAAGAGGCGGGCTTGCGGTCCGAAATAAGGATAACCAAACCGCAGCCCCACTTGGAATTCAAGTCTGAACCGGCACTCGATGCATGGCGATGGAGACGTCGTGCTCGGACAGCTCAAGGATTCAGCCGTGGCGCAGCACATGCCCTTGATCGAACGCGAATCGCAACTTGCACAATTGACCCAGGCGTACGATTACGTCCTGCACGGGCAGGGTCAGCTCTGTCTCGTGCACGGTGAGGCCGGCGCCGGGAAGACATCGTTGATCCAAAATTTTTCTTCCGCCCTGCCGCCAACCACATCGAGGCTGATCGCCGGGTGCGAATCTTTGTTCAGCGCACGCCCGTTCGGACCGATCGTCGATCTTGCAGAAGCGTTGCCGCCTGCGCTTGCCATCGCGCTACGCGAGCCGGATCGCTATCAGACTCTGTTTCCTGATTTCTTGTCGTTCCTGCGTAAATCCGCAAAACCCAAACTACTAGTGATCGAAGACCTGCATTGGGCCGACGACGGCACGCTCGACCTGGTGCGTTACGTAGGTCGCCGCTTGCTCGATGTGCCGGTGCTGTTCGTGGTCACATATCGCGACGACGATCTCGCATTGGAGCATCCGCTCAGGCGCCTGCTAGGTGAGTTGCCCACGCGCAGCACTTTGCGTATCGCGGTGCCAAGCCTGAGTCGCGAAGGCGTCGCGGCGTTGGCCGCGCGCGCACAGCGAGCCGAGGCCGGATTGTTTGAAGTCACCGGAGGAAATCCGTTCTTCGTGACAGAAGTCCTGCACAGCCGCGAAGGGGAAGTCCCGCCGTCCGTGCAAGACGCCACTCTCGGCCGCTTGTCGCGATTGGGCGCCGAAGCGCGAGCGTTGGCTGAGCTGGTGGCGGCGAGCCCGCGTTCGATCGAACGCGCGCTGCTGGCCGAACTGACCGCCGACGCCGAGAAATGGATCGACGAATGCGTGGAAAAAGGGCTGTTGCGCACAGAGGCCGGAAACGTCTGTTACCGCCATGAATTGGCGCGGCAAGCCATCGAGCAGTCGCTACGTCCCGGTCGGCGCGTGGAATTGCATCGTCGATTGTTCGAAGCGCTGTCTCGACGCGCTGAGGATGAGGATGCCCTATCGCGACTGGTGCATCATGCGCAATCGGCGGAAATGCGTGAACAGGTGCTACGATTGGCGCCCCGTGCGGCACGCGCGGCGGCGCATGCCTCGGCGCATCGCGAAGCTGCGATGCATTACCGGTTGGCTCTGCGCTATGCCACCGGTATGGACGCGACGTCGCATGCCGAATTGCTCGAAGCTGCGGCCGAGGAATACCGATTGATCGGCGATCTTGCCGGCGTGGTCGCGGTCAGCCGTGATGCGCTTGCATTGCGCGAAGCGCTCGGCGATACCGAACAGCAGGGCATGAGCTTGCGCCGGATCGCGATCGCATTGCGCGAACGAGGCGAGCTCGCCGAGGCCGAGGCGACCATCGCACGAGCAGTCGAGGCGCTGGAACGCATCGCGCCGTCGACGGAACTGGTCTTCGCCTACTCCGAACAATCGCGGCTGCGTTTGTGGGAAGACTATGCGCAAGCGGTGCGGATCGGCGCGCGCGCGATGGCTCTGGCCGAGTCGCTCGGCGATCCGGCATGTCTGGTCGAAGCGATCCACGCCAGCATGACCGCCAGGATGTATCTCGGCGACGACCGCCAAGCCCGTGCGCAACTCGAACGAGCGCTCGCGCTTGCGCTGGAAGGTGGATTCGAAGATGCGATCGCGCAATTGTTCGGCGCCTTGCAACTGGTGAGCGTGATTCACCGCGATCACCGCTACGCGATCGATATCGCCAATCGCGGCCTCGCGTATTGCGAGGCGCGCGACCTCGATGTGCTGATCTATCGACTTCGTGACAATCGCGCGTTGTCGCTGGTCGAACTGGGGCACTGGGATGACGCGGATCTCGATCTCGATGCCTGTCTGGCCGCTGCGAACGTACCGCAACGCTTGCGGAATTCTTTGACGTTTCTGCGTGCGCGGCAGAACGCCCGTCGTGGGTTGGAAGACCGCGACAGTTACTGGTCGAATTTGCAGCAAAACATGAATGTGATTGCGATGGGCTATCGCCGTCCGGCTGTGGCCACGGCCTGCGCCGAGGCGGCATGGTTGCGTGGCGACCTCGATATCGCGCGCGAAGTCGCGCTCATCGGCATCGACGCAGCGATGAGTAAAGGCGACGCGCGCCTGCTCGGCCCTCCTCTGGTTTGGGCGAAACGTTGCGGCGCATCGACGCCGGAGCCGCTCCCAGACATCGCTCCAATGTTCGCAGCCGAATTAGTCGGGGATATCGGCGGTGCGGCCGCGCACTGGCAGGCCTTGGGATGTCGCTACGATCGCGCGCTCGCGCTGGTCCATGGCGACGCCGCGCAGGTCGCCATGGCTCTCGAAGAGTTCGAGCAGCTCGGTGCGGCGCCAGCGGCGGAAATCGCGCGCAGACGTTTGCGTGAACATGGGGTGCGGGGTGTCAGGCGCGGACCGCAGCCGCGGACCAAAGCCGATCCCTTAGGGTTGACTGCGCGGGAACGTCAGGTCTATGAGCTTCTGCGGCAGGCACTGTCGAACGCGCAGATTGCCCAGCGTCTGCATCGCTCTGAACGCACCATCGAACATCACGTGGCCGCCGTATTGGCCAAGCTCGGCGCTGGCGGGAGACACGATCTGCTCAAACGCAGTCGCGACCAAGAAACGGCCGTCGGACGCGAAAATTAGGAGGCGACGCGGACGAATTAGGTGGTGACACCGATTCGTCGAGGGGTGATCAGTTCTATCGTCCGCTTGGAAGCAGTCGTCCAGTGCGACTGCGATAGACAGGTGAGACGATGGATACGTTGCCGAAAAAACGCATGCAGGATCGCGCGTCCGAGGCCGTCGGCGCCAAGCCGGCGAAGGAGGCGGAATGACCGGCGTCGTCAGTCCGCCCGCACGGTTGCAGGCATTTCTCGCAGCGTTGACCGAGTTGGCCGAGTCGGAGCGCGCGCCATTGCTGCGCGCCTATCTGGAATACACCTTGGAGGTGGTGCAGGCCTCGGAGGAGCGCTATTACAAATTCCTCGGCGAATGCGCAACGTTGGCTGCGGACAACATGCAGGACATCCGCATCGAACATCTGGAGCAGCGGGTCGACGCCATTGAAAGCCCGTCTGCGAAACCATGGGGCGAAGTGGTCACCGATGTGGCGCTCGCCTTTGCGATGCAATTGGGGATTCTGCTGGGTTGGGAGCTGGTTGCGGGCGGCGTGATCGCTTTGGCTGGCGGAAGAGCTGTGGTGCGTGCGACGAGAATGGCGCAGCTTGAAATCTCCGCCGCGCGTACGGAGAGCGCGATGCTGAAAGCCGAGTACGCGCGTTTATGGAATACGCGATCGGATCTTCATAACTTGTCAGCCGGCGGATGGACCGCGAAACCGACACGCGGAGGATGGCGGGTCACGCCATTAGCGCAGACATGGCGCTTCGGCGCAACCGGACCGATCGATGTCCCATCCTCGCTGATTTATTCCCAAAGCGCGGAAATCAGTCTGAAGAATATCAACAACGAGATCGACAGCATTTCCTTGCAGCTGAAATTGATCGATACGGCGACGGGAACCAACCACAAGCGCATGGAGTCCGCGTTGAAAACGTACCAGGAAGCGCTCGTGGATGGAACCAAGGCGTCGCAGAAGATCAAAGCGGACTGGGGTCAGGTCTGGCGAGACAATGTCGGCAACGAGAAGGGCGGCATTCTGCTCGGCATGACCGAGGAGATCGTTACAGCGTTCAGTGAACTGGGCAATACATCCAACAGTGCGGCGCCGACCGCGAGCGCGCTCGCCGAACCGTTCCTGAGTTCGGAAATCACCGGCCGCTATCTCGATTGGATAGGGCAAGCGCAACTCGACGCCATAGAAAGCTATGCCGGCATGCGATTGATGCTGCGCGCGACGACTGACGACGCGCTGATCGAAGGAGATGAGTTCCTGAAGATGGTCGCGTTGCTGGGGACAGAGGTCTTGCCGCGTTGGCAGGATCTGATCGCGCGCTCTTCAGTCGCGCGGCCTGCGATCGTCAAGGGCATGGAAGCCGCATTCTGGCGCGAATATCTCAGTGCAAACGGGATACTGGCCGCACCCGTTCAGGTGAACAAGATCCTGCCGAAGATGCATGCGGCCGGAGAAATCGCCGATGGATATCTGATTCTTTCCACGGGCAAGCAGTACGTCTACACCGACGGCGAATTACAGGCGATGCGTGAGATGGTGGAAGGTTTCAGCATTCCGGAGCCTTTCGAGATGCCTCCGCCGAGCTATGAGCATCAAGCGTTGCTCTATCCGGGTATGGGCAGGATTCCGCAACTGCTGGCGGTGACGTTGTTCCGGAGATTCGCGCAACCGTATTACGAGAATTCCGCCAAAGTGGCCTCGCTGACGCCATTCGCGTATCGGTCGGAAGCCTATGCAGGATTGAAAATTCCGCCGGAGGAGAACGCCTGGGGATATCCGAATCCGGATTCGTTGCGAAAACTCGGCGAAATCAGATTCATGGTGATCAGATTCTTCATGGAAATGACGGGAAACGGGATCGACCCGACACTGGCGTCGATGGTGGATACGCTGAGTTTTATGAACACGGTGGCCGGCGCCGACGCCGATCGCAATCGAGACGAATGGCTGTCGGCGCAGATGCAATGCGTAGATGAAAGCGGGCAGCAGACGGCGGATGCGGAAACGCTGCAAACCAGGGCGGTCGAATTGCATTTTAGACGCATCGCCGAGAATGCAGGCATCGTTTCGAGCACGCAACAAGCGTTGCAGATCGAACAGTTACAGTTCGCGGATGCGCTGATGGATTTGAATCAGGATATCCAGGCGTATCAGCTGATGAAGAGCGGCGCTTTGGAGTTAGGCGCGACGGGCGATACCCGGACGCTTGAAGATCTCAAGATTGAGATCACGGCGGAACAGGGCGCGGTAGGCGAATGGTATGAAAAGCTGCTGAAGAATGAAAACGCTGACGAAGACCTGCGAGCTGCATTGATTGAACGCTATGAATCGGCCGTGTTCGCGGTGCGGCAGTGGGAGCCTGGGCAAGATTGGGTCTGGTACGGGTCGAGCGAATCTTTGCCGGAGCAGCCGCCTGGCGAATCGGAACCATAACGTCGGCGTCGCGATGGTCGTGATGTTGCGAACCCCGTGTCTGCGGCGGATAGCGTGATTTTCGATAGAAGGAGAACGGTATGGCGATCAAACAAGAAATGTTCCGCTTTGTCAGCGCCCGACGCGCCGAACGCGCGCTGATGACCCGGATCGCATCGCGGTTGATCCGCGATCGGCGGCCGACAACGAAAGCGTCGATGCTCTACAAATTGTTCGGTCCCGGACTGTACGACACCAAACTGGTGACCGCGAACAACTACGCCGCGTCGGCAGATTTTTTTGAAACTAATGATCCGCTGATCTTGGCGTTGGAGCCGCTAGTGGAGTTCCTGCGCGATCGACTGCAGCCGGGCGCCGATCTTTCCGAACTCGCAGCGGACTTCAAGCGCGCCTTTCCGGCATACGCGGCTTTGTTGGAGCGAGTTCCGCCCGATCGGCTGGCGCAGGGCGTGAAAGTGGCGAACGCGAAATTATGGGATTCGCTGTACGCGCAGACGATTCGCGGTTGCGACCGCTATGTGTCGACCAACTATCTGGTCGATGGTCTCCGCGCCTACCACGTGTTGCGGTTGTTGTGGCTGAGCGCCAAGCTCGATGTGCAATCGTGGGCCGGAGTTGTCTTCGATGGGTATGAACCGTTGATCGACTTGAATGCAGCCAGCGAAACGGACGATGGCGCCGGATCTCCAGACAAACCGACGCAGACGACAAAACCGGTAAGCCACGAGGCCTTGGAAACATTGACCGAACACCTCGTCAAGATCGACAAGGCTAGTGTGCAGATCGACCAGCTCATCAAAGCGAACGCCGTCACGACGCAGCATGGTGAAGGAGGCGCGAAGACTTTGTTCGACGCCGAAGCTGTGAAATTGCTTTCCGCCCAGCCGGCGCTCGCCAAAATCGACCTGAAAACCATGAGTGTCGATGATGTGCAGAAACAGTTACGCATGGATCGTGAACTGACGTCGATACGCCGGCAGCAAGCCTTCGCCGCGCTGGCAGATCCGGCGGCGACGCGGGAAATGCAGAAACTGTCGTCCCAGGCGCTGGCGATGTACAGGCCGGACACTGTTCCCGCCGCATCGGTCACCGGCTTGTCGATGCCATCGGCGAGCTTCCGCGTTCCGCTCGATGTCGGCGCGATCAAACCGCCGGCAGTCGGCGATTTGTTGATCGTCGAGCAGGAATTGCGTCGCTACGAACTCGGGGAGTTGGCCGAGATCGAGTCGATCATGCGCGGTGAGCGCCGCGAGCGCACGATCCGCAAGCTCAACCGCACCAGTCAGACCACCACGACCGAGTCGAGCTTCGAACAGGAGGAATCGAGCAGCCTCAAGACCGACGAACGTTTCCAATTGTCGACACAGGCGCAGCAGAGCGCCGAGCAGAGCTTCGGTGTCGAGGCCGGGATCAGCGTATCCGGCAAATTCGGGCCGGTTCAAGTCAGCGCTTCTGTCAACGCGTCTTTTGACACTTCGCGTTCGTCGTCGGAGTCCACATCGCAGGAATATGCGAAGACAGTGACCGAAGAGGCGACCAAGCGGATCAAGAGCAGCATCAAGGAAAGCACATCGGTCACCATCCTGACCGAAACCCAGGACACATCGCTGCGCGGCTTCAATAACGAGAAAGGCACGGCTCATATCAACGGCCTGTACCGCTGGGTCGATAAGATCTACGATGCGCAACTGGTCAACTACGGGAAACGTCTGATGCTTTCGATCAACGTCCCGGAGCCTGCGGCCTACTATCGCGGACTGATCGCGCAGGAGGAAGCGGGCGAACTGGCCGGGCTTGCCGAACCGGTGCATCCGGCCTTGATCGATCGCGATACCAACGATCCGCTACCGAAGAATCGCAAGAACAAGGGTTACAGAAGCTGGCTCGACATCGACGAAAGCAATTACGCGGATCTTGCGGCGCTTTACGACGTCACCGTGCAGCCGCCTCCCGTTGAATTCCTGACGGGCAGCAAATCATTCGTTCATCCGGAAGCGATGCAAGCGAAGGAAATGAAAGAGCACGAATTCGCCAACGATTTGAGCTACGTCTCTGCGGACAACACGATCACGCTAGATCCGGCCTATCGTCTCACTCATGTTTCTGTGTTCGCGCCGAAAGGCTCGGCCGGTGGATTCGACTCTTATGTCGATTCGCTGAAGATGGGCGAGGACGGCGAGGGCGACGAAAACATTCTGCAAGTGCTCGTCGGCAACAAGAGCTTCTATTTGACCACGGTCAAGGGACAGAACGGCGGAAAAGTCACCAATACCAACTTCAACACATGGATCGAAATCGCAGACGAGGACGACAGTTTCGGCGGTCTTGTGCAACCATCGATTCCAATCACGGTCAATGCGTTGTTCGAGGGGATGCTGACTTTTACGGTCGTCTATAAGGCCGTGCGCACCGATGAGGCGTTCGATGCGTGGAAATCGTCAGCCTATAGCGCGATCGTCAAAGGCTACAACAGCAAGAAGCAGGCCTATGATCAGGCGAAAGCCTTGGCCGAGAGCAAGGCGCAATCCGCGGTCGAAGCCAAAACTTATAATTTGCGAGACGACCAGTACCGCAGCATCGAGCTGACCGAGCTCAAGCGCGGTTGCATCGATCTGCTCACCGGCGGTAGCGCCGCGGGTTACACCTCGATCGCCGTGGCCGAAGACGGCACGCCTCGGATCGTGCACGATCCCGCAGAGGGTGCGCTGATCGCCGACTGGCGCGCGCCGCTGGCCAACGGCTCGGTCGCGGAATTCTTCGAGCTGGCTTTCGAATGGGAGAACACCACTTATCAGTTCTTTCCGTATTACTGGGGCAGCGCATCGCGCTGGAAGGAATTGGCCCAGTCCAGCGGCGTCGATCCGGTATTCGAGCAGTTCCTGCGCGCGGGCAACGCGAACGTCTTGATGCCGGTGCGCCCGGGCTACGAACGCACGGTGATCTTTTTCCTCAAGACCGGATTGATCTGGGGCGGCGGCAAACTACCGCTGTTCTCCAATCAGGACATGCTCGATGTCTATGCGGATGTCGAACTCGGCGTGCAGTTCGATCCGCCGTTGAAAGTCGGCGAACCGTGGGAAGTGCGGGTGCCGGCCAGCATGATCATGCTGCAGGAAGGCGATGCGCTGCCGGAGTTCCCTCCCGAGCAGGAGTCCGCGGCGGCACCACCAGTGGAGGCGCCCGTGATCGACGAGACCATTCCGTTCTGAGACGACTGCGGCCTCTGCCAATGAGCACGCGTCGCAAAGTCCGCGACGCGTGTGTCGGTATACCGAAAATGAATATTCCGACGGCGCTGCTTGATTCGCAGGGATGCGAGGCTTAGCTTGTTGAGGCGGATACGGACTGCTCCGCGTCGTCGGCCAAGGAACGGTCGTTCACCGAACCCCCTTGTTTCCATGATGCGCGGCGAACCGCACCGCGAAACGTCCATCGAACGCGCCATGCGCGTTGTCGATGTCGACCATCACATGGAACTCAAGGAGTGAACGTGAATTATCGTATGACCCTCATGTCCGCTGCCATCGGCATGGTTTTCCTTTCGATAGCCGCAGACCCGGTGCAGGCTGCCGAACTGCGGACCAATGAACGCCCGGTTCCGGGCCAATACATCGTCGTGCTCAAGCCGACTGTCGCAAGAATGAGCGGAGAAAACAGCCGTGCGGTCGGTGTAGGTCAGATCGGCCGGCAAATCGCCGCCGAGCATCGCGCGACGGTGCTACATAGCTACGACCATGTCCTGCGCGGCTTCGCGGTGAAAGCCGACGATGCCGCGCTGGCCAAGCTGCTCGCCGATCCGCGCGTGGCCTATGTCGAAGAGGATGGCTACGTCTCGGCGAACATCACCCAGAGCCCCGCCACCTGGGGTCTTGATCGTATCGATCAACGCAATCTGCCGTTGAACAACGCCTATAACTACACCACCACCGCCTCGGGAGTACACGCCTACATCATCGATACCGGCGTACTCGGCACCCATACCGAGTTCACCGGGCGCATGGGCAATGGCTTCGATGCGATCGGTGGCGGAACCACCGACTGTAATGGCCACGGCTCGCATGTCGCCGGCACCGTCGGCGGCACGACCTGGGGCGTGGCCAAGGGCGTGACGATCCATCCGGTGCGCGTACTGGGATGCACCGGATCCGGCACATGGACGCAAGTGATCAATGGTATGAACTGGGTCGCGGCTAACCGCGTTCTGCCTGCCGTGGCCAATATGAGCCTCGGTGGCGGCGCCAACACCTCGGTCGATGCCGCAGTGCAGACTATGGTCAACGCCGGAGTGACCGTCGTAGTGGCAGCGGGCAACAACAACGCCAGTGCCTGCAACTACTCGCCCGCCCGCGCGCCGGCCGCGATTACGGTCGGCTCCACCACCAGCACCGACGCGCGTTCGTCGTTCTCGAACTTCGGCACCTGCGTGGATATCTTCGGGCCGGGTTCGTCGATCACATCGGCCTGGCACACCAGCACCACCGCGACCAACACCATCAGCGGCACGTCGATGGCTTCGCCGCACGTGGCCGGCGCCGCGGCGCTGTATCTGGCGAGCAATCCTGGTGCCTCGCCGGCGCAAGTGACCAATGCGCTGATCACGGC
>SSEV01000220.1 GCA_008015095.1 Lysobacteraceae bacterium | reverse complement strand
TCTCGATCAGCGCGTCCAGCTTCGGCAGCAGCACCGACAGCCGCGCTTCGTTGAGCATCAGCGCGTAGCTGAGGTTGTTGATGTCTTCGCTGGTGCAGGCGAAGTGAACGAACTCCAGCGCCGGGGCCAGGTCGGCGTCGTCGCGCAGGCGTTCCTTGATCAGGTATTCGACCGCCTTGACGTCGTGGTTGGTGGTGCGCTCGATCTCCTTGACCCTGAGCGCATCTGTTGCCGTCAATCCGTCGGCCCAGGCGCGGAGCCGGGCGAGGGCGTCCTCCGGCAGCGGCGGCAGTTCGGGGATACCGGGCTCGGCGGCGAGAGCCGCGAGCCATTCCCCTCGACGCTGACCCGGGCCCTGATCAGACCGTATTCGGAAAAAATCGGGCGTAGCGCGTCGACCTTGCCGGCATAGCGGCCATCGAGCGGAGAGAGGGCGAACAATCGGGATTCGGCGTCGCGTGACATGAGTTCGCTGAGGTTGGCGCGACGCAGGGCGGCGCGGAGTCGAGGATGCGGAGTCTTGAAACAGTCGGCGCGATTTTACCCTGTGACGGCATCTTGCCGGGCGTATGCTGAAGCCGGGCCGCTGAAGGAAGATAACGATGCCAAGTTCCCGAGACAGATCGAGCGGTCGCGAGTATGCCGGGACATTCGCTGCGCGCATCGCCCCGAAGCGCGATGGGCGCGAACGCGTCGAGCGCGACAGCATGGGCGAGGTGCGGGTTCCCATGCAGGCCCTCTGGGGCGCGCAGACGCAGCGCGCGGTCCTCAATTTCAACATCTCGGGGCGGGCCATGCCGCGGGATTTCATCCGTGCGCTCGGCCTGATCAAAGCCGCGGCCGCCGAGGTCAACGCCGGATTGGGGCTGTTGCCCAGAACGCGCGCGGCAGCGATTCGTCGTGCTGCGTTGGAAGTCGCCGCCGGCGTTCACGACGCGCATTTCCCGGTCGATATCTTCCAGACCGGTTCCGGCACATCCAGCAACATGAACGCGAACGAGGTGATCGCGACGCTGGCCTCGCGCAGTCTTGGCCGCATGGTTCACCCCAACGACGAAGTCAATCTAGGTCAGAGCTCCAACGATGTCGTGCCCACCGCGATCCGGGTCGGCGCATCGCTCGCGGCATCCGAAGCGCTGTTGCCGGCGCTGCGTCATTTGCGCGCTACGATTGACCGCCGCGCCCGCGCCTCACGAGGCATCGTCAAGACCGGACGCACCCATCTGATGGATGCGATGCCTTTGAGTTTCGCCCAGGAATTTGGCGCATGGTCCGCGCAATTGCGTTCGGCGGAGGCGAGGATGACAGATAGCCTGCGGCGTATCCGGCGCTTGCCTATCGGCGGCACCGCAGTCGGGACCGGAATCAATGCGCATCCGCGATTCGGCCGACGGATGGCCAAAGCGATCGGCACGCTGGCCGCCACGCGATTCGTTTCGGCAGCCGACAAGTTCGAAGGCATCGCCGCGCAGGACGACGCGGTGGAGCTCTCTGGTCAGCTCAATGCTCTTGCGGTGGCTCTGATGAAGATCGCCAACGATCTGCGCTGGATGAATTCCGGACCATTGGCGGGGCTGGGCGAGATCGAACTGCCAGCCCTGCAGCCCGGTTCTTCGATTATGCCGGGCAAGGTGAACCCGGTGGTGCCGGAGGCGGTCGCGATGGCCTGCGCCCAGGCGATGGGGCATCACGCGGCGATCACCATCGCCGGCCAAAGCGGCAACTTCCAGTTGAACGTCATGCTGCCCTTGATCGCGGCGGATCTGCTCGACGCCATTGGCGTGTTATCGCGTGCGATGCGCAGCTTGGCCGATGCGGCGATCTCGGGCATGGTCCTGCGTGGCGACCGGGCTGCGGAAATGCTCAGTCGCAATCCTATCCTGGTGACCGCATTGAATCCTGTGCTCGGTTACGAAAAATCCGCCGCGATCGCCAAGCGCGCGTATCGCGAGGAGCGTCCCATCCTGGAGGTGGCCATCGAGGACAGCGGGCTGGATGCGAAAACACTCAAGCGTCTGCTGAATCCGGCGGCACTGACGGCGGGAGGGTTGCCCGCCGCCGTTGATGTCAAGCGCAAGTCGCGCGGCTGAGCCATGGTTTCCCGTCGGTTCCATCGTGCTCACGCGATCGCGTCCGACCGGGCGGCGATAGCCGCCGCCCTGCGGGTCATTTCTTCTGCGGCGCCTGTGTCTTAGCGGACTCGGCGCTGGCCGCTTCCGCTTCTGCGGCGGCATCCTGGGTCAAATCATCGCCGGCAGTGACCGCGCCACGTATCTCGTCGTGCGCCTGACGGATGTCGCGGTGCACATCATCGCGGGCCTGCTGCAAGCTTTCCCGGATCGCGGTGCGGACATTCTCACGGATATTTTCCCGGATTTCGTTCTGAGCGCCATATGCGGGCGGCGCCTTGTCCATCTCGATGTTGTGCCGGATGCCCGCACTTTCGGCATTGCACTCGTCGACGTCCCTCTGGGTCATTTGCGCATAGGGACGGAATTCCGGGATCGCGGCCGCCAACTTCTGTTGGCTCGACAGCAGCGAGGGCAAATGCACGCAGATATTCTTCGCCGAAATTTCGATTTTCTCGGCCTCCGCTTCGAGTTTCTTCTCCACCCGCTGCTCGAAGGTCTGCTGGTCACCGCTGAAAATTCCGGAAATCGCTTCAGTGACCGCCTTCCCGGCCAGATCGGCGCCCTGGGTGCCGACATCGATCGCAGCGTTGACGATCTTCACGATCGCGGCACGATACTCAAGCAGCAACGCACGCTGCGTGGCGTCGATCGCGACCGGCTGTCCTTCGATCAGAAGGTCGCCTTTCGGGGTGATTTCGGCCTTGGGCAGGCCGCCCTTGTCGCCTGAAACGTCGATATTGCCGTTCTGGAGTTCTTCTTTGGCTTCGTCGGTGACTTCCTTCACCGCTTTGCCAATGAAAGTTTCCGGCTGGTGCGCATTCTGTTGCGCAGGTGGCGGCTGTTTGCCGCCGCAAGCAGACAACGCAGCAGTGAGCGTGATGGCAGTGACGAGTTGGCGGATGGTGTTCATGGCATGAGTCCGCTGATGGGAGATGAGATGAGGAAAGATAGAGGCTGGGCATTGAGCGACGAGAATCGTCGATCGCGGGTCGATGCGGCCCGCGACCGGTTTGAGCCGATGTCTGGGCGTATTCGATTCAGCCCTCGTCGCGCCAGCGGCGCAGCCGGACCGAGGCCGCGATCAGAGCGATGCCGACAGCCGCGCCGATCCACAGGTCGGCGGTCGCGAAGACCTGCCAGCTGGAGGTCAGATCGAGCGCCGAAGCGACATCGTCGGGGGAGTCGATACGCGCTTCGCGGATCATCTGCTCCATGTCCAACGCGGCATACCACGTGCCAGGCATCACGCTGAGCAGGCCACGTACGACGACGGCGTACCACAGCTTTTCGTGCGGGATGTGCATTTGCGGCAGGATGTCCATCATGCTGATGATCACGCAGGCCAGCACCGGAAGCAGCACCGCCCACAGGAAGGGCTTGGAGCGTGCCCAGGCCGAGCAGAACATCAGCCAGCCGACCGAGGGCAGGGCCCAGAGCACGTAGACCGGCAGCGTCGACACTGCGCCGAGCAGGATTCGGATCGGGTGTGAGTGAGTGAAGATCGCGCTGCTCGCCGGCAAACCGTGCACCGTGATCGTCAGCGCGGAGATGATCCATAGCACGAGGCTGATCACGGCGCCGACCGCGATCGCGATCGCAGGCGCCAGCAGCAAGGCCCATGCCGCTTTCGACAAGACCATCGTCAGGTCGGATACCGGCAACGACTTCCAGAACAGAATGCTGCGATCGCGGCGGTCGTCGTAAAGAGATCCCAGCGCATAGAAGAACACCACGAACGCGAGCACGATGCTGGCCAGCCCAAGGCCGCCCATCAGCACCCCGTCGCCGAACGCGCCGATCGCGCCGTGGATCTTGTCCGGAGCGTCGTTTATCACGAAGCCATCCTTGTTCAGGCTCCTGCTTGCGGAGATGCTCCCGATCACGGCGAGGATCGCGTACAGGGTGCTGACGATCGCGCCGGTGATGATCGGCGCCCACAGGAAGCCGCCGCGATTTTCCCAGTATTCACGCTTGACCAGCCATGCGAGCGTGCTGCCGCTGGTGATCGATTTCGAAGTCAGGGCATTCATGCGTAAGTCCCCTTCATGGTGGCGACGAACAGATCGGCGAGCCCGGGTATCCTGGTTTCGCCCAGTTCGGAGAGTCTGTCTGGCGGTACGCCGTCGAACAGCATCACGGTCCTGCCAAATGGCAACGAGCGTTCGTCGATCGGCTTGAGCGCACGCGCGGCGTCGGTGCTTTCGGCGTTGACCAACAGCTCGGTGAAGCGTTCGCTGAGCGCTTCCATCGAGGCGTCGAGCACGATTTTTCCATCGCGGATGAACATCACGTCGGTGAGGATGTGTTCGATCTCCTCGACCTGGTGGGTGGTGACCAGGATGGTTTTCTGCTCGTCGAAATAATCCTCAAGCAGACGCTGGTAAAACTGTTTGCGGTAAAGGATATCCAGGCCGAGCGTCGGTTCGTCCAGCACCAGTAGTTTGGCGTCGATCGCCATCACCAGGGCCAGATGCAATTGCACGATCATGCCCTTGGACATTTCGCGCACGCGCAGTGCGGGCGTGAGCTGGGTGCCAGAAAGAAAGCGCTCGCACTTGGCCCGATCGAAGCGCGGATGTATGCCGGCGACGAAATCCACCGCCTCGCGCACCCGCATCCAGCGCGGTAGGACCGCGACGTCGGCGATGAAACATACATCCTTCATCAGATCGTCGCGCTGGGTGCGTGGGTCGCGTCCGAGGACATTGAGCTGGCCGTCGAACGGAATCAGACCCAGGATGGCCTTCAGCGCAGTGGTCTTGCCGGCGCCGTTGGGGCCGATCAGGCCGACGATCTTGCCCGGACCGATATCGAAATCGGTGTTGTCCAACGCGTGCTTGCTTTTGTAGGCCTTGCGCAGGCCGCGAGCGCGCACGACCAGGGATTCGCCCGATGGGGCAGTGACTTCCGCGTTCATGCCGCACCTCCGTTGCCTACAGGCTTGAGCAATTCGCTCATGTCCAGGCCGAGGCGCTGGATGCGTTCGAGCACCAGTGGCCATTCTTCGCGCAGGAAGCGTTCGCGTTCGCTGGCCAGCAGTTTCTTTGCCGCTTCTTCGGTGACGTACATGCCCAGTCCTCTGCGTTTTTCGACGAGGGCCTCGTCCGCAAGCTCCTGATAGGCGCGCGAGACCGTAATGGGGTTGAGTTGATATTCGGCCGCTACCTGACGGACCGAGGGCAGGGCATCGCCCGGCTTGAGCACGCCGTCGAGCATCATCGCGATGACCCTATCCTTCAATTGGCGATAGATCGGAGCGCCGTCGCTCCATTGGATCGCGGTCATGGTCAGCTCCTGTTTCCGCGGCGCAGTCCCTGCGCGAAAGAGAAGAAGGGGAGGGCTAGGCCGCTGCGTGAGCGATGACGCCTGGCCGGTTTGGACACCGGCGCCGCTTGAGTGGCCGTGGCGGTGACGATGGTCGACTGCCGTTCAAGACCGTTGCTGCCGGTACTGGAAGTGGGAGGCGCGAACGCCGCCATGAGCAGGCCTCCAATCAGGAAACTCAGCGAAATACCGAGGGCGCGTACCGAGTGAGTCAGTTTGCGGGGCATGGGCGGCTCCTGTTCTTGTTGACTGGTGTTGTATGCAACTATAACACTAGAACACGAATGGTCAACCCCTTCAGAAACCTTTTCGACCCAACTGAAGTCATACTCCCCCGGACTACCGCCGAAAGGGTGCGCCATGGCTATTTTTCTGCGTAATGCATTGTTTTTATTGATAGTGATAGCGGCGTGCGTCAATGCGGCCGAGCCTGGGCGGGGGCTGCTCGATCATCGTTACCGTCCCTTAGCCGGAAAAACCCCGGTTCATTTGGCCAGTGCCTACGGGGGAAAAGTGCTGCTGGTGGTCAACACCGCCAGCAAATGCGGGTTCACCCCGCAGTTTGAAGCGCTGGAGAGCATGCATGCGCGCTATCAGCGGCGTGGTTTCGCCGTTTTGGGGTTTCCTTCCGGCGATTTCAGAGAGCAGGAATACGTCGACGAAAAGCAGATCAAGGAGTTCTGCACTTTGACGTATGGAGTCAAATTTCCGATGTTCCAGAAAGTCCATGTGGTCGGCGAAGAGGCCACGCCCTTCTACAAGGCTTTGGCCGCAGCGACCGGGGAATCACCGCAATGGAACTTCCACAAATATGTGATCGGTCGCGACGGCAAGGTCGTGGCCAGCTTCGGCAGCCGGGTCAAGCCAGATGCGCCTGAAGTGATCGCAGCGATCGAAGCCGCGCTCAAGGCGCCTCATGCCGCCGCAAAGACATCCGCGCATGGGCAGGCGAATGGGCGCTGATCGCCGTCTATGCCGCTTTTTTTGGGCGAAGCGATTGCCCCTGTCTACGCGGATCGCGACAATAGCGGCCCCGCGCGAGGCCTCTCGCCCGCGTGCGCCGCAATGGACCTCGGTCCATCCTGTGCCTCCATGGAGAGTTGAATGACTGTACGCGTGCGCGGCCTGGCCGCTTTGATGGCCTTCGTCGCTTTGAACTTCGTCGCCTGGGCGCAGGCCGAGGACAAGCCCGTGCTGTCGAGCGAGCGGGACAAGGTCAGCTACATGATCGGTGCGGATGTCGGTCGGTCGATCGCCGCGATCGGTCCGGATCTGGATCTCGCCGCCTTCGAGCGTGCAGTGAAGCATGCCTTCGAAGGCGGCAAGCCGTTGCTCGGCGACGAAGAGGCGCGCGCTGTCGGCAGTGCGTTGATGCAGCGCATCGGCGAGCGTAGCGGCAAGCCGATGCCGGGTGCGGCGCCGGGTAGTCAGGCTCCGACAGTGGCCCGCGAC
>SSEV01000154.1 GCA_008015095.1 Lysobacteraceae bacterium | reverse complement strand
TTGTCCGGCTTGCAACTGCCGCCGTAGAGGATCGACAGCGAGCCGGCGATTGTAGCATCGCGGGCCGCGACCTCGCCACGAATGAAGGCGTGGACGGCCTGCGCCTGGGCGGGGCTGGCGGTCTTGCCGGTGCCGATCGCCCATACTGGTTCGTAAGCGATCACCGCACCCGCAAAGGCCTGCTGGCCGGCATGCTCGAAGACGGCGGCGAGCTGCGTCTCGATCCTGTATTCGGTCTGCCCCGCTTCGCGCTCGTGCAAAGACTCCCCGACGCAAAGGATCGGCACCAGACCGGCGTGCTTGGCGGCGAGGAATTTGCGTGCGACCAAGGCATCGCTCTCGGCATGATATTGGCGACGCTCGGAATGACCTACCAGGCCGTATCGGACGCCGATATCGACCAGCATCGCGGCGGACACCTCGCCGGTGAAGGCGCCCTTCTCGTTCGCGCTGACGTCCTGAGCACCGAACGCCAGCGCCCGCCCCTCGAAATCCTCGATCAGATCGCCAAGGTAGGCCAGCGGCGGCAGGATCACCGCATCCACGCCCGACACGGGCAGTCCATCCGCGACCGCGCTGACCAGTTCCGTGGCGAAACGGCGGCTGCCATGCATTTTCCAATTACCGGCGACGATTCTGCGACGCATGATCCGCTCCCGTTACGATCGCCACAGGATAGCCGATGCCGCCCCCGGTTCCGACGGCGCGGACGGATGCGACGCCTCGGCTATCCTTGGGGCTTGGCCGAAACAGGAACGGATATGAGCACGCAGACGCGGGGTTACGCCCTGGTGACGGGAGCTTCGAGCGGCATCGGCGCCGCTGTCGCGTGCGAATACGCGCGGCGCGGCACGCCGCTGATTCTGACCGCGCGGCGAACCGACCGGTTGGAGCAACTCGCTCAGCGTCTGCGCCCGCAGGTCGACGTGCGCATGCTTCCCGCCGACCTCGCCGATCCTGCAGCTCCCGCCGCCCTGCATGCGCAAATCGCCGCGCTCGGCTTGCCGGTGTCGCATCTGGTCAACAACGCCGGCTATGGCGTTCCCGGACGTTATCTCTCCGCATCCTGGCAGATCCATGCCGATTTCCTGCAAGTCATGGTGACCGCGGTGTGCGAGTTGACGCATCGGTTTCTGCCATCGATGGAACAAGCCGGTTACGGCCGCATTCTCAACATCGCATCACTGGCCGGTCTGGCGCCGGCCTCGGCCGGGCATACGCTCTATGGCGCCAGCAAATCCTTCGTGATCCGTTTTTCCGAATCTCTCGCCTTGGAAGCGGCTGGACGCGGCGTGCATGTGACCGCGCTCTGCCCCGGTTTCACCTACAGTGAATTCCATGACGTCAACGGCATGCGCGGACGGGTTTCGAAACTGCCGAAGTGGCTATGGCTGGATGCGGAAACCGTGGCTCGATTGGGGATCGATGCGGTCGAACGCGGCCAACGTCGTTGCGTCACCGGCGGCGCCAACCGGGTGATCGCACACCTGACGGAATATCTGCCGGATGCCGCGGCCCGCGCCTTAGTCGCAAGCAAAAGCAAAGAATTCCGCGATTCGGACTGAAGGCTCTGGACGGCTGCACAGCAGTTCTGCCGCCGATGTCGCCCCGCTATCCGCCTGTCGCCTTGTCATCCGCTGGGCATCAATGCGCTTGGCGTCGCATGCGTCAGCGTCAGCCTCTCGTCGTCCGAACACTGAGCATCGCCAGATCAGAACAACGCTGAAACGGCAGCATCTCTCCGGCTCTGGGCCAGGCCATCTCGCATGCCGGCACAACGCTCGTCGGCCGAGTCCGGGCGCGCCGTCAAGAAACGCTTCATCCGTGCGCCATCGCAATCAAATTTGCGCTATTGGAATATCGATCTCGATCGCGAATACGACTGCTTTCGATTATGAAATAGATTCCACCCACATCGAAGCGCTCGTTATCGATTCGGATATATCGCGTCATTGGCATTGTCATCATTTCTTTGAAGAAACGAGAGAAAAAATCACTCGAAAAATGTTTACCTGGAAAAAATACCAGCTTGTTTTCGTCGTTTTTGCGCCACAAAATGAACTTCAGAGATGCAGGAATGGATAATTGCATATGGCACATCGAATCTTAATCACGCGACATTCGCCCCGCAGACGCAGCTGTGGGCCTCGGATGCGCCATAGCGCGATATCGCCCCGCACTTTCCGCGTCACACCGCCCGATGATGCGCCCCACGAAAGATGCCTCTTCGACACCGACCGCCTCGCAACCAAGGCACGTGCGCAGCGACCGGATTACCGCACATACGTCCGCGCAACGACGCGCATCCAGCGTATCGAAATCCATCCCGGCCGACGACAACCCGGGCATGGAGACGACCCTTGCATGGCCGCAGGGGTCTTCCAACAGCCGCCCGGAGGGCGGTTCGCCATCACGTTCAACACAAGGAAACTCATATGAATGGCATGCCGAGAGTCACCGCATCACTCACTCGCTCGAGCATCGCGACGGCAATTTGCGCGATCGCCCTCGGCGCTTTCAGTATTCCGGCATCTTCGGCCGAGAAAACCATGCGCTCACCACAGGGCGATGTACGTATACTGACTGCGCCGGTCGGTTCCCAACAAAGTACGGTGAGCCGACCGTTCGCGACAACCGAACAACGCGCAGCCGTCAAACCTCTGGCCTGGACCGAATCGGCGGCCGACGTCGCTACGCCGATCGCGAAAAACGCGAAGGTTTCGCCACCGGGCGCCAGCGGCGGCGGTCAAGCGCCTGGTTTCGGAGAATACATGGCGCGCCAGAACTTTCCGGAAGCATGGAAAGCTGTGGACGAAGCGGCCACGAAAGAGGCTGCCGGCGCAGTCGGCGTTCCGGACGTGACGCCACAAGACGGTCCGCATTATCCGTTTTGGCGTTTTCTCGGGAATTACTACACTTCACAGTGGACAGTGCCGCCCTGGAACAAGATCGGCAAGCTGTACTTCAATGTTCCTGGCGGCGGTAGTTCCTATTGCACCGCCAGTGTCGCTAGCGGCAATTCCGTGATCCTTACCGCGGCGCATTGCGTTTATACCCGTGGCGCTGGCTGGAACTACAACTTCGTGTTCGTGCCCGCCGATCGTTACGGCGCGGCGCCGTACGGCAGTTACGGCTGGCAAGCGGGCACCATTCTGACCGACTGGATCAACATCGGCGGGCGCCGTCACGATGTGGCCGCGATCAGGCTTACCGGTGAGCGCTCGACTGGCATCCCGATCGTCAACTATGTTGGCTGGCTTGGTCGCAGCTGGGATTGGGGTTACGAGCAGTGGACTTATTCCCATGGTTATGCCAGCAACTTCAGCACTCAGTACACCAACGTCTGCGCCGGCTGGACGTTCTATGCGCCATCCGAAGGCACAGACGTGCTGGTGCAGGGCTGCGACATGACCTACGGCAGCAGCGGTGGGCCATGGCTGCGCGAATTCACTCACAATTCCCATGCCGGCAACTACGTCAACAGTGTGGTCAGTGGACCGCATATCGGCGCATTCGGCACCTACTACGTCGGCGCACGATTCAGCAGCGCCAATCTTGTCCCGATCTGCAACGCGATCGGGTGTTGATCCGTCGCGGTCCATCTATCGGCCGCGATACGACAACAGGCCCCCGGATCGTTCCGGGGGCCTCCATTAGGTTCTGCAACAATCGCTGCACGAAGTTGCGTATCGAGCGCGATTGCGGGTTAATACAGGGCAGCGGTTCCGCAGCCACAGCGAATCAAACCTGCGCAAAGACGCCGAAGGCACAGCAACGAAGGCGGCCGTCTGCAGACGCCATCTCAGTCATGTTTCAGCCGTATTCGACGCCTCGGCGCCGGTGGAATGGCCCGGATCAATCGAGCAGCGGTTTGAAGCGCACGATGTTTTCACGCTGGAGCGCGCAAGGCAGAATCGCCTCCGCCCGCTCGGGAACGCTTCGCTCGTCGGCAGCGGTATCGAACGCGAAGGGATTCGCGAGTCGCGCCAGATAATCGCGCAGACGCTCCGTATCGCCGTCGCTCTTCGCGCGCGAGAGCCAGAGCGTCTCCCATTCGGATCTGGAAATCGCGCCGCGCCGCACCGACTGCGCCTCGATTGGTAGGTAGACCTTGATAAGGAAACAGTCGCGAACGTGGAAGTAGTCGCGCAGGTGCAAGCGCTTGCGGGTACAACTGAAAAAGGACAGGTCGATCTCTCTGGTTCGTTCTTTCAGGCTGGGCGGCGCTTCCGCGGGCGCGTTGCGCTTACGACGTTTCTTTTTTGGAAGACCGGGCTCAGTGATCGCCTCCACCGCACAGTAGACCAGCGCCTGGTCCTCTTCGGGCATAACCGACCCGGCGGAAACTTCCGGAAACCGTGCGCCCACAGGATCGGCGACTGCGCATGTCGCCATTGCGGAAAACATCGCCAATTGAGTCGCGCGCCACAACCGTGCGCGCAAACCGGTCCACGTTGGGCTCACTTGAGCTTGATCTCGCGTAAACGCTCCTCCAGATACCCCTGCGCGGTGATCGGCTCGGGATAACGGCTGGGATTGTCGGCGCTGACGCAGTTCGGCAGGACATCGATGACGAAGTCGGGATTCGGATGCAGGAAGAACGGGGTGGAATAACGCGGCTGACGCGCTTTCTCGCCCGGGGGATTGACCACGCGGTGGGTGGTCGAGGGCAATACGTGATTGGTCAAGCGCTGCAGCATGTCGCCGATATTGACCACGATGGTGTCGGCCTCGGCGGTGTACGGCACCCATTCGCCCTTGCGCGAGAGCACTTGCAGGCCTTCGGCGCTGGCGCCGACCAGCAGCGTGATCAGATTGATGTCCTCGTGCGCGCCTGCGCGCACGTTCGGGACGTCGTCGGTGGTGATCGGCGGGTAATGGATCGGACGCAGGATCGAATTGCCGTTGTTGGTCTTGTCGGCGAAAAATCTCTCCGGCAGGCCCAGATGCAGCGCGAGGGCCGAAAGCATGCGCGAACCGAGCGCGTCGAGCGCGCCGTAAAGCGCCAGCGCGCGATCGCGGAATTCGGGCACTTCCGTGGGCCAGACGTTCGCTGGCATGGCCTCGGCATATTTCTCGTCGCGCACTTCGCGGCCGACATGCCAGAACTCCTTGAGATCGAAGTATTTTGAATCCTTCGCGGTTTCCACGCCGAAAGGGGTGTAGCCGCGCGCGCCGCCGCCGCCAGCGACGTGATATTGCTTCTTGATGTCCGTCGGCAGCGCGAAAAAGCGCACGAAAGCGTTGTAGGCGCCATCGATCAAATCCTGCGA
>SSEV01000206.1 GCA_008015095.1 Lysobacteraceae bacterium | reverse complement strand
GAGTTGAGGGCAGTGGGTGCTTGAGCCGGGCTTCTGCTCGGGGCTATAATGCCCGGCTTTCCGCTCAACATCTGGTTCCGCCATGAAGGCCGATATCCATCCCGAATACCGCCAGGTCGTGTTTCAGGACGTGACCTCGGACTTCAAGATCCTCACCCGTTCGACGCTTTCCAGCAAGGAAACAGTCAAGTGGGAAGACGGCAACGAGTATCCGCTGATCAAGGTCGAAATTTCGTCTGCTTCGCATCCGTTCTATACCGGCAAACACAAGATCGTGGATACCAGCGGCCGGGTCGACAAGTTCCGCAAGCGTTACGCCAAGTGACATCCGCGTCGCCCGGCTCATCCGGGCGCGCTCCTGCAGCAACCTCCCGCTACGGCCGCCTCAGGGCGGCCGTAGTCGTTACGGAATCGGAAATCTCTTCGTCAGTTCGGCGCTCTCACTATTCGACCAAAGTCCAGAGCGGGGGCTCTAAAAAGCGTATGCGATAATCCGCAACTGTCGCGGCCTGCCGCGGCCTCTCTCTGCCATCGGTATTCCGTCGGCGCCATCGCCGGAACGCCGGGCTCACAAGATGCCCACGTCAACGCAGTTTCGAGGAGTGCGCCGTGTCCCAACAGGATCAAGCCGGTTCGAACCAGGCCGCCAGCCAAGTCACGCTCAGCATCGATGGCAAATCGGCGGTGTTTCCGGTGCACGTCGGAACGCTCGGCAATCCCTGTATCGATATCACCAAGCTGACCAGGGACACCGGGCATTTCACCTACGATCCAGGCTTCATGGCCACGGCGGCCTGCCGTTCGGCGATCACCTATATCGATGGCGATAACGGCGTATTGCTCTATCGCGGTTATCCGATTGACCAGCTGGCAGAGCATTCGAGCTTCCTCGAAGTCGCCTATCTGCTGATGCACGGGGAACTTCCCGATCCTCACGCGTTCGCCAAGTTCGAACACGAGGTCACGCATCACACGATGATGCACGAAGCCTTCCGCAACTTCCTCTACGGATTTCGCCACGACGCGCACCCGATGGCGATGCTGGTCGGCATGCTCGGCTCGATGGCCAGCTTCTACCACAATACGCTCGATCTCAACGACCCCGAGCAGCGCCGTATGGCCGCGATCCGTCTGATCGCCAAGGTGCCGACCATCGCCGCCGCCTGTTATCGGTATTCGATCGGTTGGCCAATCCGTTACCCGAAGAACAATCTCGAATATGTGACTCGCTTCCTGCACATGATGAAGGAAGTGCCGAGCGAGCCGCTCGAGATGAGTCCGGTGGCGGCGAAGGCGCTGGATCTGCTGTTCATCCTGCACGCCGATCACGAACAGAACGCCTCGACCTCGACCGTCCGTCTCGTGGGCTCCACCGGCGCCAATCCCTATGCGTGCGTTGCCGCCGGCGTGGCCGCGCTGTGGGGGCCGGCCCACGGCGGCGCCAACGAGGCGGTGCTGAAGATGCTGGAGGAGATCGGCCGTCCCGATAACGTCCAGTCCGCGATCGCGAAGGCCAAGGACAAGGAGTCGGGTTTCCGCCTGATGGGCTTCGGTCATCGCGTCTACAAGAACTTCGACCCGCGCGCGAAGATCATCCGCGAGATGTGCCACAAGGTGCTGGGCGAACTTGGCGTCAACGATCCGTTGCTCGACGTGGCGATGCGGCTGGAAGAGGCTGCTCTGAAGGACGACTACTTCATCCAGCGCAAGCTCTACCCGAACGTGGATTTCTACTCGGGGATCATCTACAAGGCGCTGGGTATTCCCACCGAAATGTTCACGGTGATGTTCGCGATCGCGCGCACCGCTGGTTGGGTTTCGCACTGGCTGGAGCAGCAGACCGATCCGGAGGCGAAGATCGGGCGACCGCGGCAGATTTACACCGGATACGGGCCGCGCAATTACGTCGACGCCGATAAACGCTGAATCAACAACCCCGCTGAGGCGGGGTTGTGCTTTGCAGAGCAGTTACGATTCATCGAGCTGCGTTAGGGATGTTCTCAACAACGCAGAGCTTCCGCGCGCCGTCGACGGCGACGTCCCAATAGCGCCAGAATGGTGTTGTCCGGGGGTTTCCGATGAGGCTATCGAAACGCGCGGCCTGTGCGTTTTTTGACTCGCCGCTCAGTGGCCAGCGTGGTGATTCGCGCCGGCGTCTGCGGGCGCAGTCAAGTCGCCGGTCCGGTCCATGCCCGGATGCGCTTGCGGCGAATCCATCGCCTACGCGCCGGCTTCGTCGGCGCAGCCCTCCGTGGCTGCGCGAGCAGGCCGTTTCTCAACAGCCTGCTCGCGTATTCAGGTTCAGGCCAGCAGGGCGCGTAGCATCCAGGCGTTTTTCTCGTGGACGTTGAGCCGTTGCGTCATCAGGTCCACGGTCGGGTCGTCGTCGGCAGCGTCGGCGGTCTTCAGCACCTTGCGTGCGGTACGGCAGACCGCTTCATTGCCGACCACCAATTGACGAACCATTTCGCGCCAATCGTGCTCCTCCACCGATGGTTGCTCGTCGATGGAGCTGAGCTTCGCGAATTCCGTATAGCTGCCAGGTGCGCGAGCCCCCAAGGCGCGGATGCGTTCGGCGATGGCGTCGAGAGCGGTCCATTGCTCGGTGTATTGGCCCTCGAACATCACGTGCAGACTGTTGAACATCGGTCCGGTGATGTTCCAGTGGAAATTATGCGTCATCAGGTACAGGGTGTAGCTGTCGGCCAGGAAATGCGACAGGCCATCGGCGATCTTGCGCCGGTCGCTCGTCCCGATGCCAATATCGATCGGGGGCGCTTCGTGCTTATCGGCCTTGGACGGCCTGCGGTTTTTTTCGGATTTACTCATGTCGAAACTCCAGTGGTGCGCACGCGCATGCGGGCGAGGCGAGAAAGCGTGAGAAAGCGGTCGGATCGGTTTCGTATGGAAGGCGTGAAATGACGTGGGGGGCAGCATCATTGGCGCGAATGCGCCTTGTAAGAGGACTGGCCGACACGGTTATTCAGGCGTCGCTGCCTCAGTCCAAGTTTGGGGCGACTTTTGGCGGATCAAGCCAAGCGCCCGTGAGCTTGATCCATGAGTGTGCCGTCTACGCTGCGCTGAATCTCTGCGATCTTTATCGGCTCCCTCGGGCTTGTTAACGCAATGCCCCCGAATCGCGTTAACAGGCCCTAGCCCTTACACGGCGACTTGACCCAGACTATCGCCTCCTTATGGCGCATGAAATTCGATTATTTCTACCTTTTTGATAGATGAAAGCTATTAATTCATCTCCCGAAGCTGCGCTCCGCCGTGGCCGAGCCGCGATCGAGACCGCCTTGACACGGGATCGTGGGCGCCTGCTCGGGCTTTGGTCGCGCTGGAACGCGAAGGCGTCCGACGAGGCGGCGCAAGCGGCCTTCGCCGAAGCCCTGGCGCGCTCGCTCAGCGCGCGGGAGGCGCGGGCGGCGACCTTACCCGGGCGGCTGCAAGTCGACGCCGGTCTGCCGATCGCCGCGGAAGCAGATCGCGTAGTCGCTTTGATCCGGGACCATCAGGTCGTGGTCATCGCGGGCGAGACCGGTTCGGGCAAGACCACGCAATTGCCGAAACTCTGTCTGGCCGCCGGCCGCGGCGCCGCCGGCATGATCGGCTGCACCCAGCCCAGACGTATCGCCGCGCGCGCAGTCGCCCGGCGTGTCGCCGAGGAACTGCAGACGCCGCTCGGCGATCTGGTCGGCTATCAGGTCCGCTTCAATGACAACGTAGGCGATCGCACTGCGATCAAATTCATGACCGATGGCATCCTCCTGGCCGAAATCCAATCGGACCGCTGGTTGTCGGCCTACGACACGATCATCGTCGACGAGGCGCACGAGCGCAGTCTGAATATCGATTTCCTGCTCGGCTATCTCAAGCAACTGCTGGGCAAGCGTCGCGACCTGAAGCTGATCGTGACTTCGGCGACGATCGATACCGAACGGTTCTCCCGGCACTTCGGCAATGCGCCGGTGGTCGCGGTAGAGGGGCGCGGCTATCCGGTCGAGCTGCGTTATCGGCCGCTGGACGGCGGCAACGGCGAATTCGTCGATGATGGCGACGACACGCGCCAAGATGGCGCAGGCCGCAGCGTGCTGGACGGCATCGTCGCCGCATGCGACGAGATCGTGCGCAATGGTCACGACGGGGACGTGCTGGTGTTTCTGCCGGGAGAGCGTGAAATCCGCGACACCCATCAGGCGCTGGAGAAACGCAAATACCGGCATACCGAAGTGTTGCCCCTGTACGCGCGATTGTCGGTGCGCGATCAGGATCGGGTGTTCCATCCGGGGCCGCTGCGGCGAATCGTGCTGGCGACCAACGTCGCCGAGACCTCGTTGACCGTGCCGCGAATCCGCTATGTGGTCGACCCGGGGTTCGCCAGGGTCAAACGCTACAGTCCGCGGCAGAAGTTGGATCGCCTGCATATCGAGGCGATTTCGCAGGCCAGCGCCGATCAGCGCAAGGGGCGTTGCGGACGGATCGCGCCCGGGGTGTGCTTTCGGCTGTATGCGGAAGCGGATTTCCTGGCGCGCGCAGCCTATACCGATCCCGAGATCCGTCGCGCGGCGTTGGCGGGCGTGATCTTGCGGATGCTGTCGCTGGGCCTGGGGCGGATCGAAGCTTTTCCGTTTCTGGAGTCGCCTGATCCGCGCGCGATCGCTGACGGCTGGCAACAGCTGCACGAACTCGGCGCGATCGACGCTGAGCGCAAGCTGACCCACACCGGCCGGACCATGGCGCGCCTGCCGGTGGACGTGAAACTGGCGCGGATGCTGATCGCCGCGCAGAAGCACGACTGCCTGCGCGACATGCTGGCGATCGCGAGCTTCCTCGGCATCCAGGATCCGCGCGAACGTCCTGTCGATCAGCGCGCCGCAGCCGACGCCGCGCATGCCGGATTCGCGGATGCGAAGTCCGAGTTCGTCGGCATCTTGAAACTATGGGAAGGCTTTCGCCTCGCGCACGAGGAGATGACGCAGTCGCAACTGCGGCGCTGGGCGGAGAAGCACTTCCTCGGATTCTTGCGTCTGCGCGAATGGCGCGAGCTGCACCGGCAACTGAAATTGCTGAGCGAAGAACTTGGTTGGAAGGTCGAAGTCGGCGTCGATTGGAATGGAGATCTGAAAACGGCGGGCCGGGATCCGCCATACGCGAAGTTGCATCGCGCATTGATCGCCGGCTTGCCGACGCAGATCGGCAATCGCGGCGATCGCGGCCTGTACGATGGACCTCGTGGGCGGAAATTCAGCATCTTCCCGGGATCGCCGCTGGCGAAACGACCGCCCTCGTGGTTGTTGTCGGCGACGCTGCTCGACACCGAGAAAGTGTGGTCGATCACCAATGCCGCGATTGAGCCGGAATGGGCGATCGATGAGTTGCCGCATCTGCTCGCGCGACGCCATCACGATCCGCACTGGTCGCGAGCACAGGGCAGGGTGGTGGGCAGCGAGCAGATCAGCTTGTTCGGGCTGGTGCTGGCGCCGAGAAAACCGATGCACTACGGGGCGTTGTTTCCGGAAGAGGCGCGGCAGATCTTCGCGCGCGATGCGCTCGTCGCCGGCGAGATCAATACCCGGTGCGTGTTCGTGCAGCGCAATCTCGCCACGCTCGCCAAGGCCAGGCAAGAGGAGGCCAAGCGGCGACGGGCCGGCCTGGTCGTCGACGAGGACTGGCAGACGCGCTGGTATCTCGACCGGTTGCCGCCGCATGTCCATCACCAACAGGCTTTAGATGCTTGGTACGCGACATTATCCGCGACCGACAAGACGAAGCTGGAATGGCGCTTCGACGATCTGATGATCGGCGGCGCCAGCGACGCCGAACGCTATCCCCAATATCTGCCCTTAGGCGATGCGCGGCTTGCGGTGAGCTATCGTTTCGAGCCAGGCGCGCCGGATGACGGTATGACTGTGGCGGTTCCGCTGCATCTGCTGAATGCCTTGGACTCGGCGCGGTTGTCGTGGCTGGCCCCGGGGTTCGTGCACGATAAGGCCGCGGCCCTGATCAAGTCGTTGCCGAAGGGTCTGCGGCGCAACGTCGTGCCGGCGCCGGATTTCGCCCGCGCTTTCGCCGAAGCCTATCCGGCACCCGACGCCGACGCCATCGAAGGCGCGCTGGCCCGGTTTCTCAAAAAGCTGACCGGTGTCGAAGTGGCGGCTACGGATTTCGATCCGAGCAGCATTGCCCCGCACTTGCGCGCGAATCTGCGTCTGTTCGATACCGATGGCCGCAGCGTGCTCGCGGAGTCGCGGGATCTCGACGACTTGCGCGCAAGCTTCGGTAAGCGTGCGGCCGATGCCTTTTCGGCGCGCGCGGCCGAGGGATTGGCCAGGTCGGGTTTGCAGGCGTTTCCGGCGTTGCCGATTCCGGTGTCGGTGCCTGGGGCGGGCGGCGTGCCCGCCTATCCGGCGCTGCATGACGATGGCGAAAGCGTCTCGCTCGTCGTGCATGCCGATCGCGCAGAAGCCGAACGGCATCATCCACGTGGCGTGCGCAGGCTATTGCGCATTGCGTTGGCGGAGAGGTTCAAGCAGGCGAAAAAACAATTGCCCGTACCGCCGAAAATCTCGTTGCTGTATGCGGCGATCGAGGCGCAGGTTGGCGCTGGGGCGGCGCAGCGAGGCAAGGAGGCGGACCGTCTGCGTGGGGATCTGGTCGAGGGCGCATTCCAGGCCTTGTCGGCGCGGGAGATGGAGACGATCCGCACCCCCGACACGTTCGCACTGCATCGCGATGCGATCGGCAAGGCGCTGTTCGCCGAAGCGATGATGCGCCTGCGCCAAGCCGAGGACATCCTCGTCCGCATCGCTGAGGTGCGCGCGGCCTTGGAGTCGAAACTCATGGGATGGGCGCGGGCCAATCTCGACGATATGCATGCGCAATTGGAAGCGTTGGCTGCGCCGGGTTTCCTGCGCGATACGCCGGCGGAAGCGCTGGCGGAATACCCACGCTATCTGAAGGCCATCACCATGCGCGCGGAGCGCGCGCTGCGCGATCCTAGCCGCGATCAGGCGCGGATGCTCGAACTCAAGCCGTTTGCGGACGCGCTGGCCGATGCGCATGATCGCGGTCTGGACGACTTGCCCGACTGGCGCGCGTTGCGTTGGGAGCTGGAGGAGTTCCGCGTATCGCTGTTCGCGCAGGAGTTGGGCGCGAAAGGCGGCGTGTCGGCGAAGAAACTGGCATCCCGGCTGATCAGACTGGCGTGATCTAAGCGCCGATGAGCGGCCGTGCGCGGACGGCGATGCGTGACCGCGGTTGCATCGACCGGGGGAATCCTTTGTTAGCCTCGTGTCAGTCTCGCCGACAAGAGATGGGTTTTCAAAAATGCGCTTCGGGATTTCCGGCTGGACGCCGTCGACTGCCGGACAAGGTCATCGTTGACGACGGCGGTTCGTACGAAAAAGGAATTGCAATGAAAATGTCGATGAAAAGAGTGTTCGTGATCGTGCTGTCCGTGTGTGTGATGACTGCGGCCGCCAGCGCCGCAGCGTTCTGGCCGCAGCCGACCACGGCGTGCACCGCGGCGAACGAAGGCGCGCTCGAGACGGTCTATCGCTGGACCCGATGGGGTCAAGAAAGCTTCACTTATTACTGCAGCGGCGGCAGTTGGCAGATCTTCGAGCATTGCGATCCGAGAACCGGCATCTGCGAGGCGTATTGAAGTTTCCCGCTCTTGGCGTCGCCCGGTCAGCAGCGCAACGCGGTCGTCTGCGGTTTTCGGGCCACGGCCGGACGAGCCGACGCGATGCCGTCCGGGTTGCTTTTGTGATCCGGCGACGTGCCGTTTGCATCGCCGGGTCAATAGAAGGATGTCCCGTTCGCGGTGGATGCAAAGCAGCTGATCGCAGGCTTCGATCGCAGGCTTCGATCGCGGGCTTCGATCGCAGGCTTCGATCGCAGGCTTCGATCGCAGGCTTCGATCGTGGGCTTCGATCGTGGGCTTCGATCGTGGGCACGCGCCGAGACCGAGGCTGCAGGCGTTTGAGCGGGGCGTTCAAATATCTGCTGGCGGAATCAATCAATAGGGTCACGGCAGTCGCGGCCGGCAGTAGTGTCCGTGGCTCGGGATCGAAACGGTGACGGGAAGGAATCGTTGGATGGCAGATGTCGTTGAAACATCGAACAGGCCTTTGTGCGTTGTGGAAGGCGACGAAGCGCAGATCACGGACTTGTTGCAGGCCTGGCAGCGCGGGGAAAACGCTGCAGTGCGTGATCTGCTCGCGCAGGTCTATCAGCGGCTGCATCGCCTCGCCGAGCGTGCGCTGCGTGGCGAACGCCCGGATCATACGCTGCGTGCGACCGCACTGATTCACGAGGCTTTCCTGCGTCTCTCCGCGCAAAGGACGCCGGATTGGCGCGATCGCGGCCATTTCTTCGCGCTGGTCGCCAGGATGATGCGTCGCATTCTGGTCGACTACGCGCGCGCCCAACATGCGGCGCGGCGCGGCGGCGGGCAGGTGCATCTGCATGGACTGGACGAAGAGGTCGGGCAGATCGCGGCGCCGCAAAGCGATCCGATCGATCTGATCGCGTTGGACCGCGCGCTCGACGCCCTCGCCAGGCATGACGCCCGTAAGGCTCGCGTGGTCGAATTGCGCTGTTTTCTCGATCTGTCGGTGAGCGAGACAGCGGAATTGCTCGACGTGTCGGAACCCACCGTGATTCTGGATCTGCGCCTGGCGCGGGCCTGGTTGTCGGCGCGGCTTGGAAGCGTCGATGACTGAGCGCTTCCGCCGGCTTGAAACCCTGTTCAAGGCCGCGCTAGAACAGCCTGTCGAATCGCGTGAGGCTTGGCTCGATCGCGCCGAAGCCGATGTGTCGGTCCGTGCGGAAGTCTTGCGATTGCTTGACGCCGATGCGCGCGCTCAATGCGCGGCGGAGAGCGCGGTCGAAGGCGCGATGAACAGCCCCGCCGATGGCGCAATCGAACGCGTACTGAGCGAGGCCGCACGTGCGGTGCTCGATGCGGGCGTGAAACGCGACGAAATCCGGGCCGGGCCGGATCGCGGACAGAGGCTCGAAGGAAGCTTCGATCCCGAGATGGTCGAGGGCTGGAGGCTTGAGCGCAAGATCGGCGAAGGTGGCATGGGCGCGGTCTATCTCGCGCAACCGCGTGCGGGCGATGGGCCGCCGGCCGCGATCAAACTGTTGCGTGACACGATCGATCCTGCGTTGCTCAGCGATCGCTTCGAAGCGATCGCTGAGCAACGCAGGATCGATCGTGTCACGCAACAGTTTGATCGCGGCCG
>SSEV01000236.1 GCA_008015095.1 Lysobacteraceae bacterium | reverse complement strand
CGTCCGTCCACTGCGGCCTCGATCAGATCGAGCAGATCGGATTGCAGGCGCAGCATCACCGGCTGGGTTTCGGGGTCGCCGAACCGGACGTTGAATTCGATCACTTTCGGTGCGCCGGTGCGATCGATCATCAGGCCCGCATAGAGAAAGCCGGTGAACGGCACGCCATCGGCGGCCATGCCGCGGACGGTCGGCTCCACCACTTCACGCATCACCCGTGCATGCACCGCTGGGGTCACCACAGGAGCAGGCGAATATGCGCCCATTCCGCCGGTGTTCGGGCCGGTATCGCCGTCGCCCACGCGCTTGTGATCCTGCGAAGTGGCCATCGGCAACGCAGTGACGCCGTCGACCATCGAGATGAAGCTGGCTTCTTCGCCGTCAAGGAATTCCTCGATCACCACCCGCGAACCTGCGTCGCCGAAAGCGTTCCCGCCGAGCATGTCGCGGATGGCGTTCTCGGCTTCCTGCAGCGTCGTCGCCACGATCACGCCTTTGCCGGCGGCCAGTCCGTCGGCTTTGATCACGATCGGTGCGCCATGCGCGCGCACGTGCGCCAGTGCGGGTTCGATGCCGGTATGCACGGCGTAGCGCGCCGTCGGGATGCCGTGCCGCGCCAGGAACGCCTTGGCGTAAGCCTTGCTGCCTTCCAACTGCGCGGCCGCCGCGGTTGGGCCGAAGATGCGCAGGCCCTCGGCGCGGAAGCGATCGACTACGCCGGCCACCAGCGGCGCTTCCGGGCCGACTACGGTCAAGCCCAAGCCTTCGCTACGCGCTAGCGCGAGCAGGCGATCGGTATCGGTGACCTTGATCTCGACATTGCGGCATTTGGCTTCGGTCGCGGTGCCGGCATTGCCTGGTGCGACCAACACCTCCTCGACGCGCGCCGATTGCGCGAGCTTCCACGCGATGGCGTGCTCGCGGCCGCCGGAGCCGATGACCAATACCTTCATTCGCGATTCTCGCCTAGCATGAAAGAACTCCGCGTCGACGGTGGGGCGAAGATAGGCTGTGCCGCGACCGTGAGCCCGTGGATGCGATCAAAATCCTTCATTGCAACCGTCGCGCTTCAACTTCGCGGACGGCACCTGATACGCGCCGTTCTTGTAAGGGATCGGGATGCTGCGTTCGACCTTGCGGCCGCCGCGTTGGCCGCGCACATCGACCACGAGAGTATGGAAGCCGTTGTGATATCGCTTGCGATCGACGCGCAGCGCGCAATCCAGGTCGATCGAATCGCGCATGCAGCCGCGATCCGTCTCGGGGTCGCAGGCGCCGCTGTTGCTGAGCGAGGTCGACACCGTGAGCATCTCCGCGAAGCGATCGTATTCGGCATGATGGACCGTGACGCTCGACGTGGTCCACCCCATCTGGGTGTAGCCGGAAGCCAGCGCGTAGGCGATGCGTCCGGGCCCGATCTCGATGAAACTCACCGGCCCGGGGCTGCCCCAGCCTCCGGTCTGGATATCGCGCTGACTGGCCCCGATACGCGGTTTGTCGCCCGCCCCGCGTGCGTCGAACAGGATCCACAGATCGACCATGCCGCCGTCGGCGTGCGCGGCTTCGGAGAACGATGTGCAGACCGCGAGATAGCGCGGGCCGGCGCGATCGGCCCCACTGTCGAGACAAACTTCGCGGGTCGCCTGCAAGGTGTTCGCGGCGATGTATTCGGCCGAGGCTGTCCATTCGCCTTTGAGTTTCACTTTCTCGCTATAGGCGTCGCGGAGCAGGCGCAACGCCTCGGCATCGGTCACCCGCGTGGGCGGAAGCGGGGTGAGGGCCGAGACAGGCGCGATCAGCGCGGATGCGCTGGCGAGGAGCAGAGCGCGGGAGAAACTTGCGCGGAATAGCGTTCTGTTCATGGTATGAATCCCAATAGCCGCGTGACCGGACCGGTCAAGGCGGTGGCGCCATCGGCGGTGGACATCAGATCGGCGATGATGCTGAGGCATTCCCTGATTTTGGATTGCGAAGGCACGTCCTTACCCTGGTCCTTCGCGCTGGCCAAATCGACGAGGGTCACTTTGAATTCGTCGAAGATCGCCTCGTCCCCGGTGATGTTGTAATCGGAGAGCACGTTCGCCATCGCCCGCAATCGGCGGATCAGGCCCAGTTTGACCTCGATTTCCAGGTTGGAGGATTCCAATTCTTTGATGGCTTCTTCGAGGCAGAGAATGGCTTTGGCGATCTTTTCCCGGTCGAGGTCGAGGTGATGGATCCTGAGTTTGCAGATCTCGGCTTGGACCGACAAATAGCCGACTGCGTGGACGTCGATCTGATCGTGGAAAACACGCCAGGTGCTGTCGTTGTGTTTGATCGCGGCCGCAAGCGCGCTGTTGATTTTGGATTGCCAGTAGGTGGTGTTCTTGGCCTGGTTCGGGCTGATCCTCGTGGCCTCCTGCGCGGCAGCTTCCACCAGCACGTGCAGGAGCCCGATTTTCCGCCAGATGTAGGCTTGGCTTTGCAAGCCAAAAAGCATTAGCCATGCGTCGGTCACAGGGGTGGCGGGACCAATCTGCCTCGCCGCTACAACGATTTCATGCAAACGAACGACGGTGGAACTCATCTCGCCTCCTTGCTTGAGATTCAATGCCGGAAATGCCGCACGCCAGTGAAGACCATGGCGATGCCGTGTTCGTCGGCGGCGTCGATCACCTCCTGGTCGCGCATCGACCCTCCCGGTTGGATCACCGCTTTGACGCCTGCAGCCGCAGCGGCGTCGATACCGTCGCGAAACGGAAAGAAGGCGTCGGACGCCATCACCGAACCTTCGACCTGCAGTCCGGCGTCGGTCGCCTTGATGCCGGCGATGCGCGCGGAATACACCCGGCTCATCTGGCCCGCGCCCACGCCGATCGTGCGCAGATCCCTGGCGTAGACAATCGCATTGGATTTGACGTACTTGGCGATGCGCCACGCGAATAGCAGGTCGGCGCGCTGGTTATCGTCCGGGGCCAGGGCCGTCACCACCTTCAGCTCGTCGCCGAGCACCACGCGCGTGTCCGCGGTCTGCATCAACAGCCCCGAGCCGACGCGCTTGCAGTCGGTCATGTTCGCGCCGAGGCCGCGCGCGACCCGCAGCACGCGCACGTTCGCTTTCCTCTTCGCGTAGGCCAATGCCTCGTCGTCGTAATCGGGCGCGATCAGCACTTCTACGAACTGCCGGTCGAGCAGCGTCTTCATTGTCGCCGCGTCGATACGGGTATTGAACGCGAGGATGCCGCCGAAGGCTGAGGTCGGATCGGCAGCGTAGGCGTACTCATAGGCGTCGAGCGCGCTAGCCGCCACTGCCGCGCCACAGGGATTCGCATGCTTGACGATCACGCAGGCGGGAGTTTTGAAGCCGAACTGGCGCACGCAATCCCAGGCCGCGTCCGAGTCGGCGAGATTGTTGTAGCTCAGCTCCTTGCCCTGCAGTTGCGTGAAGGTCGCCAGCGTGCCCGGCACCGGATACAGGTCGCGATAGAACGCGGCTTGCTGGTGCGGGTTCTCGCCGTAGCGCAGATCCATGACTTTGACGAAACAGCCATGCGTCTGCGCCGGAAACATCGAGCGGCTGCCATCGTCTTGCAGCGAGGACAGATAATCCGCGATGGCGCCATCGTATTGCGCGACGCGGTTGAATGCGGCGACGGCCAGCGCGAAACGCGTCCTGCCCGACAGCGCGCCGTCGTTCGCATCGAGCTCATCGGCAAGTTCCGCGTATTGCGCGGGTTCGGTGACCACCGCGGCGCGCGCATAGTTTTTCGCAGCCGAACGCAGCATCGCCGGGCCGCCGATGTCGATGTTCTCGATGATCTGCGCGATCGTGCTGGCCGGATCGACCGAGACCGTTTCGAACGGATAGAGATTCAGCACCAGCAGGTCGATGCGTTCGATGCCGTGCTCAGCCATGACCGTATCGTCGATGTCGGCTCGACCGAGCAGGCCGCCATGCACGTTCGGGTGCAAGGTTTTCACCCGTCCGTCCATCATTTCCGGAAAACCGGTCAGCTCGGCCACATCACGTACGGCGAGCCCGGCCTCGCGCAGGGTCTTGGCGGTGCCGCCGGTGGAGATCAATTCGATGTCGTGGGCGGCAAGGGCGCGGGCGAGTTCGAGCAGGCCGGTCTTGTCGGACACGGACAGCAACGCGCGGCGGATCTTGACCGGAAAGCCGGGCAGATGAGCGGCGGTCATGCGGATAGGCGGAGGGGGAAAGCGCGATTATACCGGCTGCATCCCGGATGCGGGCGATGCGAAGACGCGCCAGCCGCAGCCTACGCCAATCCGTAATCCTTCAGCTTCTTGCGCAGTGTGGCGCGATGAATGCCGAGCATCGCTGCGGCGCGGCTTTGATTGCCGTCGCAATGTTGCAACACCTCGGAGAACAGTGGGATCTCCAACTCCCGCAGCGCGACCTCGTAAAGATTGGCGGCGCCAGACCCATTGAGATCGCCGAGATAGCGGCGCACGGAATTGGCGACGTGTTCGCGCAACGGTGCGCGCACGCCGGTCCGGTGGTATGAAGAATCGTGACGTTCGACGTTCAAGGAACGGATCTCTCATGCATCGCATCGAAGCAGCGGCCCCATCCCTGGCCGTCGCCTGTGCATTCGACAGGCGCGGCCAGTCTAGCGCGCAAATCCGGACCCTGCCATGCCGAAAGCCCTTTCAAAGGCGTCGATCGCGTTTTCGCCGATGAAAGGCGTTCCGGATCGATCTTGCCGCGCAATCTCCCCGAATTGCGTTAACAGGCCGTAGGGAGCCCTTGAACGGCGCAGGCCTTCCGTAAGAGATTGTTGAACAACGCACTTCTTATGCGTTTTTGGCTCGCCGCATCTTTGCGGCCCGCCGCTTCGCTGCTGGCTTTGCCGCTCGCGCCGGCTCCTGTCGGTATTAGTCCAGCGACTGGTCCCATCCACGCCTGCGCGCGCGGATCAAGCGCGCAAGCGCTTGCCCACGCGGGAACGGACGCAGGCATGGCCCGCATCTGCGAGGTCTGAATCGCACGCTGAATAACACCAGGATGGTGTTGTCCAGACCTTGCTTAACTTGAATGCAAACCATTGATCCGCCACGAGGCGAGTGCATGGAATACCGATGATCTCGGGTGGTTCCGTTACGGTTCCGGTATCAAGATGTCCATTCGGCGGACCTGGTTCAGCGAAGCCGGCGCCGCCACGTCGGTACTGCGAAGCGAATTCAGCGAAACCTGAAATCGTAAGCCACGATGTTCGGCGCGGGTTCGAGAATGTCCATCGCCACCGCTGCGGTTTCTCCGCTGCCGAGCACGGCCTGCTCCGGTGAGCCGCCGAGATATTCACGCGCTTCGAACAGGCGTTCGCCCGCGCGGCGGCCATTCGCATCCGAGAGACTCAGTTGCAGGCGCGGCCAAGGCTGCGCCCAGCGCGCATCGTTGCGGAATGTCGCTGATACGCGCAGCGCGCCGCGCACGGTCGGGTGCTGCCGTACATCGCGCTGCAGCAGAGTGAACGCGCCGGGTTCACGCCACGGCGGCAGATCGCACGAGAGCGCGTCACAGGCGAATTCCAACAGCGGCCGCCAACGCGCGCTTTCGGCCAATCGCGCACGATCGGCAAGCAGAATCTGCAGGCACAACGATGCGCTCAACGCAAGAATGACGGCGATGGCTGTGCGTGATCGCGTTCGCGGTCGTGTCGCGGCGGGCGCTCGCACGAAGCTCGGCGCGTGGCGCGTGATCCGAGGTCTCGATGGCGGTATGGAGACGGATATTGACGGCGTATCCTCCTCGAGATGCGCCGTTTGCTCCGGCACGGCGCCTACGCTCACGTCGCTCACGATCTGCTCCGGCGCGCTGTCCGTGAGCGCGTGCTTTTCATCGCCGGACGCAGGTGCGGAATCGGCGGTCGCCGTACCGGCAGTCGCATCGTTGACCCAGTCGATCTTGGCGGAGCCCGTTGGCGAATCCGATGCCCCGGCGGCGCTGTCCTCAGCCTGGGCGCCGAGTGGGCCACCGCAATCCGGACAACGCGGCGGTGGCCGGTCGGTGGCGGGGTCGGTTGTGACCAGGCTGCGGCAGTAGGGGCAGTTGATGAACATGCGCGCTATTGAAACATGCTTGTCGTGCGGGTTATCGAGGCATGGAATGCATCAGGTCACGCGATCCGGACCAGGCGATCGATGTGTTCTGCGCGCCGTCGACCGTCGATCCGCACCCAGTCGCCTTCGACGGCTACACGCAGATCCTCGAACCATTCGCCGTAGCGTGATAGCAGATCGTGTTCCTGACCGACCAGAATGCCCGAAAGTGCGATTTTGCCGCCCGGTGCGACCCGGGCCGCGAGCGTGTCGGCCAGCAGCTCCAAGGCCGATGCCAGAATATTCGCCACCACGAACGGATAGACGCCATCGGGTTGCGTCTCGGGCGAGCAGGCGCGCAGACGATCGCCGAGGCCATTGCGTTCGGCGTTGTCCTGCGTGGCGAGGATGGCTTGTGGATCGTTGTCGACGCCGATCGCGCGGCCTGCGCCGAGTTTGAGCGCGGCCAGGGCGAGGATACCGCTGCCGCAACCGAAGTCGAGCACGTCCCGATCCTGCAATGCGCCCGCCGCGGCCAAATCATCCAACCATTGCAGACACAGCGATGTGGTCGGGTGCGTGCCCGAACCGAACGCGAGCCCCGGATCGAGCCGAACCACCGCGGCATCGGCCGCTGCAGCCTCGTCGGGCAGCGGGTGATTCCAAGGCACGATCCAGGTGCGCGCACCGAAACGCAGCGGTTCGTAGCGGTCCATCCAGGCGCGCTCCCAGTCCTGATCCTCGACCTTGCGGAATGCGACCGTGGCCCAGTCCAGTTCAGGGTCGAACGATTCCAGGGCCGCCAGCAGCAGCAAAGGGTCGCTGTCCGCGTCGTACAAGGCCGAGAGCGCTACCTCGCCCCAGATTGGCATTTCGCCTACGCCCGGTTCGAGGATCGCGCGTTCGTTCGGCGTTTCGGCGTCCGCATCCAGCAAGGTCACCGCCAATGCGCCGACATCCTCCAGTGCGCGCTCGTAGCGCGGTTGCTCGGCTTCGCCGCAGCGCAGTGAGAGTTCGAGATAGGGCATGAGCAGCGCGACCGACCGGGGGCGGACAGCTTACCGCGTCGCGGCGGGTTCAGCGTGGGACGTCGGCCCGCGGCCAGTGGTAACGCAGGCCATTCGACAAGGCGCGCGGGAAGACCGAATTGTGGGTCTCGTCATCGAGGATCTCGGTGCGCAGGTCGAGATGAGGGTAGCGTTCGCGTTCGAGCCGCGCGGAGAAACGACGCAGATCTCCGGGCATGTCGCGCTCGGCGTTGATCTCCAACGCGCCGGTGGCCGCGTACACTCGCGTCCGCTGATTGCGTTGCGCGGCGGTCGATGCGGCCTCGCGGCGCAGCAGCAGATGGTCGTCGTACCACAGCGAGGGGCTGGCGAGGATATAACCGTCGAACAAGCCCGGACGCTCCAGCAAGGCCCAGGCGCCGAACAAGCCGCCGTAGGAATGACCGACCAACACCCGCGGGCCGCGCGCGCGATAGCGCGCACGCAGATATGGCAGCAATTCGCGTTCGATGACCTCGGCGAACGCCGCTGCGCCGCCGGAATGGCGTTGGATGTCTGGCCCGTAACCGCCCTCGACCACGCGCGTCGGGGTGTAATCGCGGGTGCGGTTGAGGCGATAGGCCGGCGGCCCCGCGTAGGCGATGCCGACCACGATCAATTCGGGCAGATCGTTGCGGTCACGCAGATGGCCGACGATGCCGTGCGCGATCGGAAAACTGTAATCGGCGTCAAGCAACACCAGCAGCGGATGGTGCGAATTGCCGGTGTCGTCGAATCCCGGCGGCAGCGCGATATACAGCAGGTACTCGATTCCGTTGACCGCACTGCGCAAGGGTTCGACGCGGGTGCCGGGCAGAGCGTAGCCGACGGTTCGCGGGAGAGGGATTGTCGAGGCGGTAGGCGTCGGCGCGGTCGCCGGTTGCGATGGCAGCGGCTGCGCGAACGCCGCCGGAACGAACATGACCAAAGCGAAGAGTGCCAGGCTCAATCGTGGAGCGAGACGGAATGCACTCTGGAATGCAGTGCGTAATCCAGCCCGTAATCCAGTACGTAATCCAGCACGAGACACGGCGAGAGCTCCAACACGGGTCATGGCGTACGCAGCCATGCGGGCTCGCGTGGCTCTTCTCCAGGTGTGCGCCCCTGTTTCAGGGCATGACGCAGCGTCCAGGACAAGCCGCGTGGGCCGATGTAGGCATCATCTTCGGCATAAACCGGATCGGCCAGCGCGTGGTCAAGATCGACTACCCGATAGCCGCGTTGACGGATCATGGCCATCACCCGATCGAAATGATCGGCGTTCAATTCGTTCGCATGCAATAACAGGATCTGCGGCGGCTCGCGCCCGAAAGTCACGCGCGCTTCGGTCTCGAAGTACGCGAAAGCCGCATCCAGATGCGCCAGATAGGCGTCCACCACCCTGCGCATACGCGCGGCGTCGCGTTCGCGTTTGGCCCGCGCATAAGCCGTGGCGAACACCCATTCCTGGTTGTCGATGGTCACCAGTCCGTTGCGATAGCCGCGCTCGCGCAAGAAATCCATCAATCGCGAACGCTTTTCGGCGGTGTCGCCGGTATGCAGCAACGGCGCGCGGAAATAGCGTTGTCCTGAATCGCGATCCGGGAGCGCATCGCCCATCACCCTCTCGGCATGCAGGATGTCGGCGAGATACGCATTGCTTCCGACACGGTTGTAGTCCCAGTGCGAAAAGCCGTGATTGCCAAGGCGATGGCCGGCCTCGCGCCAATCGCGCAGCAGGCTCGGCAGCAGCGCGTCGCGCAGCGCGCCGCACAGGCTGCCACCGACCACGAATCCGGTGACCGCGATCCGTTCGCGACGAATCGTGCGCAACATCCGCGTATTGAACGCGCGCACTGCGGACGCATCGCACCGATCGAACAGCGTCGCCGAGCCGGGGATGTCATCGAAGGTGATGGCCACTTCGCGGTTCGGCGGGGCCGGACTGTTGGTTTCCATCTAAAACTGACCCAGGGTTTTCATTCAAAACTGACCCACCCGGGATGAGTTGAGAGAAGGTATCAGATTAGGGTTTTGGGTCATCTCCTTTGCGTGGCTTGGAAGGCTTTCGATTGGCGATGACGGAGCTGTTGCGGAAGCGCCAGGACTCATTGCCGGTTTCGACGATGTGACAGTGATGGGTGAGTCGATCGAGCAAGGCCGTAGTCATCTTGGCATCGCCGAAGATGCTGGCCCATTCGGCGAAGCCGAGGTTGGTGGTGATGATCACGCTGGTGCGTTCGTAGAGTTTGGACAGCAGATGGAACAGCAGCGCGCCGCCGGTGGGAGTGAACGGCAGGTAGCCCAGCTCGTCGAGGACGACCAGGTCGACGTAAGTGGCCAGACGTATGGCGATCTGCCCGGCTTTGCCTTGCGCCTGTTCGCGTTCGAGGGCGTTGACCAGTTCGACGGTGGAGAAGAAGCGGACGCGACGCTGGTGGCTGCGCACCGCTTCGATGCCGATGGCGGTGGCGAGGTGGGTCTTGCCGGTGCCCGGGCCACCGATCAGGACGACATTGTCGTGGGTGTCGACGAAGGCGCTGGTGTGCAGAGGGTCGATCAAGGCGCGATCGATGCCGCTGTGGGCGAAGTCGAAGCCCGTGAGGTCGCGATGCGCGGGGAAGCGGGCGGCCTTCATCTGATTGGCGAGGGCACGCACTTGACGCTCGGTCGCTTCGGCCTGGAGCAGTTCGCCGAACCATTGCTCTGGCGCGAGGGCCTGGCGGCGCGCCTTGGCGCTGAGTTCCGGCCATTGGCTGGCCATCCCGTACAGCTTCATCTCGCGCAGACGCGCGATCAGCTCATGCGACATCGGGCACCCCACGCAAACGGTCGTAACGCTGCACATCGGGTCGTGGTGCGACCGGCAACACGGTTGCTACGGGGGAGACGGTCGTAGCCGGGTGTTCCAGTCGAGCCAGCACGTTGAGCACATGTTCGCTGCCGATCAGGCCCGAGGCCAACACCAACTCGACCGCGACCAGCACCGCTTCGAGGCCGTGGGTGGGCACGGCCGCCAGCACCTGGGCCATCGCACGGTCGCCCTTGGGCTGGCGCAGCAGGTGACGCTGCAGATCGCGCAGGGGTGGCGGCATGTGCTGGAACGGTGCGCCATCGCGCAACGCGCCAGGTTTGCGCTGGATCAGGTCGATGTAGTGTCGCCAGTCGTAGCACACCCGTTCGCGATCGAAGCTGCGCCGATGGCGTGCGACTTCGCGCTGGTCGATGACGATCACGACCTCGAACGGGTACACCCGCAGGCTGGCCAGCGCGTGGGCGTGCGGGCAGGGCACGCTGTAGCGGTTGCGCTGCAAGCTGACCAGAGCCGTCGAGGAGACCCGCGCGGACAGTTCGACGTAACCGTCGAAGGCCGCGGGCATCGGCATCAGGTGTGGGTGTTCTTCCGCCAGTGCCTGGGCCACCGTCCGGGTCGAAGACTCCGGGTGCGCGAGGGTGGTCCACGCCTCGGGACAGGCTTGTGCCAGCCAGGCATTGAGGGCGTCGAACGAGTCCCAGGATTGCGCGTTGACTTCGATCCAGATCCGGCGGCGGCGGTCCTGCACGTTCTTCTCAACGACGCCCTTCTCCCAGCCCGCCGCCCGATTGCAGAACTCCGGCTCGAACAGGTAATGGCTGTGCAACGCCTGAAACCGCCGATTGATCTTGCGCCCGCCCTGGCGATCGATCTGGTCCACCGCCGTCTTCATGTTGTCGTAAATCCCGCGCCGCGGAACCCCGCCGAAGGCCGCGAACGCACGGGTATGCGCATCGAACAACATCTCGTGGCTCTGCGCCGGATAAGCGACCAGCCAGAACGCGCGACTGGACGCCAACTTCACATGTGCTACCTCCAGCCGGCAGCGCTTGCCTGCGATCACGGCGTACTCGCAGCTCCAGTCGAACTGGAACGCTTCGCCCGGCGGAAACGACAGCGGCACGAAGGCCGGCTTGGCGACACCGCCACCGGCCAATCGCCAGCGTTGAACGAACTCGGCCACACGGCCATAGCCGCCGGTAAAGCCTGCTGCCTGCAACTGCTGGAACAACACCTTCGCCGTGCGCCGATCACGCTTGGGGCGGTGGCTGTCGGTCCGCAGCCACGCCTCCAACTGGTCCCGAAACGGATCGAGCTTGAGCGGACGCGTCCGCGCCGGATACTTCGGCTCGACCGTGCCCTGGCGCAACCAGCGCCGGACCGTATTGCGGGACAGGCCGGTGCGCTTGGCGACTTCGCGCACCGACATCCCGTCGCGAAAATGCATTCGCCTTATCTTGGCCAACATGACCATCGTGATCACTCCTGAAGACTCCCGAGCCAAACGCTCAGGATGGGGGCTTCAGGTGGGTCAGTTTTAAACCGAAATCAGGCCCCAAAGTGGGTCAGTTTTAGACCGGCGCCAACAAATACACCGGCCGAGCGGCATTGCCCGGGCAAAGCACACCCGATCAGGCCCCGTTTGCACAAGTCGTCTTCATCTACGCGCAACGGTCTGAAGCCGAGTATCGCCGCGGCTACCTGCTGGGCGGCGAAATGATGCAGACGCATCGTCTGGTGGCCGTCCAGTCTGAGAGTGGCAACGAAGTCGTGCGCCATTACACGCTGGATTACGCCATCAGCGCGTCAACCAGCAAGCTAGAAACCCTCACCCAACTGCGTGAATGCCGGGATGCCAGTCAGGCCATTTGCGCCTCGCCGACACGATTCACCTGGAGCGCAGCCAAGTACGAATTTGCCACCAAGGAATATCCGACCAATCTGGTTTTTGGCGATATCACCACATGGCGCGGGTTCAAGCAGGGCGATATCGATGGCGATGGACGCCAGGATCTGGTGTTCATGAAAGAAGGAAACGGGGATGACATCTGTGCTTCCGAGTTCATCCTAACCGCATTCTCGGTGCTCGACAGCGCAGGCCGACCCAGTTATGTCATGGGGCCGAGCCAATGCACCACGCCCAACGGCACGACCGGGATCGACCAGCGTGGTGACGGTGGTTGGCAGTTGTTGGATTACAACGGCGACGGCCGTGACGACCTGTTCATTTCCAGCACCGGCAGCGAAGGATGGCGCTTGTATCCGTCCGTGGGGCGCAGAGGCGCCAAAGTGTTCGACGACAGTCAGAATCTGATCGCGAATCTGTCCCCTGCCATTCCGTCTAACGATATTCCTAATCGTCAAGTGCAACTGGCCGATCTCAACGGCGACGGCTTGACCGATGTGGTGTATAGCAATGGTCGCGAAGCGGCCGCGGCGCGGTTGATGGAGCGCACCAGCACGGGCTTCGCTTGGGGGGCTGAGCGTGCCGTCGTGCTCGACATGCCGTTGGCCAACCTCAGCCCTGCGCCGGATCCGCGTTGCGCAGAAGCAGACTACACCTGTAACCGTGCCATGATCGCCCCTTCGCCGAAGGGCGGCTTCATGCAACTGGCAGACTTCAACGGTGATGCCACGTCTGATCTCTTGATGAACGTGCGCGATACCGTGAGTTGGGAAAATCCCTGTGATTGCACCGGCCGCGACTGCGAGCCGCAGGTCGTCGATCCCGTGAAGAGCGCCAAAGCATCAAGTGCAGATGCGACGACACAAACCTGCGGCGGAGCGGCCGTCGATATCACAGTCACTGCCCATGCGATGACGGTGAAGTCGATTACGCCGACCACGATTACGCTTTCGCTGTACGCCACGGTCGGCACCGACATTCAGTCATTGACTTACGCGGATGCCAATGGT
>SSEV01000249.1 GCA_008015095.1 Lysobacteraceae bacterium | reverse complement strand
TTGGGCGATGTTTCCACGCATGGGAGCGTTCTCTTAGGGTCAGTCTTCGAAAGGTCGGATGGAATCAGGCACCAGGGTCGCCCCCTGCTGCTGGATCAGTCGCTGCACATCGGGATGGGCCATGAACGTATCCTCGGCCACGGATTGTTTGGCGTCGCGCTGGCGCTCGTTGCGTTGATGCAGGGTTTCGGCGCTGGCGGCTTTGCCTAGCTCGAACCGCAGTTGCACCGGACCACCGAGTTGCGCCGACACGGCATCGCTCAACGCCTTGATCAGCGCCGGGCTGCGTAGATGATCGTCATCGGCCGTGAGCGATAGACGCAACACGCCCTCAGCGTAAGCGACAAAGGCGGCATGCGCGGCGAGTTCGCGCGCGGGACCGCGCAGGCCGCAGTTGTCGACCAGATCTAGCCAGCGATCGTGATCGATCTGCACTGCGGGCGGCGCTGCCGTCTGGGCAGCGGCGGGGACGGCATACGGTGGTTGCGTGGCCGAAGATGGCGGCGACTTCTGCAGCGGCGCATCGATCATGGCTTGAGGCGGCAACGGGCGCTGTTGCCTCTCGGCACGCGTCGTGTCGGCGGCCAACGCCGCCCGGGCCGCTTCGGGGCCGCTGCGCGCAGGCGTCGCCGCGGACGCTTCGGCCGAGGGCGCGCCCGCATCTCCTGGGCGGAAGGCGAGCATGCGCAACACCGTCATCTCGAATCCGGCCCGCGCACTCGGCGCAAGCGCCAGATCACGCCGCCCTTGCAGCGCCATCTGGTACCAGAGCTGCACGATCTCGGGACGCAGGCCCGAGGCCAGGACGTCGACCTGAATGTGATCGGCCTCGATCTCCGCCGCAGGCACCAGTTGCCGCACCTGAATCCGATGCAGCGCTTCGGCCAAGGCATCGAGCACACCGGACCAGTCGGGCGAAAAATCGGCCAGTGCGGCCACTTCAGCCAAAAGCCGCGCGCCGTCGGCCGCGAGTAGCGCATCGAGCAACGCACCGATCCGGGTCCGGTCGACGGTGCCGAGCATGGTCGCGACCCCGGCATCGGTCAGCATCGCGCCATCGCCCCCGGCGCCGGTGTACGCGATGGCCTGATCCAGCAGGGATAAGCCATCGCGCAGGCTGCCGTCGGCGGCTTTGGACAATTGGCGGATCGCGCCCGCTTCGGCCGGGATGCCTTCGACCTGCAGGATCCGGGTGATCTGTCCCTGGATCTGGGGCTCTTCCAGACGTTTCAGATTGAACTGCAGACAACGAGAGAGCACGGTTACCGGCAATTTTTGCGGGTCGGTGGTCGCGAGCAGGAATTTCACGTGTCCTGGCGGCTCCTCCAACGTCTTCAGCAACGCGTTGAACGCCGATTTCGACAGCATGTGCACTTCGTCGATCAGATAGACCTTGACCCGGCCGCGCGAGGGCATGTATTGCGCGTTGTCGATCACCTCGCGCACATCGTCCACGCCGGTATTGCTGGCCGCATCGATTTCGAGCAGGTCGATGAAACGACCGGCGTCGATATCGCGGCAGGCGTTGCATTCGCCGCAAGGTTCGGCCGAGGTGCCGCGCTCGCAATTCAGCGATTTGGCGAAGATCCGGGCAATGGTGGTCTTGCCCACGCCCCGGGTGCCGGTAAAGAGAAAAGCATGATGGACCCGGCCGGAGTCCAGCGCGTTGGTCAACGCGCGGACGACGTGCTCCTGCCCCACCAGTTCGGCGAAACGCTTGGGGCGCCATTTACGGGCGAGCACGAGGTAGGACATGAGGGACGGGCCGCCACGGACGCGGCAAGGACGGAGCGATCGGACCGCCATTGTGCCATGGGTAGGCTGGCGCCCCCCGGGTCAGGGCCTGTTAACGCGATTGAGCGCGTCAACAGGTTCTAGGCCGATCTCTCGGCCACGCCGGATTGCTTGTTCCAAGTACCCGTCGGAGCTAGAATTTGCGGCCCTGAGCGTGGATGGATTCACCGCCTCAGGGCGGAGCCGGCGAACTTCGATCTGACCCGCATCAATGCGATAGGGTGCTGGTCGAAGACGTAAGCCTCAGAATGCGGAGAGATGTCCGAGTGGTTGAAGGAGCACGCCTGGAAAGTGTGTAAGCGGCTAAACCCCGCTTCGCGGGTTCGAATCCCGCTCTCTCCGCCAGATTCAATAACAAGAAGCCTCGCCGCAGTGCCGACATCCGGCGCAACTGCGGAGAGCGTTGAGAAAACCCGAGCGATTCGACAGATCGCAGTTCGGCCTAACCTCTAGTCGATCGGCAGGATCGTCGCCCCTCACGAAGCGTCGCCTGCAGCGGCGCATTCTCTATATCTCGAAGCATCGCTCGACGCGTCGAAAGATCCTGCGTCTCCATCGCCGCCCCATTCGTCGATCGGAGCAGCCTGTCTTGTGCAGGCTTCCATGGCGGCGGCATCAGAAATCGTAGCGATAGCCCGCGTAGTAGAACAGCGAGAGCAGGTCTTCCTTGCTGGCATCGGCTTCCGTTCGGGTGCGTTCAAGGTTGAATTCGGCTTCGAACGAGAGGTGTTCGTTCCGCTTGTAGGCGAAACGCCCGACCGGAGCGAATCGCTCCGACTTCGAGCCCGATGCGTTGTCCTGGACGTAGTACTTGATCCCCGGCTCCACCGTCCAGGCGTCGCCGATTTTCATCCGGCTCGACAGGCCGATCAGCCAGGCGTTGTAGGCGCGGCTGGTGAGATAGCTGGAGTTGACCACGAAAACATCGGAGGGTGAGAACACGCCGGTGCCGATGAGCTGCATGCTGGTGGTCTTGATGTGCCCGGTCGGTTCTGATGCCGGCAACGTCGGCGTGGCGGTCGTCGCGCTGACGCTGGACAAGCGGTAATCGGCCGAAATCTGCCATTTCGATGACAGCGCCGAGGTCACACCGAGTGAGGACGAGCGGGCGACCGGCGTCAGGCCGATGGCCTGCTGCTTGATCTGCTCCTGCGAAAGCGTCTGCGAAAGTTCACTGAGCGTGGCCTGCGGCTGGCCCAGCAGCGCGTTCGTCATCTGCAGGCTGGGCGAGCGCCGGTAGTCGTAAAGGAAATTGACCCCGAATTTCCGCCCCCAGCCGAAGTTGCCCTGAACCGAGGCGATATTGAGCTTGCCGAAGAACACGTCGTAGTCGACCAGGCCGAACATCGTGCGGTTGTCGGCGAAATAGCGGAACTCGCCACCGACCGCGCGCCGATCGAGATCGCCGGACGCATTCTGCTGGGTTGCGAAGAAACCGATGCCGATGCTGTCGCGCAACCGATCCGCATCGAACGTCACGCCATAGAAGCGTTTGTCGCCACCCAAGCCGGGATCGACCAGTTGCCCGGCTTCCACGCCGCCGCGGACCTTGTCTGAACGCAGTCCGATGCTGGCGACAGCACCATCGAAGCGACCGAGCACGCCACCGCTGGTCGCGGTCTGCCGCCCCAACCGAGTCGCGAAACGGCTGTTCTCGTGCTTGAGATCCACGTACGCGGAAGACAACCGGTTACGATTGGGCTGATCTTCGATGAAACTGTGCCGATAGGTGTCGCGAACCGTCACCCGCGTGTCCCATGCGGCGCCGCGATGGCGCAGGTTGTAGTTGACGTCAGTCACCACCGCCGACTGGTCGGTCGAACTGAGCGATTGCGTATCGATCTGGGTGGCGCCGCTGATCGGATCGACGATGGTGAACTCATCGCGGATCTTGGATTTGCCACCGTAGTAATACTGCGAGACGCCACCCCAGGAAGTGGTCACCGGTTTTCTGGCGCGTGGCGCAGACGCCGTCGTCTCGGTCGCCGGTGCCGCATTGAGGACGGCCAGACGCGCGTTGACGCGCTTGGCCCCTTCGCTATCAGGGTACAAGCGCAGATACAACGCATATTCGGCCTGCGCGCGCTTGGTCTCGCCGAGACCTTCGCGAGCGTATCCGATCAGTTCCTGCGCCTCCTGTGAAAACAACCCCGGCGGCGTGTTGAGCAACTTGTTCAACTGTGCGATCGCGTTCTCGTAATCACCGCGTTGGAACGCAGCGCGAGCGACGGTGATCATTTCCGCCTGAAGTCGGTCCGGTTCGGACAATATCCCGGTCACTGCTGTTTCGGGCGGCAGGCTGACCGGTTTGGGGCCTGCGACGGCATCCGGTCTGACGATCGCGCCCGCCGGTTTGCGGAACGTCAACACGAAGCTTTGTTCGTCGGCGCCGGGCCCCGCCTTGATGCCCTCGACCGGATTCTTGAAGGTGATCTCCAGTCGCTTCTCGGCGGGCTGGTTGCTGGCGCTGAAATAGCGTAGTTGGAACGACGGCGCCAGATCGGAGCCACTCCACTTTCTCGATTCCTCGAACACCGAACGGCCATCGCCGGTCAGGCCGGAGATCTCGAAATAGATAGTGACCAGATCGTTGGTCGACGATACGACCGCGCGCTTGAATCGAACCTTGGCATTGAACTGGATCGAGACCTGGGTCGTCTCCGGCGACTGCGACCGCACCGTCAGGTCATCGAAAATCTGTGCCGCCGCCATGGGCGAAGCAGTCGCCAGCGCGATACACAGGGCGAGGCGGGCAATACGGGGCCGGAGCGGGTTCGCGCGTTTTTTCGTCATCGGGATCGGGGGGATGGGTTCGACGGGATCAGAAATCGCCATCGGTCGAGCGATGCTCGCCGGTTCTGGTTCTTCTGATCGTGGAGAAGGTCGCGTCCGTGTATTCGTGACAACTGCCCGAACAGTCCTGCAACTCCTGCACCGTGTAAAGAATCTTCGGCGAATCGACTTTCTTGTGGGAGTCGGCCTTGAAATTACTGGCGTGGCATCCGGCGCAGTTCGGACGATAGGACGCGAATCTCCAGGCGATGACTTCGTTATTGGTGGTGTGGCAGGAAGTACAACTCAGCCCCGCCTGATGCGGGCGGTATCCGACTGACACATGCGAATAAGTCGTCAGCGGCAGCCATGCCGTCGTGCGATGGCACGCATCGCAGGACCTGGTGGTGATGAAGTGATTGGCCGCCTTGCCGGTGGCGGTCGTGCCGTTATGGCAGGTGGCGCAACTGCCCGCGGTGACGCCGCTGTGACTGAATGTCGCCGGCAACCACGCGGTGGTGCGGTGGCAGGCATCGCAGGATTGCGTCGTCGGCAGATGGTTCGAGGGCTTGCCCGTCGCCGTGGTGCCGTTATGGCAGGTGGCGCAACTGCCTGCGGTGACGCCACTGTGGTTGAACGTCGCCGGCAGCCATGCGGTGGTGCGGTGGCAGGCGTCGCAGGATTGCGTCGTCGGCAGATGGTTCGAGGGCTTGCCCGTCGCCGTGGTGCCGTTATGGCAGGTGGCGCAACTACCCGCGGTGACACCGCTGTGGTTGAACGTCGCCGGCAACCATGCGGTGGTGCGG
>SSEV01000196.1 GCA_008015095.1 Lysobacteraceae bacterium | reverse complement strand
CTGCACCAGACGCGCCTCAATCTCGCCAAGCTCAATCCGGAAACCGCGAACCTTCACCTGAAAATCATTGCGGCCCAAAAACTCGATCGCTCCATCCGCTCGGTAACGGCCCAGATCCCCCGTCCGGTACATCCGAGCGCCCGCACGTCCGCTGTACGGATCCTCCACAAAGCGCTCCGCCGTCAGCTCCGGACGGTTCAAATACCCGCGCGCGACACCCGCCCCTCCTATGTAAATCTCCCCCACCATGCCATATGGCGTAAGCCCGCCTTGCTTATCAAGAATCAAGACGCGCACATTCCGCAGAGGTCGGCCAATCGGCAAAACGCCGTCATCGGAAGAAGCATTCTTCTCGATCTCATAGCGCATGCTGTCCACAGTCGTCTCAGTCAGACCATAGGCATTCGCGATACGAACGGATTCTCCGCAAAGCCTGCGGAGCCGTCTGGCGGATTCCGCCGGCCACGCATCGGATCCACACAGTATTGTGCGCATGAAGCGCAAATCGCCGGAACTTTCCTCCAGGTACTGCAGCATTGGATTCAATACAGCTGGCACGAAATCCGCGAATTCAACTCGTTGCTTTCGCATTAGCCGATACAACGCGGGCGGGTCAGCGATGATTTCACGAGGGCATAGCACCAACGCGCCTCCGTAAGTCAGTGCGCGCACGCAGTCCGCAACGAAAACATCAAAAGTAAAACCAGCCATCTGCAGATGCACTTGCCCGGCATGCGGGTTATCGGCGCTGCCCCACGCATCACGCAAAGCCGCGATATTGCGGTGCTCCACCATCACACCTTTCGGGCGGCCAGTGGTTCCCGACGTATAGATCACATAGGCCAAATTCTCAGGACACAATCCGATTTTTGCCCTGTCCGGATTTTCGGCCGGATACGCCGCCCATTTGCATGCGCACGATTCCAGCGTCCAGACTTGCACAGGAAGCGCTGTCTCATTCTTGAGCGCCGCATCAATTGCACCAACGCATGCCGCATCTGTCAGTATGACTCGGGGGCGCGCGTCCGTAAGAATTTCGCGCAAGCGTTCGACCGGGTATTCGGCGTCCAACGGCAAATATGCGCCACCGGCTTTCAATACCCCTAAAACAGACACCAACAAATCAGGCGTTCTGGATTGGCAGATCCCCACTAACATTTCCGGGCCCACGCCCTCTTCTCGCAATACATGCGCGAGGCGGTTTGCCTGAGCGTTCAGTTCGCCATAGCTCAGACACTTGTCAATATGACGGACTGATAACGAATCCGGTTGCTGGCGCGCATATATTTCGAACCATTCATGCACCAGCAAATTCGATACTTCTTTCTCTTCGGCACTGCCGATCGTCAGAAGATGATCACGCTCGCCCTCGTTCACCACCTTGAGCTCGGATATCGAGGCAACGCGCGCACCGGCCGCATTCTCGACCACATCGCCAAGCAGGGTTACCCAGCATTGAAGCAGCGTTTCAACGGTTCCAGAATCGAACCTACCGCAATCGAAATCGATGCCGATGAAATACGATTCGTCTGTCTCGCATACTTCGACATGAAGGTCCGTGCCCGCGCCCGATGTGATCTGATAGCGTCCGTATGGCACACAGCCGATGCCGCCCCACCGGACCACGCGATCCGGGTTCAGGCTTAGCGCAAGATTGCGCAAATGCGCGGCCCTGCGTGCATTCTGGAACACGAAAATCGATTGAAAATGCGAACGAATCGTGCCGCGCCCCTCATCGCGGAAATGGCCGAGAATCTCGCTCAACGGATAGTGCTGATGTTTGATCGCGCGCCAGACGCTCGAATTCAGGCGTTTGGCCAAATCTTCGATTGTTTCGTCGCCCGAGACCTCCGCACGAAGGACCACTTCATTCACGAAACAACCGACGACATCGGCCCATGGCGCTCTTCGGCCAGGCATCGACGAGCCAATCGCCATCCTGCTCTCGCCTGTCAGGCGGTATGCAAGCGCGAAATAAGTGGACAACAACAGCGCGAACATGGAAATCCCGTGCGTTTCGGCTATCGTTCGAAGCCCATTAGCCTGCTCAGCGCTCAACAGGCGGTAACGCGTATCTCTGACCTCCACTTGGCCGCTATTAGGCTCGTGGTCGGGCCGAAACATTTCAGCGGGATATGGCTGCGACAATTCCGAACGCCAATACTCCAGTTGCCTGCACGCCTGCGGCGTATCAAGCCAGTCGCGCTGTTCGGCGATAATCTCCGGGAAAGAATATCCTGATGCGGGTTCCAGCGCGGGCTCTTCATCAGCGCACAGCGCCCGATAGATTTCCCCGATTTCCTCTATCAGATGCCAATACGACCAGCCATCGCTGATCAGATGATCGATGACGATCAGGATCACGCACTTGCCGTCCGGGTCGCGATACAGGTCGACCCTCATCAAAGCGGGCGCATCCGCTTCAAACGGGCGTTGACGATCTTTGTTGATCCGCTCCTGCAACCAGAAAGCGCCGAGATCCGTCACTTCGCACAACTCGACGCGAATCCGGTGTTCGGGCTCGATCACCTGGCAGACCTTCCCTCCGATCTCACGGATACTTGCCCTGAGCATCTCGTGCCTCGACGCCAGGACATCTACCGTCCTGCGGAAGGCGTCGACATCCAGTGCGTCCAATGTCCGCAGGGCCAGGCAAATGTTATAGAACCCACGACTATGAGGGGCCATTTGGCCCATCAGCCATATCGCTTCCTGAGTCGGAGATAGCGCGAATATCGGGCCGAGAGGTTCATGCTGATCTTGTTCGGGGCGCGCCAGCGCGCCATCTGGAGAAGCCATAGTCTCCATGACGAAGTCCTTGTCGATACGTTTCGATACGTGATTTTTTCTGCCGACCGATGTCAGCCCCTGTTCAGCGCGTCGGCACTGTGCTTGGGATTGTACAAAGATCTCGTTATCTCTATACCCGATACCTATGTGCGCATTCCGCGCGGCATTGCGCGCGGCAAAAAAACACACCTGTCCGTTGGTATGGGGCCAGCGAGCCGCCGATAAATCGCGAGCGCAACGATAAACAACCGCAGCGATAAGCCAACGGCGTGTAAGACAGATTCGTCGCAAGCGCTTTCGGACATGCGCATATAGAGATTTCGAATAGCCACATATGCAATTTTTCCCCAGCTGCGCTAGAGAAGTCACTGCAGAACTGGTGGCTGTCGTGTCAGGCGGCTATGCCGTTCGCGCCAATTCCGCTTGGGATTGATGCTGCTGGCATCGGCTCAACTGCGGGGCGTATTCAGGGCTGTTCAACGCGTCCTGGATGATCTTCCAAGCCCGATATCGCCCATTCGTTCTCTTCTGTGGCCCGGAGAGGATCTCACCATCATCCGGATGACCACTGTCCGAGTGATCGCAGCGAGTCGATCTGGACATGCCATCATTGGGGCGCGACACAACAACCCTGGATGCTATGCAAGGCACCGGCCGCGATTCTGACCAATACGCGGCTGAATCGCGGCCGGTGCATGCCGATAGTGGAATGTGCTTTCTGCTAAATGCCTCGAATACGCTTTTTTGCGATCGATATGCATTCGCCGCTTGATGGAAATTATTTTTTAGCTGGTTGATTCTCGATCACCGGCATCCGTCCGCCGATGTGCTTGCTCAGGAAAGTCAGGATCTTGCCGTAGAACTCGCGCTCGTTTTCCAGCTTATAGAAGCCGTGGCCCTCGGTCGGGTAGTAGATTGCTTCCACCGGGACGTTCGCTTCGCGCAAAGCCTTCTCCATCAATTCGGTATGCTTCATCGGAGTACGATCATCCTCGCCACCAGCCGCGAGGAACACCGGCACTTTGATCCGGTTTGCAATCCGATTGGGCGAAACTTCGACAAGGTTCTCTTTCAACCCGATCCATTCTTCGATAAAGGCCTCGCCAGATCCCCTTTCCTGAATATCGCCCATCGTGTGCATCGTGGGCAGGTCATACGCTCCTACATAGCCGATGGCGCAACGATAGAGGTCGGGCTCCTTGGCCACGCCCATCAACGATGCGTATCCACCATAGCTGGCTCCGTAGAGGCAAATCCGCTTCGGATCGGCGATCCCCTGCCGGATCGCCCATTGGGTCGCATCGGTGATGTCGTCCTGCATCGCGCGCCCCCACTGACGCTTGCCTGCCGCTTCAAAAGCGTGCCCGTGATTGCCTGAGCCACGGTAGTTCACCTGCAGCACCGCATAACCGTGTGCAGCAAGCAACTGCGCATCTTTGTCGAAGCCCCAACTGTCATAAATTCCGAATGGGCCGCCATGGATCAGAATGACCAATGGTGCATTCTTGGCTTCTCCACCTACAGGCGAAGTCAGGTATCCACGCACGTCGAGGCCATCTCGCGCCTTGAAGCTGACGGGCTTGCTGTCCGCTGCCCGCTGTGGGTCGATCCAGTCCTTGCGGCTGAGCAGGTAATCTGCTTTATTTGTGGTCGTGTCGAATACAAAAAAATCACCGATATTACGGTCACTCTCGCTCAATACCAGCGCAATGCGGCCATCAGTGGTCGTCGAAGTGATGAATACGTTCTGACCTTTAAATGCCTTTTCCAGCTTTCTATACAGCTTGGCCGGCACCGATTGCGGATCGATGAACTCCTTGCGTGGGAGGCCGTCCATCATCTCGTAACCCGCCAGCTTTCCGTTGTAATAAACCGGTTGAGGATCAGTGTCATCGTCGCGGAAAATCTGCTTCCGTTCATCGCTCGACACTGTCCAAGCGACGACCGAGTTAGGTCCAGTCTCATGCTCGACTAGGAGATATGCAATTTTGTCGTCGCCGGAAAAACCGAGGGGATACTGGGCCAAGCCGGTCTTGGCGCTGTCGTTGAGCAGCTTCCATTCGCCGCCGGCAGCCTCGCGATAGTAAAGACGGCGACTCAAATCGATATCAGAGCCGATGGCGAACCGGACGTTCCCCGCGTTATCGGTGACGTAACTGGCGTTTCTGATCGGCGCTTGCGCAATCGGCACCCGATGGCCGGTATAGACGTTCAAGCGCTCGACCCTGGCGTACGGATCACTGACGCCCAGCTGAAACACGGAAATGATCACGTACTTGTCGTCGTTCGGCAGGTCATCGACCAGGCTTGCGGCTACCATCTCCACTTTCTTCGGCTGGACACGGGTGCCTGGGCCTTCGCCCTGGACACGAGCGCCGACCAGCATTTCGCCTTTGCCGCCATCGGCATTAACGGCATAAAGCTCGCCTGTCAGACTTGGGCGCTCTATGCCTTCGAATTTCTCGACAGCGCTGATCAGCACGCGCTCATCGTTGACCCACCAAAACTCGCCCACATGGGAACGCGCACCGGGGATGCTCAGTGACGACACCAGCTTGTTATCGGCGCGACGCAGAATCACCAGCGCGGTCTTATGTTCGATCGGCACGGTCGCCGCATAGAACTCGCCGGTCGGCGAAATCTTGATCTCATTGAATTTCGCCTTACGGATGAAATCTTCTACTTCGTGCGGTTTCGGTGTTTGCGCGAAGATCTGCATCGTGGACAGCAACAAAAACGAAGCGACGATCGGTGCGAATTTCATGGAACCCCCATGCATGTAACCAAGAATGGTCGGATGAACGAATCGAGTCATGCCGTCTTGACGTGGTCAAGCACTACGTCGAGAGCTTCTCGCCAGTCCGGCGGCACGATAGCGAAATCGCGGCACAACTTGGCGGTATCGAGCCGGGAATACGCGGGCCGCATCGCCGGCGTCGGGTAGTCGGCGGCGGCGATCGCGGTCACATGCGTACGCCGCGGAATCAACCCGCGATCGTACGCACCGCTGACGATGGCTTCGGCGAACCCGTGCCAGCTGGTTTCGCCTGAAGCGGCCAGATGCCAGAGCCCGGACAGCGGCGCTGGGCGCGACAGCGCCTGCGCCGTGACATCTGCGATCAATGCCGCTGATGTCGGCGTTCCGACCTGGTCGGCGACGACCCGCAACTCATCGCGCTCGGCGGCGAGTCGCAACATGGTGCGCATAAAATTCCTGCCATGCTCCGCGTAGACCCATGCGGTGCGCAAGATCATCGAGCGCGCGCCGCTGGCGCGAATCGCCTCTTCGCCGGCAAGCTTGCTCGCACCGTACACGCCGAGCGGCGCAGTCGGATCTTCTTCGCGATAGGGCCGAAAACCTCCACCGTCGAACACGTAGTCGGTGGAGTAATGCACCAAGAAAGCAGCGCGCGCCGCACAGGCTTCGGCGATCATGCGTGGGGCCTCAGCGTTGACGCGATATGCCTTCTCGGATTCCTGTTCGGCGCGGTCAACCGCCGTGTAGGCTGCCGCATTGACCACGATATCCGGAGCGACGCTCGCGATCAACGCGCCCAGCATCTGCGGCTGGTCGAAGTCGGCCAATTCGCACGCGCCTCCTTCCTCCAACGCGCCGTCACGAGTGGCCATGACGATTTCGCCCAACGATGCCAAGCTGCGCCGCAACTCGCGTCCGACCTGGCCATTGGCGCCGAAGAGCAGGATGCGCATACGATTCCGATCAGCCCCCGTAGAGCGGAAGACGTTCAGGCAGCACCTCCGCAAGAAACGGTGCGCGCGCATCTTTTTCGGACAGGATCGGAGAAGCTATTGGCCAGTCGATAGCTAATGCGGCGTCATCCCAGCGAATGGCGGAGTCGGCATCGCGGTCATAGGTCGCCGTGCACAGATACGAGAATACGGTACGCTCGCTCAACGCGACGAAGCCATGGGCGAAGCCTTCTGGTATCCAGAAATGTTTGCGATTCTCGGCAGTGAGCACCACCGCCGTCCAGCGGCCGAACGTGGGCGAACCGCGTCGGATATCCACCGCCACGTCCCAAGCCTCGCCTTCGACCACCGAAACATACTTGCCCTGCGGATTCGGCCACTGATAATGCAGGCCACGCAGAACACCACGCACGGATGTGGAGACGTTGCCTTGAACGAAATGCGGACGCCAGCCTCGCGGCGCGAGTTTGTCGAGATTGAAAGACTCGTAAAAGGAACCGCGATCGTCGCCGAAGGCGTGCGGTTCAACGACGAAGCAATCGGGCAGATCGGTTTCGATCACTTTCACGGCACAAAGCCTCGTTCGGCGAGACCGAGCAGATACTGACCATAACCATTCTTGGACAACGGACGGGCCAACCGTTCGAGCTGCACGGCGTCGATCCAACCGTTATTCCACGCGATCTCTTCGGGGCAGCATACGCGCAACCCCTGACGCGCTTCTATGGTTTCGATGTAGTTCGACGCCTCGAGCAATGACTGATGCGTGCCAGTATCCAACCACGCATAGCCTCGGCCGAGCTGCTGCAGATGCAGCGTGCCCTCATCAAGATAACAGCGGTTGAGATCGGTGATTTCGAGCTCGCCGCGCGCCGAAGGTTTGAGAGTTTCGGCGAAATCGCTTGCGCGGCCGTCGTAGAAATACAGGCCGGTCACGGCGTAGTTGGATTTCGGTTTGGGCGGCTTCTCTTCCAGGCCGATCACTCTGCCTGCAGGGTCGAATTCGGCCACGCCGTAACGTTCCGGATCGCTGACCCAATACCCGAAGACTGTAGCGCCGCGCTCCAGCGCATCGGCATCGCGCAGCATCCTGGTCAGACCCGGACCATGGAAAATATTGTCGCCGAGCACCAGGCAACTCGGACGGCCACCAACGAAATCTCGCCCGATCAGATACGCCTGCGCGAGGCCGTCCGGACTGGGTTGCGCGGCGTACTCGATACGCATGCCCCACTGCGAGCCGTCGCCGAGCAGCGCCCGGAACAGCGCTTGCTCGTGCGGCGTATTGATCACCAGGACTTCGCGTATGCCCGCCAGCATCAGCACGCTGAGCGGATAATAGATCATCGGTTTGTCGTAGACCGGTAACAGTTGTTTGCTGACCGCCTGGGTGATCGGATACAACCGCGTACCCGAACCGCCAGCCAGAATGATGCCGCGCCGCACAGCAGTCATGCCACACCTCCGATCCGTTCGAGCCGATAACTGCCGTCGAGCACGCGCCGCACCCAGGCCTGGTTGTCGAGATACCAATCGACCGTGCGGGCGATCCCTTCCTCGAACGTGACCGAAGGCGCCCAACCGAGCTCCCCCTGCAGTTTGGTCGCATCGATCGCATAACGCCGATCGTGACCTGGGCGGTCTTTGACGAAGGTGATCAATGTTTCGCGATCACGCCCATCAGCGAGCGGGCGTCGCGCGTCGAGCAGGGCGCAAATAGTCTTCACTACCACGATGTTCTCACGCTCGGCATCGCCACCGACATTGTAGGTTTCGCCGATCCTCCCCCGTTCGAGCACGGTGCGGATCGCGGCGCAATGATCCCCCACGTATAACCAATCGCGCACATTGCGGCCATCGCCGTACACCGGTAAGGCCTCGCCGGCCAAGGCCCTGGCAATGATCAAAGGAATCAGTTTTTCGGGAAACTGGTACGGCCCGTAATTATTCGAGCAGTTGGTGGTCAGCACCGGTAGGCCGTAGGTATGATGAAACGCGCGCACGAGGTGATCCGATGCGGCTTTCGAAGCCGAGTACGGCGAATTCGGCGCATAGGGCGTGGTCTCGGTGAATTTGCCGGTCGCACCGAGCGATCCGTATACCTCATCGGTAGAGACGTGCAGAAAACGAAAACTTTCCCTCTCGGATTGCCCCAGATGCTTCCAGTGGTCGCGCGCGCATTCCAGCAGGTTGAAGGTACCGACGACATTGGTCTGGACGAAAGCGGCCGGCCCATCGATCGAACGGTCGACATGGCTTTCGGCTGCGAAATTGACGATGGTGTCGGGGCGATACTCGGCAAGCACTGAAGCCACCAGAGCACGATCGCCGATGTCGCCTCGGACGAAGACGTGCCCGTCGCAATCGGCGATGGCGGCGAGAGTGTCGAGATTGCCCGCGTAAGTCAGAACATCGAGATTGACGACTCGAACGCCGCGGGACACGGCTTCCAATACGAAATTACCACCGATGAAACCGGCACCGCCGGTCACTAGCCATGTCGGCACTCGAAACTCCTGTCGCGGGGGGAAGGGAAGTCGGTGATCGATCGAGCCTGCAGTTCGTCGGTTTGTTGGTCCATGGGACGTAGCGCTTGCTTCGAATGCGATTCAACTTTCTGATTTTATTCGATTTGCGTGCAAACTTAAGAGGGCGTTACGGCATCGGGAATGGTAACCGGTGAATTCCAATGCAGATGTAAGCTCGCGAATCGAAACCCACCATGCCCGATATCGAAGCCGGCTCAGTTCAGGCTTGCCGACGACAATTTTACACCCCCTCCCCTGGGGCGACGAATCCAGGGCCTTGATCGGGTCAAGCTGATGACGAGTCTGCCGATATCAAGCCAACGCTTCGCGAGCATGGGCCATCTGTGGCCCTGAGGCGTGGCCTTGTGGGGCAGCCGCTCCCGCAGCCCAAATATTCTCTTTTTTTTCAATGAGATATAGCGCTTTATGGAATCTGATCAGCCGAATCAGTCATCAACATCGATGATCTGCGACGTCCCCCCGATTTTGAGTAGCAGCCGGATCTAGAGTCCAATTCCCCAACCTAAGGAGATTGGACATGAAGAAGCGGTATTCGGAAGAGCAGATCATCGGCTTTCTCGGCGAGGCCGAGGCGGGCGTGCCGTTGAAGGAGCTGACGCGCAAGCATGGGTTTAGCGAAGGCGCGTTCTATCTGTGGCGCAACAAGTTCGGCGGGATG
>SSEV01000053.1 GCA_008015095.1 Lysobacteraceae bacterium | reverse complement strand
GTCTGTACCAGATGCTGGAACAGGGCAAGCTGCTGGTGCCGGCGATCAACGTCAACGACTCGGTCACCAAGTCGAAGTTCGACAACCTGTACGGCTGCCGCGAGTCGCTGGCCGATGGCCTGAAGCGCGCGATGGACGTGATGCTGGCCGGCAAGGTGGCCGTGGTCTGCGGTTACGGCGACGTCGGCAAGGGCTCGGCGCACTCGCTGCGCGCCTACGGTTGCCGCGTGGTGGTCACCGAAATCGATCCGATCAATGCGTTGCAGGCGGCGATGGAAGGCTTCGAGGTCAACACCGTCGAGAACACCCTGGGCCGTGGCGACATCTATGTCACCACCACCGGCAACAAGGATGTACTTACCCTCGCACACATGCAGGCCATGAAGGACCAGGCCATCGTCTGCAACATTGGCCACTTCGCCAACGAGATCCAGGTTGATGCGCTGAACGCCTCCGGTGCGGCCAAGACCAATATCAAGCCGCAGGTTGACAAGTACACGTTCAAGGACGGTCGCGCGATTTTCCTTTTGGCCGAAGGCCGACTGGTGAATCTCGGTTGTGCCACCGGCCACCCGAGCTTCGTCATGTCCAACTCGTTCTCCAACCAGACCCTCGCGCAGATCGACCTGTGGGCAAACAAGGACAGCTACCAGCCGAAGGTTTACATCCTGCCGAAGAAGCTGGATGAGGAAGTCGCACGCCTGCATCTGGAAAAGATCGGCGTGAAGCTGACCACGCTGACCAAGGAACAAGCCGACTATCTCGGCGTGGCAGTGGAAGGCCCGTACAAGCCAGTGCATTACCGTTACTGAGCCTGCGCTGACATGATCAGGAAAACCCGCGGAGCGATCCGCGGGTTTTTCTTTTCACGAACACCCTGGATTGTCGCCGCTTCCGCTTGTGATGTGCCTGTCAAACCATGAACTGAGTCAAGCCCTGACACGCTCACCTTTCGGAAAACCCGGGACACGACAAACTCGGGACAAGCGAAACAGGATCAGCGCTGCCTCAGGCCAGTCGCCCGAATTCTGTCCAACGCGACGGCTCGGCCACCGCTTCGGCACCGTCAACAACCAGCACCGCGCGATCGCGACCTCGATGCTTGGCCTCGTACAGGGCACGATCTGCCTGTGCAATGGCCGCTTCGATCGCCAACATCGCAGGCCGCTGGTCCGCTTCTCCCTGGGCCGGATAGGTGGCGGCTCCGGCCGAGATCGAGATTTTCAGGGGAGCTCCCGGGACCTCGACCGGCTCATCGCTCACCGTTGTCAGCACATCGCGCAACCGTGCTTCCACCGCTGTCGATTCACAGTCGCCGAGAGCCAGCAGGAATTCCTCACCGCCCCAGCGCACCAGCATGTCGGTTCCCCGCACGCACCGACGCAGGCGTGTGGCTACGGCCTGCAGCACAAGATCACCCACGGCATGACCACGGGTGTCGTTGATGCCCTTGAAACGATCCACGTCTATCAGGACCAGCAGCAGTTCCCGCTGCGATCCGCTGCGCCTGCGCTCACCTTGTGCCTTCGCCAGCTCCGGCAAGACACCCAGTGCATGGCGACGGTTGTGCAAGCCGGTGAGTGCATCGGTGCGTGACATTTCCTCCAGCATGAGATTGGCATCGGCAAGCTCCGCGGTTCGGATCGCAACATCCTGGGCGAGCTCCATTGCGCGCATTCGCAATGCCCTGTTGCGCCACCTTCCATACAGGGAGCCGATGGCAACAAGCGCCAGTGCACCCAGAACCAGCGCCCACGGTCGCTGCCACCACGGTGCCAACACTTCGAACGGAAACTGCAAGGGACCACTGACGACGCCATTGGCGTCGCGGCCCCAGACTCTTGCCTCGTATGACCCGGACGCAAGGCGACTGAACTCGAACCGGTTTTCGGCCGTCCATGCCTGTGGTTCGGTTTGCAGGCCGACCAGTTGCACGCGATAGCGGCTATGTTCCTCGCGCTCGAACGCGAGCAAGCGCGCCGAAAACACCAGCGGCGAGGCATCTGCCGGCAAATCCGCACCCTCAGCAATTTCTCGAGCCTGCACCACTTCGGTCACCGACTCCCAGACCAGACTCGACGCGCTGCCAGATGCCGATTCGGACTGCGGATCGAACACCTGGAGGGCCGCCGTGCTCGCAACCCAAACCCTGCCGCGCTCATCGCTTGCAACGCCACGTCCAACCAGGAAATTGCGATCCACCAGACCGTCTTCCCGGCCATAACGGGTGACCTGCAGCGATTGCAGGGGAGCATCACCCGGCCCGTCAAGGCGGGCCGCGCCAGCCGTGCCAAACAGATACGCGCGGCCTTCGTGATCGAATCCGATCTGCTCAACAAAGCCATCGGCAAACACGTTCTCCAGGCGCTCGCAAGCTCCCGTCCGCAGACGCAACACCGGCCCATCGGTTCCAATCCAGATTTCTCCGCCTGAGGCACCTTCGTGCCCAATGATCGTGGTTACGTGTGCACCGTCGAGGCAATCGCCCGCTGCTTGCTGCCATCGTTCACCGTCCCGATGCAACACGCCTTCATCAAGCCCCACCCAGGTGCGCGGAGCATCATGGCCGAGGCGTGCGAATGCCAACGCACGGATCGCGGGCCCGCCTTGCAGCAGTGGGTGACTGTCGTCCCTGAGCAATCCTTCGGATGCACTCCAGCGTGCCAGCCCATGCCCGGTTCCCACCCAGAGCGTGTCGCTTCCGAGCGGATTCGATTGCACTGCAAGCAGGCCGGCATAAACGGCGGGAAGCTGGGAATTGTCGGCCGTGTATTCGCGGCGCACGGTGCCATTCAATTGCCACAGGCCGGTCTGCGCCGCCACCCACAGTGAACCGTCCGCCGTAGCCGCCATGTCAACGACAACCGCGTCCTCTGGAATACCCTCGATCGCCTTCCATCCGGTTTGGGTCAAGCGCAGGGTTGCTCGCGCAGAACCCAGCCAGAGCGTTTCCATGCCATCGGGAAAACGCACCGAGCCGAGACCCACCATGCCGCGAGTCGGGATGTCGCGCCGTTCATCCAGCAATTGCCAGCGTCCCGGATCGGCCCGCGCAATGCCACCGGCCACGGTACCCACCCACAACAAGGGCGTGCTGCTGCCCATATCGGTGTATGCGAGATGTTGCACCGCGCTGTCAGGCAATCCCTCGGCCTGGCCTGCAAGGCCCCAACTGCCGTCCTCCCGAATCAGCGCAAGCCCTCCCGGGCGCAGGCCAACAAAGAGCAGCCCACCATCACGACCGCGCCCAGGAAGGATGGCCTGTACCGCGCCCGGAAACCCCACGGCCGGCGTGTAACGGACCAGTCGCTCACCGTCGAAGCGCGCCAATCCGCGACCGGTTCCGATCCACAAGTCGCGGCCGTCCTTGCCACCCCACTGCACGAGGGGTTTCACATAGTTGTTCGGCAGTCCATCGGAACGATCAAGGAGGAAATCGGACAGAACGGGTTCGCCGTGTGCATTGATGTCAATGCGCAACAATCCCTCTCCTCCGGTACCGATCCACAAGCACGGTCCGTTTGGGCCATGGCCGCGCACGACTTCGCGCACGCGCTTGCCCCGCAATGGTTCGAACATTCGACAGCCCAGCGCATCGCATCGCGCCAATCCGCCGTCGGTTGCAGCCCAGACTCCGCTCTCGCCTTCGGCGGCCAGTGCGTAGACGACGCCTGCCTCGGCGGAAAGTCCCGGCACCGGCTCGGCGTTGCCGCCTCGCACACGAAACACGCCTACGCCATCCGTGCCAACCCAAAGAGAATGATCCGCCCCCAGCAGCAGCGCACCGACAGCGTGAACACCCCGCACTCCGGGCAACGCCACTCTTTCCCAACTTGCACCGTCATACCGGGCAAGGCCATCGCCGAGTCCGGCATAGACCTCGCCAGTTTCATCCTGGGCAATTGCATAGGCAAGGTTGTTGGGCAGATGGTCGTTGCTGGAAAACAGGCGCCAGGCGCGCCAGGGGAATTCCAGCGGCAAGGACGCGCGTGGCGCATCCACGCTGGGGACAGGCCTCGCTGTTCCGGCAAGGGCAAACTCCACGCTCAGGGTCAACAATGCAGCCAGTACCGACCCGTAGCCGCATCCTGCCCGTGCTCCAGATTTCGCCATCCCCACGGCTGACTTGCGCATGCGCCGAGCCTAAGACATCGCGCCGCACCTCGCCACATGGCCCGCTTTCGATCTGGAAAAAGACCGTGGATCACTGCCCCTTCCCGCATTGCAACGCGCGCACGAGCCGTGCGCAGTCGGGCGTCGTCCCTCAGGCTTTGCCAGCAAGCGCTGCGAACACGCGCTGCCGGATGTAATTGGCGGTGGAAGGATCCAGTGCCTTGCCGATCACGCGTTCGAATGCCGACACCAGTTGATCCCGACTCGCCTGGTTTGCCGTGCGCCAATAGTCGGCCACGCCCTTGGCCAGCGATGCCTCAGACAGTGCGCAGGTCACCAGATCGGCATTCGATTGCGAATCCCAGCCCACGCCTTCAAGCAATGTCACCGCGCCGATGGCACCCACGAAGTCCCCGGCATCGGCCTGGGTGAAGCGGGACGTCAGCGTCCTGCTCACGATCGGATCCAGACAGCTTGCAAACAGGGAAAGAGCGCCCCTGGCCGCGTCCCGTTTTGACTCGTCCCTTTGCAGCAGGTAGGCCGACTCGATGGCATCCGTCACCACCTGTTCGAATTCCCCCGGGCGCAGCTTGAGATCCCGCAGCATGGCCTGGGTGCGGATGGCCGACGCCAAGGCATACAGGTATTCGTACAGGCTGCTTGCCTTGATGCCCCCGCAGGACTCCAGTTGCAGGGTGTGACCGGCAGCAATGGCAAACTCACGGAACTTGCGTCCACGCGCACGCCGATTCAGGCGCAGGAAAACGACAAGCGCGATCACCAGGGCGAGCAGGGGAAACAGGTAGATCAGCACGGGCAAATGCTCCAGGGCACACTTTCCTGAACAAACAATCCTGCGCCGGGTTTGCGAGAACCCGGCCATCACCCACTATAGCCTGTTGGCTCGTCAGATTGACCTCACGCGCCTGATGGCCCCAGCCATTCCCCAGCGACCGCGCCCGGATCCAGGCCAGCATTGCCGCAAACGCAATGCGGCCAACAAGCTGCTTGTCCCCGGTGCCCATGTCGCCTGGCGTCAATCGCGCGGTGCGTCCTCCCCTACAATTCGACCCGACTGCGCCGATGTCACCTTCGCGTGCAGCGCACGCCAGCACGCTTGCATGCTTCCTCTACTCCCGAGCACCTTGCCAATCCGATGAGCGCCACCTGGACTGTACAAAACACGCTGGATGCACGCTTCCCTTTTCGCATCGTGCTCGAACAACAGGGTCGCATCCTGTTTGCCGTGCGCGCCAAAGCCGCCTGGCCCGGGGCAGGCACCCAGGTGTTCTGCCTGCGTGAACGCGAGCCTTCGGCCGATGAGGGCCTGAGCGAAGTCGAATGCGTTCCGGTTGCACATTTTTCCCGCCTCGGCCGCAAGCTTTCGGTGGTTTTGGATCGTCCGCAACGCAAGCGCTGCGAATTCCTGATCGTGGAGAAACCACGCCGCGACGGCGGCAGCTACGAGCAGGTCTTTTTCCGTACCGAAGCAGCGGTTCGCGCGCACAAGTCCAGCAAGCGTGCCGAACTGTCCACCTACGCGGCGGCGCCGCTGCGCATCGTGATCGACAGCAGGGAGCGCTATCCCTGGAGTTTCCCTGACGCAACCGTGCTGCGTCGCAATCTGCCAATTGGCGACTATGCCCTGATGCACGACGAACGCCCATTGGCGATTGCCGAGCGCAAGACCCTCGACAACCTGCTCGGTGACCTCAGCGAGCTCAAGGGACTGCACCAGCAGCTTGGCGAGCTTTCCGCGTGGCCGAACGCGGCACTGGTCATCGAGGCACAATATGCCGACTTCGGCAATCCGGAGCGGATCAACCGCTGGCCTGCCGCACACCTGCTGCGCGTCTTGGGTGAACTGCCGGCCCTGTTTCCCAATGTGCAATGCATCTTTGCAGGCAATCGCAAACTGGCCAATGTCTGGACCCAGCGCTGGTTTGCCGCTGTGCAGGCGGCCCTGCGCCAGCCGCGCCTGCCGCAGGTGGCCGAAGCCGTGGCCCGCTATCGACCGCAGGCCGTGGATGGTGGACTGGATGCACGCATCCGTATTGCGGTGCTGAATGAGTTGCCGCAACAGTTCGAGATCGCCATGTTGCGCGTGCGCTTTCCCGAGGTGCCTCCGCCACGCATCAAGCGCGTAATCGATCAGCTTCGCAGCGAAGGCCGCCTTTACAGTGAAGGGCATGGGCGCGGAACGCGGTGGTGTCGGCGCGCAGCGGGTGAATGCTGAAAGATGCCGCCATGCGGATGGCGCTTCGCGATACCGGGATGACGGCAAGAATCAGGCCACTCTCAAGTCAGCGGCCATCCACCTGCCAACACGCCTTCGCAAGTCATCCATTCACGAGTGCGCCGAATTCGCAGCGCAAGCTCAAGGCCGCCAATTCGCGTTGCGCTCCCAAAACGCAACGCTGCGTCGATAGGCATCAGCGTCCAGCGGCACGCCGGAACCGCCTTCTTCCACACCCAGCGCATTGCGCATCATGGTGATCGGTGCCATCGGGATTTCCTCCGGTTCCAGCGTGTACAGGCAACCGACCACACCCCAGTCCGCTTCAATCGGCGTGTCTTCCCTGGCCAATTGTTCCCGGCTGTAGAGAATGGCAATCAGCCATTCGGCCCTGGGCGCTTCGATGCCTTCAAACCAGCGCACCAGCACCGGGAGTTCCGCAGGCGTGCGCGCCTCATAGGCGCTGCGCAGTTGACTTCGGTTGGCCTCGGTAACCGGTACCGTGAGGCAGCGCGTAGGGGTCCAATTGCGGTGCACATGCAACGCGCAGAACGGCGCGTAGCCCGGCAACACGCGAAACGGCAGCTCATCATTGAGGTGCCGCTCGAACTGTTCCGGCGTGCAGTCGCGAATGGAGTTGCCGCGCGGCACCGATGGAAACAGGCGTGCGCGTGCGAATTCGGTAAGTACGATCGACATGGGGAAAATTTCAGATCGGCGCGCCCGGTGGAATCTCCGGCAAGGGCCGCAGCTTGACCGAGGACGGATCCGCCAGATAGCGGCGAATCAGGTCGGCTGCCGCAACCCGGTTGGCAACGACTGCCTGGGTGCCGCGTGACCGCGACATCCAGGCCTGCCAAGCGCGCAGGCGTTCGCGCACCAGCGCATCCGCCTGTGCATGCAGCTTGCCGTCATCGAGCGCGTGCAACAGGGAATCCAGCACGACCCGGTTTGCGGCACCCTGCACGGCTTCGGCGGCAGGCGTGTCGCTGGTGCGCGGAACGTGTTGCCAGGTACCCGCAAAGATGGCGTCGAGAACCTCGCCGACCCCAGGGAAATTCTCATCACGCGCATGCTGCCAGTACAGGCGGTTGAGCCGCTCTGGCGCAAACAGGAACTGCGTGGTCTGCGCTGCTGCGGCCTCTACCGCCGCCAGCGGATCAAACAGCGGCCCGTTCTTGCCGGAGAAGTACTCGCGATTGCGTGCGAAATCCGCCGAAGCGGGCGTCATGCGATCAAGCACGGCATCCGGCAAGCCCAGCTCGCGGGCACCCAGGGTGGCCACCAGCCGTTGCAACGCGGCGCGCTGGCGTTCGGCCGGAACAACGCGGACACCCGCTTTGTTGTCGGCACCCTGGGAATAGGCATAACTCGCGCCGGCCAGCAGGCGCGCAACGGCTTCGGTCTGGTAGCGATGCAGCAGGTACACCGGCACCAGTCGCGCTTCCAGCTCGCCGATCTGGCGGTCCGGCGGCAGCACGCCGAGGGAGAAATTTGCCAGCGCATTGCGCCGCGCTTCGAGCAGGGCATCAAAGGTTTGCAGGGTGTCGGTACCGGTATCCCAGAGCAGCGCATCGGGCTCGGCATCCCCCGGGCCGCGTGCATCCTGGTCGCTGACATAGAGGAACCCGGCCTCGGCAATCCCGGCACGCAGTTCTGCCAGGGCAGAGGATTCTTCCTGCGCCGGGAACTGGCGATAGGCATGCGCCACCACGAAGTCATCCCAGGCACCGACGCCGACGCCATAGGCATTCTCCAGCGACAAGCGGCCATCCGCGCCGAGCCGGATCAGCGGATGCGGGTAGTCCATCACCGAACCATTGCCCTGACGGCTGGCGGCAAAATTGTGCGCAAACCCGAGTGCATGGCCGACCTCGTGCGCGGCGAGCTGGCGCAGGCGCGCCAGTGCCATCTGTTCGGCCTCGTTCTTCAGCGCTGCCACATTGTCCTTGTCATACGGAGCCAGCAGGCTTTCGGCAATCAGGATGTCCTGACGCACGCGCTGCGAACCCAGGGTGACATTGCCACGGATGATTTCGCCGCTGCGCGGATCGACGATGGGCTGGCCATACGACCAGCCGCGTGTGTGCCGATGCGCCCAGGTGATCAGGCTGTAGCGTACGTCCATCGGATCGACGCCTTCAGGCAACAACTCGACGCGATAGGCATCCTTGAATCCCGCCTTTTCGAAGGCCGACTTCCACCAGTTCGCGCCTTCCAGAAGCGCGGAGCGCACCGGTTCGGGCGTGCCGCGATCCAGGTAAAACACGATCGGTTTCTTCACTCGGCCTGTGGCATCCACTTTCTCCAGACGAAAGCGCGCCTGCACGCGGCGATCGATGCTCGATGCCAGCGGTTGCGCGTAGTCGTGCCAGCCCACGCTAAAGCCACCGGACGCCGGGTGATAGGCACGCGGCGTGTAGCCGGGCCCGGGCAGGCGCACGAAACTCAAGTGCTGGCGCACGCTCAGGCTCTGCGCATCCATCGCCACGTCCTTGACGAACTTGCCTTCGCCAGAGCCGCGAAAGGTCAGCATGGCTTCCAGTTCGGTGTTGTCGGGGAAAGTCCGCGCTTGCGCCGGAAGCGCCGCGCTGCGCTTGTCGTCGATCTCGTACTTGCCCTGCCCGCTGCCAGCCAGCCGCTGCGCAATGCCATGGCGATCGGAGACCAGCAGCGAACTGGCGTCGATGACGACCAGGGCATCGGCACCCTTGCGCTCTGCCACGATGTCGGCCGCCCACAACACCGACTCTGCAAATGCTCCTTGATGAGGTTCTTTTTGTCCATTGTTTTGTCGATGATTCCACACTCCTCCTACTGTTCCTGCCTTGAGACGAGCAACCAATCGATCCAAATCTTGTTTCTCACTCGCACCACT
>SSEV01000059.1 GCA_008015095.1 Lysobacteraceae bacterium | reverse complement strand
GCGACGCCGTGCGAAGGGCAGAAGAAGACGGCCGATAGTGAACGTGCGGCACTGCTGCTCAAGCTCGCCACACCGATGCCGCCGCCGAAAGATACCAAGACACCCAGCGCACTCACCCGGATCGCGACCAAGATGGAAGGAGATTACGGCTCCGGCAAGTACTGCAAAGGCGAAGGCGAAGCGCAATGCCGTGACCTGGGCCAGCTCAGCGACGTGTTGGCCAGCAACCGCGATTACGACGCTCAACTCGACGCATGGCAGGGCTGGCACACCATTTCCAAACCGATGCGCAAGGACTACACCCGCTTCGTCGAACTGGTCAACGAAGGCGCGAAGGAAATGGGCTTCGCCGATGCCGGCGAGATGTGGCGGTCGGGTTACGACATGAGCCCGGTCGAGATCGCCGCCGAAACCGATCGCCTGTGGGGCCAGGTCAAGCCGCTCTACGAGCAACTGCACTGCTACGCGCGCGGCAAACTCGAAACCAAATACGGCCCGGGCAAGGGCGCGGCGGCCGGCGGCATGCTGCCCGCGCACCTGATGGGCAATATGTGGCAGCAGGACTGGGGCAATCTCTGGGACATGCTCGAACCGTACAAGGGCGTCGGCAGTCTCGACATCACCGGCGCCTGGCAGAAGCAGTATCAGCGTAACTATGCCGAGGCAGTGTCCAAGGCCGGCGCCGGGGCTAACAGCGCCGCGCTGGTCGAAGCGGATCGCGCCGCGCAACTGGAAACCGCCAAGCAGATGACCCGGCGCGCCGAGGAGTTCTACGTCTCGCTGGGCATGCCCAAGCTACCGGAAAGTTATTGGGAAAAGACCCAATTCATCCAGCCGCGCGACCGTGACGTGGTCTGCCACGCCAGCGCCTGGGACATGAACATGTCCGGCGACGTGCGCACCAAGATGTGCATCAAGCCGAACGAGGAAGAGTTCACCACCATTTATCACGAACTCGGCCACGTCTATTACTACCTGGCCTACAACGACAAACCGCCGCTGTTCCAGGCCGGCGCGCACGACGGCTTCCACGAAGCGATCGGCGACACCATCGTGCTCAGCATGACCCCGAGTTATCTGCAGTCGATCGGCCTGGTCAACGCCCAGGACCAGAGCCAGGAAGCGCTGATCAACGCGCAGATGCGCATGGCCCTGGCCAAAGTGTCGTTCCTGCCGTTCGGACTGATGATCGACCGCTGGCGCTGGGGCGTGTTCGACGGTTCGATCAAGCCCGAGAACTACAACAAGGCCTGGTGGGAGCTGAAAGCGAAATATCAGGGGGTGGCTCCGGTGAGCCCGCGCGGCGAGGAATTCTTCGATCCGGGCGCCAAGTATCACGTTCCGGGCAACACACCCTACACCCGCTACTTCCTCTCGCACGTGCTGCAATTCCAGTTCTACAAATCGCTATGCGACGCCGCCGGTCACAAAGGCCCGTTGTACGAGTGCAGTTTCGCCGGCAACAAAGCCGCGGGCGAGAAATTCTGGAACATGCTCGGCAAGGGCGCGAGCCAGCCCTGGCAGAAGACCATGAAAGAACTGACCGGCGGCGAAAAGATGGATGCCTCGGCGGTGCTGGAATACTTCGCCCCGTTGCAGACTTGGCTGAAACAGCAGAACGAGGGCCGCACCTGCGGCTGGCAGCCCGCTCCGGCCGCGCCGCCCAAGGGCTGATTCCGGGCTGAATTCCGCGTCTGTCGCTTTATTCGCCCCCCCGCATGCGGGTCATTCCGCATGCGGGGGGACGCAAGGCGATGGGCAAGCCGCCAAGCGGCGCAGTTCCCCCGCTTTTATAGCTTTCCGGCCGTCGCCCTCCATGGCTGCCTCGCCGGACCGTCTTTCAGCAGTCCGTCAAGGCTCGCGCCCCGAGAACCGCAGGCGCGACAGCATCTTCTGGTGTCCTTTCTTAAAATACGGCCGCGTCCAACGGTCATCGCCCGCAAGCGGCTGCGCCTGTTTGAGTTGGAGCAGCTTGGCGTAGTAACGAAAGCGGTAGTGATCGTAGAAACGTAGGATTTCCACGCCGTAACGGTCGGCCAGATCGGTGCTGCCGCGGATCACCAGATAATTCTCGTCGTTGGTCGAACTCGCCGGCACGCTGAGATTGTGACTACCGCTGATGATCGATGGCGCGTCGCTGGTGAAATCCACCACCACCGCCTTCGTGTGAATCAGCAGGCGGCCGCGCTGTCCGCGCAGACCTTCCTTGATCCAACCTTCCAGACCGTTCTTGAGAAACGCCGGAGCGACGAAGTCGGCGCTGCGATCGGTGTGATAACCGGTGATCCTGCTGCTCGTGTTCTGCACGCCGTAGCGCAACACGTCGCCGCCGGCCTTGCCCAGCAACGCATCGAGGATGCGCTCGGGCAACTGGAACGCGGTAGCGAACAGCAGATCGCGTTTGGCCTGCCCGATCACCGCGACGAACTCGTCCAGATCGACCTGCCCCGAACGCGGAGAGAAGCCGGCGAACACCATGCGGTCATCACGGATCGGATTGTGCTCGTCGATCCACGCTCGCGAGGCGGCTACGTCCTCGGGCGCCTCCCAGATCATCTCGAACAGATCCAGATAATCCGCGGCGATCGCAGGCTCTGCGCACAGATGCACCACATTGGCCTGACGGTACACCCCGTTCTCGGTGAAGTTGGTGCTTCCACACAATACCCGCTTCGGCACGCGTTCGCCGTCGGCGTTCAAGCGGCTGAGCACGACGAACTTGTGATGGAAGATCTTTGAAGTGCGCCGACCGCGTTTCCTCGATTTCGGAATCCTGCGCAGGCTATGCATGTTCTCTTCGGTCTGCTCGTCCTTGGTCTTGGCGTGATACAGCACGCGCACGTCCACTCCGCGCTTGTGCGCCGCGTCGATCGCCCTGACGATCTCGCCAAGCTCGTACTCGTAGATCGCCACGTCCAGCGCCCAACCAGGGCCCTCGGCTTCGGCGATGAATTCGAGAATCCCCTGCAGCAGGCCGTTCTCCAGCCAGGCGCGCGGCTCATCCGGCCACTTATCGATCGACAGTTTCGGATTCTCCCGCAGCATCGCATCGAGTTCGGGAAAGTTGCGGCCGAACGCCTGACTGGCCGCCACCGCGCGATTGAACAGCACACGGTGCCGCTTCGGTTTGCCATCGTCCGCGGTGACCTTCAATTGCAATCGCTCACCGAGCTGAGGATCGGCGGGGCTGCCGTAGACCGGATATATCCGGTAATGACAGGTCTGCCCCGGCTCGACCGTGTAATCGGCCCAACGGAATTTCTGTATCGGCGCGAGGTTGCTCGGCGTGGCCTTGAACTTGCGCAGCGTATGCTGCCGTCCCTCGAAGGTCAGGCTGCTCAGCAGCCAACGCCAATCATGCGCATCGTTCTTCTCTTCGATCGCGAAACCGAGTAGTCCTTCGCGTCGGGATTCGTCGAGATCGAACCCGAGCAGCACCCCGCTGGCGCCCGCATACGCCTTGACCCGGAAACTGCCGTCCACGTTTTCCTTCAATCTGCGCATTCTGGTTCCCCCGACATCCTGGTGTGCGGTCTCGGTCCGGCCGCAGTCGGTGACGATGGCGACGATTAGCGACGATGTCCATCGCCGACGAAGCGAAACAAGCAACAGCGGTCTGCAGAGCATGTACAGGGAACACGCGCGGCGACGGGATCATGGAACGCCTGCACGACCGCCTCTGACACGCCCCTTCTACGATGCTATCAACGTGCAACAGACGCCTCGACGGTCAGATCTGACAGTGCGGTCGTCAGGTCCGGCCTCTTTTCAAGCGCACATCCGACGCGTTCGATCCGTCGCACCCTTGTCGCCGCCACTCGCACAACGGATCGACGCAGCCATTCCCGACGGCGTCGGCAAACGGTTACCGACAGGCCATGCAACGATCGATTGATTCTATGAATCGCAAGACTATGAGATTCCGGTACGCGCGTAGGGTAACGGCAGATTCGCGGTGACGTCGAATCGGGCCGGTATCAAACCGGCATCATTTGGTTCTTCCGGTAGCCCGCCACCGCGGGACCGCACCGGCGCATGCACACGCGGATAAAGGATTGAAACTGATTGCGAACTGTCGGAATCTAGGGTGCCCGAATCAATCACACGCTTGGTTGATTCGCGGGCGGCGAACGGACCGCAACATGCACAGGGACAGGGGGTGACAACCGGGCTATTCCATACTCTGTGTTTTTTGCTAGGGTTGCCCGTCAGTACCGCAAGGATCTCCGGACAGGCGGCGACCACTCAGCCTCATCCGCCGCGATCGCGGCTGCCGATCTCGATACGCAATCCGCTGCATCGAAGCAACTCGATTCAATGTGTTGTAGATCCGTTCCCACACGACGTACCACGACCACATCAGCTGTCATTGAAGCCACGCTGCGCATGCGGATGTGCGCAAGGGGGAGCGAATGGAAGTCGGCAAGCCTTCACGAATGTCCCGCCACGGCCTATTGACGAATAGTCGCGCGAGTCGCCGCATTTTCTGGAATCGGAACGATGCATTCCGATGATCCCGGCACTGAAACGGCCATGCCGGACACGACTGCTTCTGTCCGGACACCGCATCGCGCATTTCTCCCGATCACGACAGACGGAGTCTGAAGCCTATGCCATCGCTCGAAGATCGCATCAAGAAGCTGGCGGAACGATCGCGCTTCCATGTCGGCGAATGGTGGGTGCAACCTGATCTCGGGATGATCGTTCGCGACGGCAAGGAGAAAAAAATCCCTCCGCGCTCGATGGAACTGCTCGTAGAACTCGCCGAGGCTGCACGTGAAGAAAAGTCTGTCAATAATGCCGACTTGCTGCACAAGCTCTGGGGCCGCCAGATGGACAGGCGTGCTCTCAACAAAGAAATCACCCATCACAGCAACATCGTCTATAGAGCAGTCAATACTTTACGGCGCGATCTCGATGACGACAGTCGTGCGCCGCGCTACATCAAGAATATTCAGCACGGCTATCAGCTGATCGCGAAAGTCCGTTTCGGCGATGACTACCGGCGTGGCATTTTCCAAATCGCGAGTTGGACCGGACGTAACCCCTATGTCGGGCTGAGCGCATTTGACGAAAGTCATGCCGATGTCTTCCATGGTCGCGACCAAGCCAACGTGGCTTTGCTGGAAGCGATGCGGGCACAGCTCAACAACGACCGGCGCTTCCTGCTGATGGTCGGCGATAGCGGTTGCGGCAAATCCTCGCTTCTGCATGCGGGCGCCCTGCCATGGCTGCGCCAAGAGGGCGGTTTCGACGGATTGAAGTCTCTATCAACAGCGTATTGCGATCTCTCAGCAATGGACGACGGCGACGCCCAGACGCACATCGCCAAGGCTCTCAAGACATGGCAGTTGCGCGGCCGCGATGTGTTCGCGCCTCCTGCCGATGAATTGGCCAAGGCGATCGTCGGGCAAGCGGAAATGGCGACGGCCGCGATCGCACGTGCTTTAAGTTGCGCGAACATACATCCCGACGACCAACAGCAGGCACATTTGCTGCTGACAGTCGATCATGCGGAAACGCTGGTGACTTCGCAGCGGATCGATGATGCCGGGCGGCAACTGGCCTCACGCCTGCTGGAAGCGCTATGCGATTGCCCGCGCGTCATGGTGGTGATGATCGCGCGTGTCGATTACTACCCCAAACTGGCTGCTTCGGTTCCGATCGTCGCCACGCGCGGCAGCGGCAGCGGCTACCTTTATGTGCCTCCGCCCACGGAAGGCGAGATCGCCATGATGGTCCGCGCGCCTGCCGCTCTTGGCGGATTGGTTTTCGAACAAAACGCCAACGATCAGTCCCTTCTCGATGACGTGCTGTGCAAAGCCGCGATTGCCAAACCCGATGCGTTGCCTCTGCTGCAGCATGTACTGTATTCGCTTTACGAGGAGTGCAAAGAACAGCGTGAGCTGACGTTCGAGGCTTATCGCCGTATCGGCGGACTGACCGGCGCGATTGCGCAACGCGCCGATGCGGTCTATGCCGAACAGTCAGAAGCGGCCCAGGCCAGCCTGAACCACGTTCTGTCATTGCTGATCGTCGTCGACCCCGACAATGGCAATGTCAGCGCACGCCGGGTGCTGAAATCCGAACTCACCGGAGAAGGCGCACGCCAACTGGTCGAAGCCTTCATTCGAGCGCGCCTGTTCGTCAGCTCGCTCGACGAAGGCCTTCCCGCTTTCAACGTCGCGCACGAGGCTTTGCTCCGGCAATGGCAACGCGCGGATGACTGGGCGGAGGAAAACTACCGTCAATTGCAAGCGCTCGCCCGGTTTCAGCGCGCCGCCGACCATTGGCGCAAAGAAAAACGCGACGACCATCTGCTCAACGACGGGCAACCGCTGATCGAAGCCCAAGAAGCGGCAGGATACTTCGGCGACCGCCTCGAACCCCACCACCGCGCCTTCCTCAACGCCAGCGGCCGCCTCTCGCAGCGCAAACGCCGCCTGCGCATCGGCGCTGTTGTCGCTTTGGCAGTGCTGACGTTTGCTTCTTTGGGGTTTGGAGCGCAGACCATTCGATCGAACAGCAAATTGGCGCAAAGCAATCGTGACGTCGGGAGGATGTCGGCGTTCACTTTGGGGAACCTTGCCACAAAACTGCAGCAGAAGGGCGATCTCAATTTGCTTGAAGAATCTGTCAACGAGGTTATCCGGCTTTACGAAAAAAAACCGGCCAGCGATTTGTCTACCGAAGACATGATCAATTTTGCAAGAGCATTACGCATTCTTGGCGCCGTCTCTTCCCTTAAGTCCGAGGATAAAAATTCCAAGCAGTTTCTTGCAAGAGCCAATGGCATCATTTCTCTTGTTCTTTCAGCGCAGCCGGATTCGCAAGAGGCGATATTCGAACTCGGACAAATCGCCTTCTGGCAAGGCCAGATCGCACGCAATAACAAAAAGGCAAAGAAATCTTACTTTAAATGGAAACGCTACCACAGGGTAAGTAATCGCCTGGTCAGAGTTGCCCCCAAAAACACGGATTGGCAAAAAGAACTGTCTTATGCCCTGAGCAATCTCGGCACCTTAGAAAGAGAACGGGGGAATGACCAAGCGGCATTACGCTTATTCAGCGCATCCGTGCGCACGAAGATACGGGTGTTGGAACACGCGCCGGAAGACAACGATCTGCGCAAGGATATGATCGATACCGCGTCTTCGATCAGCAGCGTGCTGGAGTCAATAGGCGAAATCGATACGGCCGCCAAAAACTTCCAATTGCAGACAACAGCATTATCGCTGCTTGTCGACCGTCACAGAGAAAAAAAGGATTGGGAATTCACGCTCACCAATATGCTTCAATTCACCGCGAAGACGGCCGTGGCGCAAGGGGATCTCGAAAAAGCCAAACAGGCAATCACGGACTGCATCAACAGGCTTACAGAATTAACATGGTATGAGTCAGACAACCAAAAATGGAGGCGAACGCTCGCGATCGCGCATATGGAAGCCGCGGAAATCCACAGAATGCGCAATGAGCTTCAGGACGCCAAACACCAACTTCTGGAAGCCGAAAAAGCGTCGCGCATCCTGCAGCCAAAGAGCGAACGTCTGCCGGGAAACAGGCGCACCCATTTTTACATCACGGCATTGCTTGCGAATGCGGATGACGATGCCGCCACTCCATCGCTGCTGGACCAATCTATCCACAATCTGCAGCAACTGCACGAGGCGCATCGGAGCGACCTCGATTTTGCGGTTTCTTATACAAAAGCTCTGCTACTCCGCGGAAATAGGCGCGCATCCAGAAATGAGCATGAGGCCGCAGAACGCGATTGGACCCTTGCGATTGAAACTTTAAAGCCTTTTGTCGAGGCCCAAAAGAATTATTACGTTTTAGACCCATGGGTGCGCGCGCATATCCTGCTTGGAAAAAAAAGCGAGATTGCACAGCATCTGCTTTTCCTAGACAACATCGGGTACCAGAATCAAGATTATTTGCGAGCCATCGCATTGAAGTAGATGATGATAATTGATCGCAAATTGGGATCAGTCTATTTCTCAAATCATTCTTGAAAGATAGGCCTCACTTTCAACCGCATTCCATGCCGAGGTACTGCGCCGACGCGGCGGCGAACCAATGTCTGCATTTCCATTTGATACCAAACAGATTCGACAGACGGCCTTTTCACAAGGCACGGACCGTCAATAATGACCGCCGAAAACTTCCAAACAGGGGGCCCCAATGGAAACCATGACGTTTACTTTTGAGATCATCAACGATGACGGGTCTACAAGTACGCGTTTCCATCCATCCTCAGGTGGAGCGGGCACGTGCCATCTCGTCAACAAACATGCGAACAAAGAGAACGCGCGACTGACTGTCGACATCGATCGCCGAGGAACAATACAACCATCCTGGGACAAGAATTGCATTCGATTCAGGACGAAGAAAAAAGGTCAAACGCTCACCATACGCCTCGTGACAACGCATCAACATAACGGAAAACCGTTGTTTCATTTCGACCATATCGAAACGACACGTTGCGACCTCGTTCCCAAGATCGATTGTTATGTGGGATCAGGCCCGACTCCTGATGAAACCGTAACGTGCACCGGCACTTTTCCTGAACATACTCACAAAGTCGATATTCATTTTGACATGTCGACGATTCACGGTCAGGGCACCCCGGCATTTGGGGTCGATCTTGTCGTAAAGCGAATTGACAACGGCACGACCAAAAATTGTGACCCTCAAGTCGGGAACGAACCCCCAAGTGACGACGAACCTGGGCCGCCGGTCATTTGATCAGCCTGGCGGATTGATGCTCACCGGCGTCATTGCGCCCACTGATTGAAGTCCATTCGTATCTTTCAAACCGCCTTGCAAGAACCGAACAGGGGATCTCTATGCCTGTTATAAACTACGCGATACGCAACGTGATGTATCACGACAGCATCAGCCAGCGCATGCTGACCGCATTGCAAGTTGAGGCTTTGGTCAATAATCATATTCCAATCAATGTCGCGAGTGCGTTCGCCACGCTCGACATGAGCGTTAGCGCGGCAGGCGCTGGCTTTGAATGTATCCCCGACAAGAAAGACTTTCTGTTCCGGACGAACAGCCCGATACAGACCATTCAATTCTTCATGCCGCCTAAAGTTTTTCTTCCGGATCGCCCTGGCGTGCCGCGATTTCATATTTTGCGGTTTGAATGCAAGGTCGAAGCGAATAAGAAACATGTCGACAAAGTCGTTTATCGCGACCCGAACATTCCAGAAGGCGCCCCGGATCATCAAGGTTGGCAAGCGCTGCAGGACATCTACGAATCCGTGAAGGTGCCCGCAAGACTGGTGAGGATCGTTTTCAAGATGAGCGGCAAGGACAAGACCGCTCCCTTCGAATTCGACGTCTTCGCAAAAGATTTGATGCAAGGGGGCGTGCCGGAGCTTCGCTGCGACCCCCAGGTTGGCAACGAACCTCCAAATGCCAATGATCCGGGGGCTCCTGGCGGCGGCTGAAACCTGCCGGTTGGCGGCCCTGGGGGGGCGCGGTCCCGGGCCGAACGCATCGGGCCATGCGCCATCGCAGGTGCTTCGTTTTATGTGCTCGATGCAGCAATGCCCTCGGACATCCGAGGGCATTGCGTTGATGGGGCTGGTTGATGGGGCCGGTCTCAGGCAGTGATGGCTGGCGACACCCCAGGAAGACGGACCTGCCTGTAGGGCTTCCATATCTGGTCTGCCTGCCGCTTGCGTCATCCCATCCCCAGCCGTGAGGCACGCATGAGACTGGTGTGCATTGCGTCCCGTCCATAGCATCTCGTCTCACAACCTCTTGCGATGATGCGCGCCTCAGTTCGCTCCACGCGACGAGAACGGCGGGCTCGATACCGGTCCATGCGCATCTTTGGGCTGCCGCCCGCTTCGGAATTGAACTCCGTTGCCCCGGCCAAGCCCTCGGAACCTTGCGCACGGCGCCGATTCCGCCCCGAGGATCAACCTCGGCGTGCGCTTCTGCTGCGCACATAACGCCAATAAAACCAATCAGTTGAAAAGCGTAAGAGTTCCGTAAGACATGTCCTTCGAATCCGCGCACAGGCTGCGATCAGGCAACGCATCTGATCGCGAAGCCCGCAGCGGCCACTGCTCGACCGAGCGCCGAACCGCATTCGGGCCCACCGACTGAACCGACGTCGCCGAGGCCGCCATCTCCTTTTGATGGCATGCACTCGACCCCAAGGGGGATTCCCATGTTCGATCTCGTGCTCGACTCCATGTTGCAAGCATCGCTGCAAGCATCGCCCCAAGCATCGCCCCAAGCGACGTTCCAGACGTCCGCACCCGCGCTGGCCACGCCCGTGCCCATGCCTGCATTCAAGTCCGCGTGGGCCTTCGGAGATTACCAGTTGTCCGCCCCAACCGCAGCCGTGCCAATGACGGCAGTGCCGGCGATGACGGACGCTGCGCCGATGGCGGCGGCCAAGGCGCCGCGACGCCGTGCCCGCCACGCCGGTCGTGGCGATCGCGGCGCGCCGAAGCGCGGCGTGATCCTGCTCGACCATCTGGTGCTTCAGCGCTTGCGTCAACAACGGCTGATGAGCCAGGAGGAACTGGCCTACGACTGCGAACGTCGCAAGATCCGGGTGTCGTTGCCGACGATCAAACGCGCCGAATGCGGTGACGCGGTGCGTTATCGCACTGCCCGCGAACTTGCGCGCTGTTTCGACGTGCCGATCGACTTGCTGCTGCACGCCCAAGCGCAAGCGTCGGCTTCGGACAAGACTGCGCAGGAGTCCACGCCATGAACGCCGACGACAGGAAGAAGATGCTGCAGAAGGTGAAGTCCGTCGTCGCCGCCTGGGGCGACAGGTCGGTGAAGGAGATCAAGGTGGCGACGAAACTCGCCGACCTGCGCGACGGAAAACTGACGGCGCTGGGCCTGATGCTTCGCGCCAGGTTCGACCTCGATCACGGCCCGGACTTCGACGAAACGCTGTTCGATGCGATGTGGCGGTCCGCCAACATCGTCACCGTCGAGCACTGCTACTGGCTGGTCGACATGGCCTTCACATCGCAAACGGCCTGAGGACAACATCATGCACATCACACTGCGCATCGCATTCGCCGCGGCCTGTCTGTTGGCCGCATGCCCGGCCCGGGCTGCGGAAGATAACGACTGCATCCAGGCCCATACCGCCTTCATCTCATCGTTCCATGAATTTCTCGCCGCCGACGCCGCATTCGCCGAGCTGCTTGCCGAGATCGAATCGCCCCGGGCGCGAGGAACGACCGCTCTCGAACGGATCGATGCGGTCAAGCGTTATGTGGCCGAGAACCATGACGCCATGATGACCGACTGCGGCACGATCATGCCCGAGCGCTACGCCGAAGCATGGCGGTTGTATCGGATCAATATGCTCGGCGTCGAAGTCGACCAGACCGGGAACATCCGCCGCAACCGTGTTTCGTTCGGGAGAAAGCTCATCGACTCCGACGACTTCGGCAGCAACGCTTTCATGCATAAGGTGCCGTTCCTGGTGTCCTACCATGATGACAAGGTGTCCGACGAATCCGGATTGTCGGTGCTGGGCGATGTCGCTTACCAATTCGGCGCCCTCGCGTTGCAGCACGCCTTCACCGGATCTTTCGACGTCGACACCACGGAGCCGGTCGAAGAGAGCACGGTCGAAATCGGCTACGGCATGACCTGGGTGCGGGCGTATGGGGCGCACGGTGAGCGTTTTATCGATGAGACCGAAACCACGTTCGGCGTGACCTGGCTCACCGACCGTGACTTCAAGCGCAAGGCGTACGGCGCCGATCTGACGCTGACGCCTTCGATCGACTCGATCGGCGCGGGGAATTACATCCGCCAGGCCGGGCCGTTCGACTACGCCTGGGCGCCGAGCATCGCGCTCAGCGCGGGTCATGTGATCGAGGCCAATGGCAATGAGGCCTTCATTGCGATGCAGGATGCGGGGACGTATGTCCAGGCCACGCCCGCGCTGTCGTTGTCGTTCGCGCCGCGCAGCTTGCCTAAGCTGCAATTCGTGGCCGAGTACGCGCACACCTTCGATCTCAAGCACGGTCGCGACGCCGGCATGCTGGCGGGGAGCCTGAACTATCAGATCATCGGCCCGATGTCATTGACCGTCGTGTACCGGGAGGGGCACGAAGCGCCGTTCTTCAAGAAGACGCACGATTACCTCTTCGGGGTCGGGATCAAGTACTGAGCGAGGGAACGGATCGAGCGAAACCACTCCTGCGATATCTCCGGCGGTGGCTCCGGGCATTTGACGTTGTCTTGATCCGTCCAGCGGAACTTCGAGCATCCCGCTCGGAGTTCCGCGCCGGAGCCACCGCTGAGAGGAATCATCCGCTCGGGCCTGGCGCATGGCGACGGGAAGTCACATCGGGGATGTCACATCGGAGCGTCGTATTGGAACGTCGCACCGGATCAATGTTCCGGCGGACCGATGCGGCGCGACCCCGAATCGACACCAATCGCAACCCGCAAGGCATCCACGCATTGCGGGGTTTTGCTGCAGGCTGACCGCATGTACGAGGCCGTTCTCGACGGCCAACCATCCGACTGACACATCGCCACTGACACGCCGCCACTAACACGCCGCCACTGACGCAAAGGAGTCGACGCCATGACTTGGTTCCCATCCCCACGCCTGTCCACGCACCCGCACGCGTCCGCACCATTGCGTGCGCACACGCCAGCATCCGCGCGAAAACCAGTCTCTCCCCTGCGCTTTCCAAACGACTGAACGCGCATGTCGGACGATATGGACCAGAACTCCCGGGAATGGAACTCACGGGCACGCAACCCGTGGGAACGATGCCCGTGGAAACGACGCTTGTGGGAACAGGACACGGGCGAATACGGTGCGTTCACTGGCCTCGACTCGCCGGTCGCGAACCGCGAGTCGTCGCTCGATGCCCTAGTGCAGACGCGGCATGCCTCCGCGCGTCCGTGCTTAACGCCATCGCAGGCCGTCAATGCGCCATGGAGCAGGAGGAACACGCGCATGGGGCATGATCGAGAACATCTCGTCGCCGCGGCGAGAGATACGTTGATGAACATCGCGGCGCTGTCGGGAACCGCGGCGAAGCATGTGAGACCGGGCCACTCGCTGGTCGTCGATCTCGGACTGGGCGAGTCGGAACTCGCGGTGCTGGCGAACTATCAGAATGACCTGGGCGGCCGCTTGCGACACGATGGCCGCCCAACGAGCATTGATGCGGACGATCTGATCGATTGCATGGTCTTGGACGTGTTAGGCCTCATCCTCGAACGCGCGCTATCGCTCAAACTGGAAGAGTCCGAACTGGTCGCCCTGATCATGGCCTCCCGCGCAGAGCTGCGTGGACCACCACGATGAGGGATAGGCCATAGGCAAAGCCAACCACACCGGCGTCCGCCAAAACCGGGCTTGGCGCTGTATCGGCGGCTGCGCGATACTCGCGCCATGAATGCCGCACCCCACGCCTCGCCCGCCTCCATCCCTGCCGATTGCGCGGCGGGCGACCTCGCACCGCAAGCCCTGGATCATGCCACCGCATTGCCGGCGGCCTTCTACGCCGATCCTGCGATGGCCGCGATCGACCGACGCGCGATTTTCGACAGGGCCTGGCACCTGATCGCGCATGTCTCGCAATTACGCAGCGCCGGGGATCATGTCGTGATCGATCTGGCCGGACTGCCGGTGATCGCGGTGCGCGGCGCGGACGGCGCGATCCGGGTGATGCACAACGTCTGTCGGCATCGCGCGGGACCGATCGCGGCCTGCGACGGCCTTGCGGCGAAATCGCTGCGCTGCCGCTATCACGGTTGGACTTATACGCTGGAAGGCGTGTTGCGCTCGGCGCCGGAAATGGGCGGCGCGCCGGATTTCGACCCGGCATCCATTCGCCTGCCGCAACTCGCGGTGCGGATCTGGCAGGGGATGGTGTTCGCCGCGATCGACGCGGATCTCGCGCCGCCTTTTGATGACTTCGTGGCCGGGATCGACGCCCGCATCGGCCCGCATCGCGCGCTGGAGGGCTATGGCCATCATCATCGCGTCGGTTACGACATCGCTTGCAACTGGAAGGTCTATATCGACAACTACCTCGAGGGCTATCACGTCCCGCATGTGCATCCGGGACTGAACAAGCTGCTCGACTATCGCAGTTACGTCACCGAAACCGCGCCATGGTATTCGCACCAATGGAGCCCGTTGGAGAGCGCCGACGATCTCTATGGCAATGGCGATGCGCTGTACTACTGGCTGTGGCCGAACACCATGCTCAACATTCTGCCCGGACGACTGCAGACCAACCGGGTCATCCCCAAGGGCGTGGATCGTTGCCGGGTGGAGTTCGACTTCTACTTCGCGATCGACGACAGCGCGGCCGGACGCGCGCGGCGCGAAGCCGATCTCGCCTTCAGCGACGAAGTGCAGGCCGAGGATCTGACCATTTGCGAAGACGTGCAACGCGGCCTGGCCTCGGGATCCTATCGACCCGGTAGGCTCAATCCTCTGCGCGAGAACGCGCTGCACCATTTCCAGGAATTGCTGCGCGGAGCCTATCGCGAGGCCGCACGCATCGTCGAGTGAACGCCTGCCGCGGCGCACGGCCGGCATGGATCGACCGGCATGGCACGGGTGAAATGCAATGCCGCGCAGGCATGTGGCATATGGGTGTCCCCATTAGCCCCATCATCATTAGCCCCTCCATATGGGTGTCCCCTGACGTTTCCCCGCCTTTCATACGGCAATCCTGAGCCGCCTTCGAAGCGTGGCAACGCCTTGGGGCGACAATGGGATGTCCAGCCGTTCGCACAACAGCCGCGCGAGCATTAACAGCGAGAGCTCTCGCTGAACGCGCGTTGTGGATCGGAAGCGACGCTGCAG
>SSEV01000115.1 GCA_008015095.1 Lysobacteraceae bacterium | reverse complement strand
GTCATAAGGCGAATACGACAGCATGTAGTCGTAGAAGACCTTCTGCTTCGGATTGCCCCACTCGTCGAACTCGTTGGTCGTCAGCGGGATGGATTCGTCGAGCATGGTCGTGACCACGTCGACGAAGGGCACGTCGGCGACGCTGGCACGGTATTTCTCCGGCGCCATGTTGACGATCGCGCCCATCAGCAGGCCGCCGGCGCTGCCGCCGAAAGCCGCGACCCGGTCCTTGGCCGCGTAACCCTGCGCGACCAGCGCATCGGTGACGTCGATGAAATCGGTGAAGGTGTTTTTCTTCTTGAACAGCTTGCCGTCCTCGTACCACTTGCGGCCCATTTCCTGGCCGCCGCGGATATGGGCGATGGCGTAGACCATGCCGCGATCCAGCAGACTCACCGCGCTGATGTTGAAATTCGGATCGCTGGAGATGCCATAGCTGCCGTAGGAATACTGCAGCATCGCGGCCTTGCCGTTCTTCTCGAAGCCTTTCTTGTACACCAGCGATACGGGCACTTTGGCCCCGTCGCGCGCGGTCACCCAGATCCGCTCGGTCGTGTATTTGGAAGCGTCGTAGCCGATCACCGGCTGCTGCTTGAGCATCCGCCGTTCGCCGGTCTTGACGTTCAGTTCGTAGGTCGTGGCCGGCGTAGTCAGCGAGGTGTAACCGTAACGCAGCCATGGCGTGCCGGGATCGGCGTTCACCGATAATCCCATCGCATAGGCCGGCTCGTCGACCTTGACGAAATCGCCGCCGTCGACCGGCGCTTGCCGATCACGCAGCAGGCGGATGCGCTCCAATCCTTCGAAACGTTCGGCGACCGCGGTGAACTCGTCAAACAGTTCGAACTCTTCGATCAACACGTCGTCGCGGTGGGCGATCCATTCTTTCCATTCGCCCCGCGAACGCGCGCCGGTGGGCGCAGTCATCAGCTTGAAATTGGCTGCGGCCTTGCCGTCCGCGCCCGGCGCGTTGGTGCGGATCACCCAATGGCCGTCGATATGGTCGGCCTCGTATTCGACATCGCGTTCGCGTGCGGCGAAGACTTCGAAGGTTTTCGGGTCGGCGGCCGGCGCGCAGCGCATTTCGCTTGAGACCGTGCTGGCGACGTCGATGCACAGGAACACATCGTCACGGGTGCGCGAGATGCCCATGTAGAAGCTGTCGTCGTGCTCCTCATAGACCAGTTCGTCTTGTGCGGCCGGGGTGCCGAGCACATGCTTCTTGACGCGGACGCTCAACAGCGTTTCCGGATCGTTCTCGATATAGAACAGGGTCCGGTTGTCGTTGGCCCAGACCAGGTCCGGCGAAACGCCCTTGATCTCGTCGGGCAGCAGTTCGCCGGTGTCGAGGTTTCTGATCCTGACCGTGTACTGGCGACGGCCGCTGGTGTCTTCGGCATAAGCGAGCAGGCGGTTATCGAGGCTGACCGCCATTTCGCCGACGTTGTAGTACTCCTTGCCCTTGGCCAATTCGTTGACGTCGAGCATGACCTGTTCGGTTTCGCCGCGGCTGCCGTCGGCGGCGGCTTTGGACCTGATGTGAATCGGATAATCCTGACCGGCCTTGAAACGGGTGAAATACCACCAGCCGCGTTTGCGATAAGGCACCGAATCGTCATCTTGCTTGATCCGGCCGACGATTTCCGCGTACAGCGCGTCTTCCAACGGTTTCAGCGGCGCCATCACCGCGTCCGCGTAGCGGTTCTCGGCTTTCAGATAGTCGAGCATGTCCTGGTTCTTGCGCTCATCGTCGCGCAGCCAGTAGTAGTCGTCGTTGCGCACCGCACCGTGAGGCGCTTCGACGCGATGCGGTGTCTTAGCGGCGTCCGGAGGCGCCGGGGTGACGGCGGCGAGCGAGGAAGAGGAAGCGATCAGGGTCATGGATAGTGCGAGCACGAGAGAGGAAGATGAGGGCATGAGCAGGAAATCCGGGCAACCACACGACGGAGAGGAGATCTTCATCGACGCAGAACGCATCGCCGAGCGAATATCGGATGCGCTGCGCGCGCACGACCCGGACCCAATCACGAGGCCCTGGCGTCGCGCCGGCACTCGCACGATCGGAACCATGCCGGCGCACCGGCATGATTCTATCCGGATATCCATGCCGCGCCTGCGTTGACGCGGCGCCTCTGGCGAAAATCACGCCCGCTGTCACGATCCCGCATGGCCCGCTCATGCGCACGGGCCGCGGAATTGCGCAAGAATGGCCGCGGACGCGTGCGCAAGCGAATCCGCGACACGCCGCGAAGCCATCGGAGGGGGTATGGACAGCGTCTATGGCCGCAGCCGGGAACTCGCTGAAGGCATCCTGCGGCTGATCGCCGATTTGCATGGCCCGGAGGATATCGTTCCGGCGAGCCTGCAGCGCGCCACCGGCGTCGAGATCGCATTCAACCGCGATGATCCGCGCATCTACGGGTTCGGCCAGCGCCTGGACGAGCGCTGGCTCTGCAACCTCGTTTCGCTGCGCGATCACGATCGCAACGGTGATGGCGACGGCGATGCCGCTCCGAATCGTTTGCTGTTCTCCTTCGACGACCAGAGCGGCCGCGAGGACGATTGGTCGCAGGTGGCCGGACTCGATTACGACGCCTACGCGCATGCGTTGACCGGCGCCGGTTATGTCGGCGAAGCGCTGTGTGGACCGCGCGAAGCGTTTTACGGCATGCGCTTCCGGCGCGGCGCGATCGTGCTGGATCTGACCTTGCGCGGCGAGAACGAGGATCGCCCGCTGCATCTGTGCGTGAGCCGGATCCTCATCGACACATCGCAGGCGCGCCATGGCCACGGTTGATCAGGTTCTGGCGGCTTACGACGCGCAAGTCCCGCAGGACGACCGCCCCCGCTACGGCAGGGAGCGTCTGCAGGCGACGTTGCAATCCTCACCCTTGCTTCAAGCCAATTTCGCCCGTGCGATCGAGGCCGGCCAGATCGAGACGCTCAGCTTTTCACAGGCGGGCATCGCCGGCGCAGGGGGTTCTTACGACCCGGCCAGCCGCAATCTCGATATCGCCCGAGCGTCCTACGACAGCGAAGCGGACCTTGTCTTCGTGCTCGGCCACGAAGTTCAGCATGCCCTGAACCATCAGGGCGCCGAGTACAGGCCGTGGATGCAGTTCAAACAAGATGTCGAGAAAATCCAGCAGATTCATCTCGACGCAGATCGGATGGTCCCACCTGCGCCTGCGGGCTCGCCACGCGACTACACCCTGGCCGTACGCGATTACGTCGAGGGCGTCCGCACGGAGGAAGCCCAGGCCCATATCGGCGGATTCAATGCGCTGATGTCGTACCTGAAGCAGAAACATCACGGCGAGCCGCCGAGCCTTCGCCAAATGTACGAAGCATTGCCGGGGCGCATGGCGGATTTCATCGAAGTGCGAGGCAGTCAACCGAACGCCGAATACCGCCTGAAAGCCGGATTGACCCGCTCCGAGGACGGCGGTCTGGCCTTTTCGCCCGACAATGTCGACGCGATGAAACGGCATTACGCCGACAATTTCCCCGGTTCGTTCGGCGAGAACGGACTGCTCGATTACCGCCACAGGGAAATGATGAACGCCTGGAAATATATCCATGCGAGCGAAAGCGAAATCACCGCACAGGCGTCGAAAGCCCGCATGGCCGACGCGTTTAAGCGCGGCGTCGAACCGGAACCGGTCGAGAACGCCTACAGGATCGGCTTCGCCGCGCTCGGCGCGAACCCCGCAGTGCTGCGCTTCCCGCAGGACGGCGTGATCCGAACCGTCGACACCGACGCGGAACATACACGGCTGGATATGCGCAAGGCGCCCAGGGACCATCCGTCGCGGGCCCAGATCGACGCGCGCGCAGATCCCACCGCAAATGCGGTGCGCGATCGGGAGCGGTCCGCGTATCTGCTGCGCGATCAAGGTCTCTTGCAAGGTTCTGCGCGCGAACGGCTCTCCGACTTCGGTCGCAGTCTGCGGCAGGGATTCGGCGACGCCGACACCGACGATCCCGTGCCGAACCGAGCCCAGCCGCCACTGCCACCGCGGCAGTCGGACGCTTGGAACCCCGGGCTGCTGCAGGACGCGCGCCGCGCCCTGCAACGCGCGGGCGGCGCGGACACGTTTGCGGAACTCGGCGATCCCGCCAGTTTCGATAACGTCGCCGCCGTGCTGACCTTGCGTGCGGCGCAGGAAGGCATGGTGCACATCGACCATGTGCTTCTGAGCAAGGACCGCCGCGTGGCGTTCGCGGTGCAGGGCGACCCGCAGTCCGAACATGCCCTGCGCGTGCGTGTCGATCTGCCTGAAGCAGCGCGCGTGCCGGCGCACGAAACCCTGCGCTATCTGCGCGCGAACGTCGCCGAAAGCGCGCTGCGCGCGGACGAGCGGGCCGTGCCGTTCCGGCCTGCCGCAGCGGGGCCGGACCTGCCGGCGAACGGCGTCCGCTTGGAACCGCAGTTGATGACCGAGGCGCGCGCCGCGTTACGCGCGAACCAATGGCCATCGTCGCCCTTGCCGGACGACGCGTTGGAAAACGCCGCCGCGGCGCTGGCGTTGCGAGCCCGTGAGAGGGGATTGGGGCGGATCGACCGTATCGAGTGGGACGAGACGCGCGAACGCTTGATCGGAATCCAAAGACGCAACGGCGACGCGCCGGAACTTCGTGTCGATATCGACTATCGGCAAGCGCAACAAGATCCCGCCGCAGAAAGTCTGGAGCGACTTTGGGCTGCGATACGCGTAGCGGTCGACGCGCAAGCGCATGCCGCGCCTGCTCCCGTCGCGCACGCCCCCGTCATGCCCCCTCCGGACGCCTCGGCCAACACCGCCATGCCCGCTTCAGCCGATCCGAACGCCGTCGCGCAAAACGACCGCGGCCCGCCCGCGGACAAGGACGACAACGCACGCAGCCTCCTGAAACATTGATCCAGCGATCACGGGTTTCGCCGAACGACGGCAGTCACGGCGCTTCGGCGACCCTCATAGGCGCGTCGCCGATCGCGCAGACTCATCCCGTCACCAGGCGGACGCGGGCGAAATTGCGTTTGCCCACCTGCAGCACGCCTTCGAAGCCCGGGGCGAAAGCGATCTGCAGGTCTTCGACCACCTGGCCATCCACTTTCACCGCGCGTTCCTTGAGCTTACGCGCGGCTTCGGAATTGCTGGGCGTAATGCCGGCCGCAGTCAGCAGCGCGGCGATGCGGATGCCCTCCGCCGGGATTCGCACTTCCTGCAGCGGCAACAGTGTGGTGTCGCCCTGCCCGGTCACCGCGGCATGCCAGCCGGCGACGGCGGTTTCGGCCGTGGCCGCGTCGTGGAAGCGCACGGCCAGCTCGCGCGCGAGACGCAACTTCACATCGCGCGGATTCAGCGCGCCGGCGTCGACATCCGCCTTGAGCCGCTTGGCCTCGTCGATGCCGATCTCAAAGCTTAGCAATTCGATCCAGCGCCACATCAGCGCATCGCCGATCTTCATGGTCTTGTTGACGATGTCGATCGCGGGCTCGGCGATACCGACGTAGTTGCCCAGCGACTTCGACATCTTGTGCACGCCATCGATCCCTTCCAGCAACGGCATGGTCAGCACGATCTGCGGCGGTTGGCCGAAATGCTCCTGCAGGCCGCGGCCCATCAGCAGATTGAATTTCTGATCGGTGCCGCCCAGCTCGACATCGGCCTTCAGCGCGACCGAGTCGTACCCCTGCACCAGCGGATAGAGGAATTCGTGGATCGCGATCGACTGTTGCGCCGCATAGCGT
>SSEV01000088.1 GCA_008015095.1 Lysobacteraceae bacterium | reverse complement strand
GTTCGGCGAAGTCTTCCTGCGCATCGAACCCCTACCGCGCGGCGGCGGTTTCGAGTTCCTCGCCGAAGTGAAGGGCGGCACGATTCCCGGCCAATTCATGCCTGCGGTGGAGAAGGGCGTGCGCCAAGTGCTCGCCGCCGGCGCCATCGCCGGCTACCCGGTGAAGGACGTGCGCGTGATCGTCTACGACGGCAAGCACCATCCGGTCGCCAGCAAGGACATCGCCTTCGGAGCCGCCGGCAAGAAAGCCTTCCTCGACGCGATCTCCAAGGCGCGACCGCAAGTGCTCGAACCCATCGTCGACCTGGAAGTCGCCGCGCCCGAACACCACATGGGTGATATCAGCGGCGGCCTGTCGTCGAAACGCGCCCGCATCAACGGCACGGACTCAATGCGCGGCGGCGAGATCGTCGTGAAAGCGCAAGTGCCGCTGTCGGAATTGGAAGGCTATGCGGCGGAGTTGAAATCCGTCACCGCGGGCAGAGGGCGGTATTCGCTCGACTTCAGCCATTACGAACCGGTGCCGGCGCAGGTGCAGGGCAAGCTGATGGAAGCGTATAAACCCAAGCACGAAGAAGATTGAAGCATAGGTAGCCCGGGTGTCGTGGAACGACACCCGGGATAAACACGCGAAAGATCCTGGGTGGGGCTTTGTGCTCTGCCAAGGCTGCTTGCGTTTTGCTGTCGCCACAACCTCGTCAATGCGGCGCTGTCATAAGTGACAGGGTGTTGCGGGGGGTGGGAGTGTGGTTGGATTTTGAAATCAGAGGTCAGAGTTGGCTTTTTAAAAAGTGTTCTCTGGCTTTTAGGGGGCTGCTTCTTTAATAGGATTGATCACAGATGATCGATATTCTTTCAGCTATTTTCGCTAATCATGATGCCAGAGCCACAGTCTTTTTGTTGATCTTGGCTGCTATAGGTTTTTTAATTTCAACTTTTTGTCGAATGGCGTCAGTCAGTAAGAGAAAATAGGAAAAAAGTTCAACATTATTTGCGAATAGTTCATCGAAGTGCGCTTCCATTGCTGCACGAGCTTCGAAAACACATTGTGCTTCCTGAATATAAAACAGACCCAAATAGGTTAAAAAGTTTGTGCTTCAGGCTCGTTCATTTTCTGTCGTCCGTTAAGGCCATAAGGCGGACAAAACGGCGTGCTTGAGCACGCCCTATGACTCATCAAGAATTCCTGAATAGGGTGCGCCCTGGCGCACCGAAAAGCGCAGTCGGGTTTGGCGTTCAGCCGCAGTTTTCTATCTCAAGGATCGAGTAACTGTCGCGGTTCACGATCGCTTCGAGTTCCGGCGGTGCGGATTCGATGTGACAGAAGCGGCATTCGCGTGTGGTCAAGCGGTCTTCCGAGGTGCCTTTACCTGCAAGATATTTGCGGCCGTAATTGAGCACCGCTTCTTGGTCGTTGAGTGTGGCCGGCACCAGGATGTCGAAGTGCATGAGCAGGCCATCGTTGCGGCGGGCGTATGTATCGAACACTGCAATTTTCATGGCGAACTCCTTTGGTCGGATGAATCATGCTACAACCCGTAAGGCGGGTGAAACCCGCCACGTCGAAGTGACACCGTCGTGAGCGGTGGCGCAATAGGCAATGACTTGTTTGTAAAAACAGGGGCCAGTGTAGACTTTTTTGAAAGTGTTCTCTGGCCCCGCTTTTACCAAGTTAGAGCGACTGGGCGATGGCTAACACCTGCTTGACCTTTTCGTCGTTGGGCGATTTCAGGTTGGAGACGTTGATCTGCACCTCGCTTTGGCCTTTGACGAAAAACAGCGAGGCCATGCCGGTATTGGTGGTGGTGTATGCGTGCTCGCCCAGGGCGGCTTGTGCCTGATAACCGCTGGTGGTGGTCGCCATTTCGTGACGGGAGGCGAGGTTGGCCTTGGCTTTGGCCTCGGACACCGAGGTGGCGATGAAGATGTCGACGGTGTGCGTGGGCGCGTCCTTGGCGAAGTCGTAGGTGCCCACGCCCGCCCAGTACACGCAGCGGGAATCCCAAACGTATCCGCTCATCTGCGGGTCGAGTTTCTGATGCACTTCGAACTTCAGGTTCTGAAATACGGCGGCCAGTTTCTCCGGCGTGAGCAACGCGCAGGCATCGACCGGGGTGACGGTCTTCAGTTGATCGAGTTCCGCATCGGCGCTAGGCGTCGTCGTCGCGGCGGCGGCCTTGGCGGCGGGGACATCGGGACTTGTGGGCGGCGACCGGTCGCAAGCGGTCAGTCCCAGGAGTGTGACGCTTGCCGTCACCATCAGCATTCGACGCATGATCATTTCTCCGTTCGGGTGAAGTCGTCGCGCAAGTCTGAATGCAATTCGCCGACCAAGGCAAACTTGGCCGCCGATCAACAGTTCGGCGGCGATTCGCCCTGCTGTTCATACGGCTGCCGGGCTGCGCTATTTCGGCGTGATTCTTTGCGGATGCAAGCGACTAAGGACAGAGCAGGGACGTTATACAGATCAGTGATCTGATTCAAGCCGACGCATTGTCGGCCTGATAAAAAAGATGGGAACGATGTGCGATCGCAACGTTGCAAAGCCTGCGGCCTTCCTGTTTGCCGCAGCTGTTCACTATGTCCGGAGTTCGCCGATATGGAACTTGAATGTCCGTTGAAATTGAAGCCCCGCCGTGGCGTTATGGCCCGCGTTGCCTTCGCCGTCGCCTTGGTGTTGTCTGCGTGCTTGCCTGCGCATTTGTACGCCGCCGATCCGTCCAGCAAGCTGGTTGCGATACCGGAAGATCCCGATGGGATTCCGGAAGAAAACGGAGGGTGGCGCAGAATACCGTACAGCGGGACCGACGAGTCTGGACGTACGGTGCATTCCGAGTTGTACCAAGTCGTGGGCGTCGAAGGCGTGGCGCTGGCGCCCGTGCCTGAAGTGATCCGCAGCGCAATGATCGACGAAATGGCGCTCGCGCAGCCGGATGAAACCGTGGTTTTCGCGCTCAACGCACCGATCGTCGACGAAATCGAGCACTCGCTCGCCATCGGACAGCCGACTCAGGCGCTGATCGATTACGCCAATCAGGACGCCGAAGCCATCGCCGCCGGTCAGATGGGCGCGCAGCGTGGCCCGTTCGGCTCGTGCAGCGATAGCGAGCTGACCAAGGACAAACGCCTGCAATACACGCCTAATTTCTCCGCCAGCGAGAATTTCGGCAGCGGATTCAGTGGAACCCTGACAGCGCAAGGCGCAGGCAACCTGGATGCGAACGGCCAGATCAAACTCAAGATCAAGCGTACGCGCATCTTCTGGATCTGCGTGCCGTACGGCGTGCGTTTCCAGCATGTGCGGGTCGTCGGCAACCTGACGCTGGAAAGCACCGTCACTTTGAGCGGTACGATCAACTACGCCAATCCGAATCCGATCGAGCGCGAAATCGCCAAGCCTTTCCTGGGCGGCGTGTTCTTCATGGCCGGCCCGTTGCCCGTCTACATCGGGTTCAATCTTCCGATCGTGATCGGCGTCGAAATCAAGGCCAGCATCACCGGGCAGTTGCAGTACCGCGGAGGGGGCCGGATCGCCGGCAGCTTCGACTATCTGTGCACTTCCGACAATTGCACCGGTTACAACACCTTGCAGACCACCTCGCAGAACGTCGCCAATCCGATCGGCGCGAGCATGTCCGGGCGCATACAGCCTTCGTTGTATGCCGAGGTCGCGGTGCGCGGTTTCCTGTACTGGGAAGAGATCGCCTACGCCCAAGCCGGGGCCAGGGGGTATCTGCATGGTGATCTGTGGGGCTATTACGGCAATACCTGCGGCGACGCCGATCAGAACGGGCATTACGAAACCGTCAGCGCGCTGACTTTCGATCTCGATTGGCAGATCGCGGTCACCGCCAAGGCGGATACGTTTTTCACCAAGCCGTGGAAGAAAACACTGTGGAAATCCAAACAGTGGCATATCGCCTTCTGGGATCTGGTGGAATCGAGCGCGCTGACGCCGATGATCGATGGACCGCAGACCGCGGTCGTTAACACCGGTACCAGCTACAACATCCGGATGCGCCCGTGCTGGCCGTATGGCGATAACGTCGATTACGCGATGGATTGGGGCGATGGCGCCACGTCCAATCACAGTGGTTCTCCCGCACCGCCCGCCTGGCAGCCGGTCGTCGCTTCGCACGTGTGGGCGACGACAGGCCCCAGGACCATGCAGCTGACCGCGTTGCGCGATGCGCATGGCCGCGAGTTCGGCAAAGGGCGTTCGACCACGCGCCAGATCTCGGTGGACAACGGCGCTCCGCTGAACCTCGCGTTGGAAGCATTGGCGCTGGCGTCGAGCACATACTGTTCGACGCCCGGAACCGAGCATTGCTACGACGCGGATAGGGCGAATGACGGCGATAACAGTACCGCGCTCGGCGGATTCACCAGTTGGGCGAACGGCTACGGCGTCGCCATGCCGCAATGGTTGGAATTGCAATGGGGCCGGCTGGTCACCGTTTCGCGGGTAGATCTCTACACTTCCCAGGGGTATCCGATTGCGGATTACGACATTGAATATTGGAACGGGACCGACTGGATCAAGGCGGCGAGTATCCGCGGTAATACCGCGGTCGCCCGCAGCCATTCGATCGCCCCGGTCCAAACTTTCCGCATGCGTATTCTCGCGGTTGCGGGGCCCGCGCATCAGCCGGGTTATACGCGGATCAATGAAGTCGAGGTTTATTGATCGCACTGCCATATGGCCCGGGCGCCGCGCAGCGGCGCCCGGGTGGAACGGAGAGTCTTCACGATTCGGCCGCCAATGAATCGCGATGGCGCATGCGTGTGAAACCCGCGGTGCTTTCCGTGGCGTGTGCTACGGATGCATTCGGTACGGGTGCGATCGACGCCCGGCGGTACGGAAAGATCACCGCTTGGGTTAAAGTCGGGAATCTTTCGATGGACGGCTCGCCATGAACCCACGCATTGGGATAACCGCCGCCTTGCTTGCCGCTTGTCTTGGACTGCCTGCATGCGATCGTTCGATGGACATGTCCTCCGACGCTTCGCGCGTGGGCGGGCAGGCCGTCGCTACCGCGCCGGATACGGCCGCCGTCTCCGCTGACGCGAAGGCGAACGCACCGTCAGCGGAACCGACTGCGTCGTCGTCTGCGCTCGAGGACTTGCTCAAGCCCGACGATACGCTCGACAGCGCGAAGGCCCGATTGGGTGAGAACAATGTCGCCGTGCGCGAGCTTTCCGGCATCGAAGGCGAAACTTTCCAGGGGTGGATCTTGTATCCGGACGATCCCATGCGCGAGATCGAGGTGATCCCGGACGAGGCCGGCAAGCATCCGATCGCATTGCGGATCAGCGCGCCCAATAGCGCATGGAAGCGCGCCGATGGCGTACGCATCGGCACGACGACGGCCGAATTGCAGGCGATGAACGGCAAGCCGTTCAAGTTCTACGGCTTCGATTGGGATTACGGCGGAGCCATCACCGATTGGAACGGTGGGGCGATGGCGTCAGGCAAGACGCCGCGTGGCGGTCTCAGCTTGTGCCCGCCGGAACAAACCGATGAACCGATCGCCGATTATCCGAGCGGCGATCAGGAGTTTTCTTCCGACGATCCGCGTCTCGTGCCCCATCCTGCGGTCGTTTGCGAATTCACGGTCAATCTGTGACGCGGCCGGCTCTGAAGCTGGCCGGCGCCGAATGCGGGGATCGCGAACAAGCGGTTATGCCGTGTCCGCATCGTCCTTTTCGATTTTTTTCCTGAGCGTCGCGAAATCCGTTTTGGCTTCATCGATCGAAAACCCGGGGTTGATCCTGCGGTGTTCGCGGACGAATCCAATCATGTCGTTGTCGAAAACCGCGCGGGCAGGCCCCTTGGTCGTGAGATTCGGCAGCGGCAGTTGAACGTAGACCTGATCTGGTCGCCTTGCGCCTCAGTCTATGCTGTGGTGGTAATCGCTCCATAGTTCTGCGTCTTTCCTGCAGACGAGGCCGTGGATGGGGGCGATGGCGAGAAATCTGCAATTCGCGCATTTGCGCGGCACTTCGACGTTCGCGCGGACGAAGGCGTCTTCGTAGGTCACCGGGTCGGTGGGACCATCGACGCCGCATGGCCCGTAATCCAAATGCAGGTAATGGCCCAGGATTTCGAGGTGCCGCTTGCATCCTCCCTCGAACAGATGCGAGCAGCGGCTGCATTTGTTCGGCACCGCGCCGCGGAAGATCAGGTGCGCATACGGAGCGGGCGGTTCGATCGGACCGTCGACGCGGCACGCGGGGAAATACTGTCGATGCATGGGGCGAGTACCGGCGCGGCGAAGGTTGCGGCCATGCGCGCATCATCCCAGTTCGACAGGTCGCTGGCGAGTAGCGCCGCATGGCCGCGCGCCCGGAAATATCCATGAAATGCCGCTTGCGCAGGCGAGATGGGTTCTGATCATGGCGTCCGAGTCAGGTTGTTTCCGGCCGACCAGTGTTCGATGGGGCTATCTTCCGATGGTCTGCCGAAGCAGTTGCGAGCCTTGCCTGTCGCGGGCATGAAACATGGTCTGTCCCCTTGAGGGCCCTCTTGATCGCGAGTTTCTGGCTTGGCGATGTGCGTCGCGAGCAGTACGAAGGCGCCGTTGCAAAGCGCACCGGTGCGGAACCTATCGAGATGTGACGCATCGGGAAGATCATCGTCGACGTCGAATGGATCGCCGTCTGTGCGCAGCGCTCTGCGGATAGCGACTGCGCCATCTGCTGCGCGCTACCAGGGCGCGCGGCGCCTGTTTCGCAGCACCAGCGTGTTGTGCGAAGCTTGCATGCCGGTGCCGCGAGCAGGACATCGACGCATCGCCCCAATGACCCCACCGAGACATCATGCACGATCGTAGACGACGCGCGCGCTTTTCCGCCATGCTGGCGTTGCTGGTCTGGACCGGCGCTTCCTGCGCCGACGACGAGTCCGGGGCGTCGCCCGAGACACTGGCGAAACTGGATGCGGTGATGACGCGAAAAATCACCGGAGAGACTCCGGGCTGCGCCGTCGGTATCCTCGGGGAAGGCGTGGAGGTAATGCGCGCCTATGGGCAGGCGGATCTCGAGCGCGGCGTCGCCAACACCGTCGACAGCGTGTTCAACGTCGGTTCCGTCGCCAAGCAGGTCACCGCCGCGGCGGTGCTGACGCTGGCCGCCGACGGCAAGCTCGCGCTGGACGATCATGCGCGGAAGTATCTTCCCGAATTGCCGATGACGGCGCAGCCGATCACGATCGACGATCTGCTCAGCCATACCAGCGGCCTGCGCGACTTCCGCGCCACCGACTGGATGCTCGGTCGCGACGCATTGCCGCAGAACAATCGCGATGTGCTGGCCTACGCGGCGCGCCAGCGCGATCTGAACCACGCGCCCGGCGCGTCCTTCCTCTACACCAACACCGGCTATGTCCTGCTCGCGCTGATCGTCGAGCGGGTCAGCGGACGCGGTTTCGCCGACTTCACCCGCGAACGCCTGTTCGCGCCGGCCGGCATGACCCGCACGCAGTGGGAGGACGATGTGCGCGACGTCGTCGCCGGGCGTTCGATCGGTTACACCCAGGTCGAGTGGCCGCAGGACGGAACACCGGCGCGCTTCCAACAGTGGCCGACCGCGCGGCACACCACCGGTCACGGCGGTCTGCTGACCACGGTGGGCGATATGCAGCGTTGGAACGCAGCGCTGTCGAACGCGACCTTCGGCTCGGATCTCGCCGAACAGATGAACCGGCCGGCGCGTCTGCGCAGCGGTGTCGTTCTCGAATACGCGCGCGGCGTGTTCGTCGGCCGGCATCGTGGGTTCCGCGAGATCCAGCATTCGGGCTACACCGGCACTTACACGGCCTGGGTGGGGCGTTATCCGGAAGCGGGGTTGAGCGTCTCTGTGCTGTGCAACGGCGATGGCGACGAGGTCGATCCGCGCGAGATCGTCGATCTGTTCCTGCCCACCCCATCCGTGCCTGCGTCGGCGCCTGCGTCGGAAGCGTCTGCGGAACATGTTCCGACCGCCGACCGCCGCGACCTCTCGGCCTTCAGCGGCGTTTATCGCGATCCCGCCGATGGCCGGCTCTCGCTTTGGGACTTTCCGAAGGACGCGCAGATGCGCGACGACGCGTATGCGATGGGGTCGGAGCGATTCGAATTCGATCCCGCCCAACCGGGGCGGGTCGTGCGCGAGCAGTACGGCAACCGCTCGACGTGGGTGCGCCTGCCTGTGTGGCAACCTTCGGCGGAGGCATTGGCCGAATTCGCGGGACGCTTCGCCAGCGCGGAATTGTTGGCCGGTTACGAAGTGACATTCGATGGCCGGCAGTTGTCTATCGGCGTGCTCGGACTGTCCGAATCGGTGGTTCCACTGCAGCCGCGCGCACCGGACGTGTTCGAGCGCACGGGGTTGCTGATCGCGTTCAAGCGCGACGCCGGGGGCCGCGTTTCGGGTCTGGCCCTTGCCCCGAATCAATTGCACGAGATCGCGTTCGCCAGGACAGCCACGCGCTGAATCCGACAGGCGCCACCGCTGTCGTTTCGAGGTCCGATGCGATGATCGACGTCTGCGATGACGCCGCCGCGGTCTCCGCTCGGGCAGACCGCACGCTTGGGTTACAGTAGCGCCGGTTTCCTCCGGTCCAAGCCATGAAGCAATTCCTGCTCACATTCGCTGCCGTGTTGATCGGCGGTTTCCTGGCCCTGCTGGGCTACGATCACTTCATCGTCAAGCCGCGCGAGGCGGCGACCCGGGCCGAGGCTGCCGCAGAAGCGGATGTCCAGAGGCAGACGCCGCGGCCCGATGTCGATCTTTCTCGGAGCCGCGACGAGGCGAAAAAGGTGGCGGTCGAACTCGAGGCTTCGGTGCAGCGCAGCGTCGAGAATGCGCGTAACACGATCGAGGCGCAGGCCAGCGAGATGGGGCGTCGGGAACTGATCGTCGATGCGGTGCGTCGGGCGACGATGTTCCGGGTTGGCCTGACCGAGTATTACCAAACCAACGGGCGTTGGCCCAGAGATGCGGAAGAGGCGGGGCTGCCGCCTTCGGAAGATTTTCGTGGCGGCGCCGTGCGCAGCATCGAAGTCGGCCAGCGCGGCGTGGTCGAGGTGGCGTTCGACAACACCTTCGCTGCGGGGAGCCGCGTGATGCTGCGGCCGCTGGTCAAACCTTCCGGGATGATCGAATGGGAATGCGACATCGTCGGCGACCCATTGCTCAAGCGGGCGTTGCCGCGCTGCAAGTCGCTGTGAGCACGACCGAAGTCTCCGCTCGCCGGTGGGCTTGGGGGTTGCGGGGCCTGATCGGACTGATGTCGGTTTCCAGTCTCAATGCGACGCGGATCGTCTTGAGCGAATGGTCGAGTTTCGTGGATGCGTTTCCGGGGGCGGCTTCGGCGACCGGGCATGCGATCGCGATCGCGCTGCCGTGTGCGCTGCTGTTCGGGTTGATCGGCCTGTGGTTCTGGCGACGCTGGGCGGTGTGGTGGTTAGCGGTGGTGACTTTGGCGACGATCGCATTCGATCTTGTCGCACGCGGACCGCTGATGCATGTGTGCGCTGCGCTGGGTTCCGCCGTCTTGATGGCCTGTGCGATCTACGCGAACAGGCGCCGCTTCGGGTTCAGTGCCGCCTGACCAGCACCACGGTGATATTGTCCGAACCGCCGCCATCGAGCGCCGCCGCGATCAACCCGTCCACGCATTCCTGGGCGCTGCATTCGGTATGCGCCAGCACCTGCGAGATCTGGATGTCTTCGACTTCCTCGGTCAAACCGTCGCTGCATAACAGCAATTGCATGCCCGCGCGCAACTCGCCGGAGAGGGTTTCGACGTTTAGGGTCTGCGGATCGGTCACGCCCAGCGCCTGCGTGACCACGTTGCGGTGCGGGTGGCTGCGGGCCTGATCGACGCTGATAGCGCCCTGCGAGATCAGTTCCTGCACATAACTGTGATCGTGGGACAGCTGGGCCAGTTGGCCGTCGCGCCAGAGGTAGGCGCGGCTGTCGCCGACCCAGGCCACTTCGAAGCGGTTGCCCGACACGCGCAGGGCGACCACGGTGGTGCCCATCGGCAGCGAATCGGTGCGTTGGCGCGAGGCGCGAATGATTTCCTCATCGGCGGTGCGGATGGCCTGTGCGAGGGAGGCTCCTTGGCGGATCTCTCGGACGATGGTCTCGCGGGCGAGCGCGCTGGCGACTTCGCCATATTCATGCCCGCCCATGCCGTCGGCGACCAGCCACAGGCCGAGATCGCTGTCACCGTAATAGGTGTCCTCGTTCAGTTCGCGGCGAAGGCCCACGTGCGTGAGGTGACCGAATTCGATCATGCAAGGGCCATGTGGGAGTGAGTCGGCCATATTCGACGCAGCTAACGCAATAAGGGCGGAAAAGCGGACGCCGACGCGACGATCGGCCATGGGTTTTATCGATACCGGGGGCGATTTCGATATTTCGGGCAGATCGTCCTGCGCATGTGCGAAACGCCCCGGAAGGGGCGTTTCGCATCGCGTCGAACGTTGGCGGAGAGGGGGGGATTCGAACCCCCGGTGCGCTATAAACGCACGCCTGATTTCGAGTCAGGTACATTCAACCGCTCTGCCACCTCTCCGAAAATCAGGGGCTTGGACTCAGTCGGGGCTCTACCAGCGTCACGCCGATCGGCGATTGCGGGCGGCCCCAGCCAGTCGCGGCGGGAGCGGAATGATACGGCCCGGGGCCGGGACCGGCAAGGCGCGTACACTGGCGGCTTCCGCCCAGACCAACATCCGTCGTCCGCCATGTCAGAAATCCTTGTCCCCGTCTCCTTTGGCGAACTGCTCGACAAGATCGCCATTCTCCAGATCAAATCCGAGCGGATGACTGATCCGGCCAAGTTGACCAACGTGCGCAATGAGCTGTCTGCGCTGGAACGGACCTGGCTGGCGCATCCGGCCGCTGGGCACGACATCGCCCGGCTACGCGCCGAGTTGAAAGCGGTCAACGAGCGCTTGTGGGTGATCGAGGACGATATCCGCCTCAAGGAGAAGGCGCAGGCATTCGACGGCGAGTTCATCCGGCTCGCGCGCAGCGTTTATTTCGAGAACGACGAGCGCGCGCGGATCAAGAAGGACATCAATCTCGCTCTCGGTTCGGCCTACGTCGAAGAAAAATCTTACGAGGACTATCGCGCACCCGCGAGCGGCACCGCATCTTGACCCCGACATGCGCGAGCCCTGGGATGGACCGGGCTCGCGATTTGAGCGTATCCGCATGCGCTGGCGCGAACAGTGACATTGGCCGTGAAGCGGCGAGCCGCAAGGCTATGGCCAGTCATGGCGCTCGGAATGATCGTCTTCCGATAATCTGTCTGGTTTCACAGCACGAACTCCGCTGCGTTGAGTAAGAACCGGCGCCGATGCGGCGTCTCTCTTCGCGAACAGGAGCTTCGTATGAACCTGCACTCCAGCCGATGCCGCTCCGCGGCGGTGATCTTGCGCCTGTTGTCCGTCCTGGTGCTGCTGATCTGGTGTTCGTCCACCTATGCGCAATGCGCTCCGCCACAGAACAAGAAATGGAAGGAATGGTTGGAGGCGCAGGAAGACGCCGGCGGCCACGCGCTGGCCTGTCATGTGAACATCGGCGTGAACGGATTGATCGGTCGTATCGAGAATCGTGGCGGTCACCAGGGCCACGCATGTCTTCCCGGGACGATCGCCAGCGAATGGTCGGATATCAAATCGCTGATCTCCGCGATATCCCAGACGATCACCGAACAGGGCGATTTCTTTCAGAACGGCCCTGCCGGCACCTATACCCTGCATGGCGTCGGCAAGGGCACGGTTGGCAGACGCGTCTACGCCTATGAGGGGCGACCCGGCAAGAATCGCAGTGCGTGCCACGAGAACTCGGGCTACGTCTGTGAGAACGTGCGCGAGTGGGTAGCGGTCATCGTCAAGCAGGCGGGGGACGATGGTCAGTGCTTCCTGTTGACTGCGTATCCACAGTGACGGGAATCTCTGGCAAGTTGTTGAGAAACGCATGTTCTGTGCGTTTCTCAAGTCACAAGTCCGGCGCATGCCAGGACTTGCTCACGACGCATCCATCGCTGACGCGCCGCTGAAACGCAACCCGTCGGGCGCTCATGCCGAGGGTGCGCCGCGGCGTCATCGCTCGGCCATGGATCGGCATCCACGCCCCCGCTCTTTCTTGCCGAGCGGCCTCGGCATGGCCGCGCAATGTGCCCGAATCGCGTTACTGATCCGGCGATGTGAAGTTTGCATGGTCGGGTCAACACACGGGCCAGGGATGGCCTGTTCGCGACCAGCGCAAAGCGCCGGATCGCGGGCTTCGATCGCGGACATGCGCCGAGATCGAAGCCGCAGACGTTTGAGCAGGATGTTCAAACGTCTGCTGGCCGAATCGACAACAGGCCCTGGCAGGCCGTTTTAGCGGCCTGCTGGTTTTCTGCATCGAGCGCATCGTCGCGACTTATTCGGGTTTTTGGGATAGGCTCTACAAGCGACGCTCTCGCGTTGCATTCTCCCGCATCATGCGGTGAGACTTGCTGCCGCAAGTCAGGCATGAAGCCACGCCGCGAAGCCGGCGGGGCTTCTCGGTTTCTGCGCCATCATTTTTTGCGTTTTCTTGACGCAAGCGCCACCGGTTCGCGCGCGGTAGTGATCTGATTCAAACGAACAGTCATCTGATTCAACGTCTCGGTGATCTGATTCAATCGGGAGCGATTCGCGTCGGAACACAATAGCTCACCAGGAAGTTGCTGCGGCCATCGCGATGCGCAAGGCCGATGAAGAATCGGATGCGCAAGCGTCCGGCGGCGACAACAGCAAGAATCCGTTGGCAGTGATCCGCGATGCGCCGGTTCCGGCATATGCCGGGGCGGCGCGCGAACCGACGGTCGTCATCACGATGCGGCGTCACACCAGTCCCAGCGTGGGCCGGTGCGGAAAAGCTCGGCCGCGAATCGCGGTGGTCGGTGACGACGGGAAAGCGATCGCGCCGCCAGCGATACCAGCGATACGGGACACCCGTAACGTTCGATCCACTCCCCGCAGAAACCACCTCAAAAGGACCAAGCCATGAACAGAATGCCCGCCCGTCTGTTGACCTGCGCGATCGCGATGTGCCTCGTGTCGCCGGCCTTCGCCGAGAATTCGGAAAAGGAAACGCCGCCCGAGGAATACGAACTCGCCGCCCGCACCGAACCGATGCCCGAAGCGGTCAAGCACTACGTATCTCGTCTGCAGAACATCGATCTGCGTTATCCCGACAGCGCCGAAGTCGATATCGATCGCTTCATGGCCGAGGAAGGGGAAGCCCTGGCGCTGGACTACTGCGCGGTGCTCGGTTTCAAGGGCGCGTGCACGGTGGAATCGGAAGCCGGCGCCGAGCGGATGGTCGCGCTGGACGATACGACGGTGGCGCGGATGGACGCGGGCAAAACCAAGTGGTGGCAATGGCTGATCGAGCGATTGTTCAATGTCGGCGTGATCCCCGAGGCCGATGCCTGCCCGGCGCCGTTCCAGCGGGTCGAGATCTACATGGACGACGAGGATCGCAAGAACGCCAACGGGCGTGAGGGTTGGCAGGGCGCGATCGTGTCCAACAACAACACCCGCTACCGTTTCTGCAAGCTCGACACCATCACCGCCTTGTCCTACCGGCCGCTGCCGAAAGAGGGCGACGCGCACGACTACGCGGTGCTCAATATGGGCATCTTGTGCCCATCCGGCGCGCGTCGGGTGATCCGAGTCGAGGAAAATGAGATCTGGCGCAACGCCAACAGCGCCAGCGGCGTGACCTTTCCGAACTTCAAGGTCTACAACACCTGGTTCAATTTCTACTGCCATTTCGACGGCGGCGCGAAATCGATCCTCGGCCATATGGGCGCTTTCCCGAAACTCGGTTTCGCGCATGGCGTGTTCGCGCCGAGCGACCTCCCCGCGCCTTATGCGCTGAAGCACGGCTGGGTCTATCAGGACGACGAAGACACCCTGAACTGGAACGCCTGGATCCTTGGCCATGGCGACACCGTGATGAATGGTGGCCGTAACACCTGGCGCGGTCTTGCCAAGGTCGAGTAATCGCGGCGCAACCATCGTGAGAGAGGGGCTCAAGAATGCGCGGGTTCCGCAAGCCGGAGCCCGCGCGCTCTGCCGCCGCGCAGCCACGGATGGCTGCGCCGACGAAGCAAACGCGTCTGCGATGGATCCGTCGTGAGCGCGTCCGGGCATGTGCCGGACGCGAGACCCGACTACGCTTGCAGAAGCAGCCGCGAACAGCCACGCTGGCCGCGAAACGACGAGCCGCAACGATGGGGCGAGTCAAAATGCACGGGAATTGCGTTTTTCAACGACCTGCAGGCCACGGAGCGCTGATCAGCGCTTGATCAAGGCGCATCGACTGCCGAGAGTGGGAGGCTGCTGAGTCGGCCGTTGCGCAGGCGCAGCCATGCGCGGTCGCCGATGCGGGTTTCGACCACGCCATAAGTGGTTTCCACCGCATACTGCTTGCCTGGGATGCGCCCGAAGCGCGGTTTGCGTTGTAGTTCATAGGCGAGCATCGCGGCGACATCCTGCAGGCCGGCATCGATGTGCGCGCTGATCGCCGTAGGCCCGGTGGTTTCCCAGTCCTGCGCCGCCACCTGCATCCAGCCGAACAGTCCGCCGCTCTTTCCGCTGTGCATCACGCGCGGTTGCCGGGAGGCGATGTTCTGAGCGAATACGAGTTTCGGTTTGCGATCCAACGCCAATACCTCCGAGCGCGGCCCGTAACGCGCATCCAGGCTGACCGCCAGCGCCATGAAGCCCGCCTCCATGTCGTAGCGCGCGATCAACAGCAGCACTCTGCTGTCGGGATCGCCCCGCGGCAGGTCGGCGACCGCGACCCCGCGATGCACGCGCAGTTCGCCGATCTTGATCTTCCCGGTGCCTTCTATTTCTCGACGGATCGCGGCAGTCAGCGCATCGGCGCGGTGGTCATGGGTCATCGCGGCATTCAGTCGCGCCAGCGCGGGGCGCAGGTGTTTGTCTTCCTGGTGCCGCATGGTCTCGGCGCCCAGGGCGTCGCCCAGCGGGCTCAGGCCGCTGGGGCGCGGGATATGCGCCTGATAACCCAAGGCCTGATCGGGCAGGACCAGTTCGATGTCGAGTGGCGCATCGAGAGGCAGCGCCAGACCGTTGGTGGGTTTGATCCATTGCGCACAAGCGCCGCTTGCCCAGAGCAGCGCGGTGAGGAGAAGCATGATGCGTTTCATTGGCATGACTCGTTGGGAAATTTCTGTGTGGAAATATTCATCTGCAACCACGCATACGCATACGCAGGCAAGGTGCAGGGAAATGAGGGCAGGTCAATAGATGTCATGCGCCGATATGGTCGGCGCAGTAGCGTTCGAACGCAGCGATGCCGTCGTCGACCGTCACCAGGTCCATGACGCCTTCATGCTCGATCTTGGCGCCCCAGCGCAATGCGCTTGCAGGTTTGTCCAGATATCGGCGTGCGGCGTCGTCGTAGCGATCCACGCAGTAGCGCCGGTCTGAATAAGGGCCACTGCGCGCGGGATTGCTGGCGGCATGCAGGCCGAGCACCTTGGTGCCCATGGCGTTGGCGATATGCATCGGGCCGGAGTCGGGCGTCATCAGCAGGTCGGCGCGCTCCAGTAATGCGGGCAGTTGTTTCAAAGTGTCCTTGCCGACCAGATCCAGCACGCGCCCCCTCGGCGCCTCGGCGCGCATCGTGGCGAGAATGGCGTCGGTCGTGTCGCGTTCGAGCGCGCTGCGCCCGCCCAGCATCACGACCCGCCAGCCGCGTTCGAGCACGTGATCGGCGACGGCGGCATAACGTTCGGCCCGCCAGTTGCGTAATGCATGACTGGAGCAGGGCGAGATCGCCAACGTGCGCAGACCGTCCTCCGGCCATTGCGCACGCGCCCATTCGCGCGCCGAGTCGGGAACGGGCAAATCCCAGGTCACTTCCGCCTGCTTCAGGCCCAGCGGTTCGCAGAAGCTGCCGATCGCATCGAGAACGTGGATTCCGGCCCGGTCCGGGATGCGTTCGTTGATGAACAGGCCGTGGAGATCCTTGGACCGCGATTTGTCATAGCCGACTCTCCGCCGGGCCGGAATGAAGGCCGATAGCAGGTTGGCGCGGCCCGCAACCTGCAACTGGAGCAGGATATCGAAACGCCGGCCATGACATGCGCGACGTAAGGCGCGCATGCCGCCCAGCCCGGTTTTTTTGTCGTAGACCAGGAATTCGACTCCGTCGAGCCCCTCCAACAGTTTCTGCTCGCCCTTGCCGATGACCCAGCTGAGCCGAACGTCCGGCCAAGCCCGGCGCAGCGTCCGGACCAGAGGTACGACGTGGGTCACATCCCCGAGCGCTGACAGACGGAGCAGGCAGATCGATTGAGGTGTCGTCTCGCGCAATTGATAGACTCGGAAAATGGTCGCGTTCGATCCCAGCGAAAGCCTGGTTCCGTTCCCCGGCGGGGCGAACGGGCGTGGCGCGGGCGCTGGTGCGATTCTGTTCGACGCCCCACGATTGCGGCAAGCGGGGATTCGTCATGCCGACCCGGGCTGGTTCGATCC
>SSEV01000246.1 GCA_008015095.1 Lysobacteraceae bacterium | reverse complement strand
CGGCCGGTCAGGCCGCAGTCGCCCACCGGGCCGCCGATGACGAAGATGCCGGTCGGATTGATATGCACCTTGCTCTTGGGCAGCTTCTCCAGCCATTTCTTCGGCAGCACCGGCTTGAGGATGTGTTCGTATACGCCCTCGGTCAGATCCTTGTGCTTGATGCCCGGGTCGTGCTGCGTGGACAGCACCACCGCGTCGAGTCCGGCGATGACGTTGCCGTCGTAACGCAGGGTGACCTGCGATTTGGCGTCGGGGCGCAGCCACTTGAGCTTGCCGTTCTTGCGCACCTTGGCCTGCTGTTCCACCAGACGGTGAGAGTAGTAGATCGGCGCCGGCATGTATTCGGGCGCCTCGTTGCAGGCGTAGCCGAACATCAGGCCCTGATCGCCCGCGCCCTGTTCCTCGGGCTTCTTGGCTTTCTTGTCGGTGCCGTCCACGCCCGCGGCGATGTCGGGAGACTGCTTGCCGAGCATGTTGATGATGGCGCAGGTATGGCCGTCGAAGCCGACGTCGGAATTGTTGTAGCCGATCGAATTGATGACCGAGCGAGCCAGCGATTCGATGTCGACCCAGGCGCTGGTGGTGACTTCGCCGGCAACGATGGCGGCGCCGGTCTTCACCAGGGTTTCGCAGGCGACGCGCGCGCGCTTGGGCTGGGCCAGGATGGCGTCGAGCACGGTATCGGAAATCTGGTCCGCGATCTTGTCCGGATGGCCTTCGGACACCGACTCGGAGGTGAAGAGATAGCTGGACATCGACGCTTGTTCCTTGAGAGCGAGGTGAGGTTCGAGGGATTCATCCCTTAATCGGGATGAAAAGATGGGTGCGCATGATACACCCCCGGTCCGGCGCTTGCATGCCTGCCGGAGCGATGTGGTGAGCCGTGCAGAATGCCGCCGAACGCCTGGGGGAGCAATCCAGGCCGACGTATGGCCGAAATTCGGGTCGGGGCCGACCTCTTCACGCGTCTGTGGCACTGGTGGCGGGACCGTGAAGCCTGTTAAGACAGCCAGGTAGTGATGGCCTCGGGCTTGGTTGAGAATGCCCGGAGCTTGGTCGGCATATCGAATGCGGGAACGCAGAGCGATCGGGACAGGGGCCGTCGACAGGATGGATTCCGGGGTCGGGAATCGCAGCCGATGGCAGGGGATGCTTCACAACGATGCGAGGCTTCGCCGTGGCGCAAGCGCAGCACAGGGATGGGGCGGATCGATCGGTCGTCGCCGGGGGTGGGGCGGGTCATCGTGTGTGCGATGGCGATGGCTCAGTCACGGATCGTTGTGCGGATGAACGACCTTATGGCCGGCGGACTTGGGCTGTAGTCCTGCTATCGGCCCTGCTGGTTCCACTTGGCGCGTCCGCGGCCCGGTCTGTGGCCGAATCCGAGACCGAAACTGCGCCCAAGCCTCGACAGGCGGCAAACACCACCGAATCGGAGACGCAGAGCTTCGATGCGGTGAGCGTCAGCGCGAGCGCGCTGCCCACCACCGCGGCGGCGGCCAGCCAGCACGTGACCTTGCTCGATCACGAAGATCTCGCCGCGATGCGCGGGTTGAGCCTGGGCGAGATTCTGTCCAGGCAGGCGGGTGTAGTGGTGGATCGGGGGCCGGCCAGCGGTGGATTCGGCGCCTTATATCTGCGTGGCGCGGACCCAAGCCATGTCGTAGTGCTGATCGATCATGTGCGTCAGAACGATCCGCTGTCCTCGCGCGGCAGCGCGGTCGATTTGAATGCCTTGTCCGTGGACGATATCGAGCGCATCGAAATCGTCCGCGGCAATGCCGCGGTGGCCAATGCCGAGGCGATGGCCGGGCTGATTCATATTTTTACCCGGCGCAGCGGACGCGACGGCGATGTCGGGGCGGCGTATGGCGGCGAGGGCCTGCGCAGCGGCCGGGCGGCGTGGTCGGGCGAACATGTGCGTTTCAGTGTGAGCCATCGCGAACAGGGCGCGCGCGACGCGGGGTTCGGCCGTGTGCGCGCCTTCAACGCTTCGGGGGTGTGGGCGGCCGGCGACGCGTTCGAGTTCGACATCGCGGCGCGCATCGCGCAGAACCTGGGTCTGGGCTTTCCCGATGACAGCGGCGGCGAGCGCCATGCGGTGCTTCGCACTTTGGAATCTCGTCGCGCCGTGCACGCGCAGGTATTCGCGAATGCGCGTGTCCGCACGCCGCGTGGCGAGTGGCGTTTGCAGGCCGGCGGCATCGAGCGCGAAGGAGACGAGTCTTCGCCGGGCGTGATGCCGGGCGTACGCGATCCGTTCGGATTGCCGCCGATCGACACGCGCAGCGATTACCGACGCCGCGAAGCCCAGGCCTTGTGGTCGATATCTGCCGGCGATGCGTTGTTTACGCTGGGTGTGCAGCATCAGCACGAACATGGCGTGCTCGACAGCAGGATTGATTTCGGCGGTTTCGTGCTGCCGGCGCGGTTCGATCTGCGCCGCAGCACCGATAGCGCGCTGGTCGAGGCGCGCTGGCGCGCGCGCGACTGGGTCGTGCAGGGCGGCCTACGCCATGAGCGTACCGATCACGGCGAGCCGGGTACGCATCCGATGCTGTCCTTGCACTACGCGCCTGAGCGGGCATCCGGGCAATGGGGCTTGTCGATCGCGCGCAGCGCCAAGGCGCCGAGTTTCTACGCCCTCGGTCATCCGCTGGTCGGCAACGCACGGTTGAGACCGGAGCGCGCCCTGCACCGCGAATTGCATTACGCCAGCGCGGCCGACGCAGCCTGGCCGGTGCGGATCGGCGTATTCAGCGCGCGCTATCGCGATCTGGTCGACCTGGACGCTGGTCCGCCGCCGCGGTTGGTCAACCGTTCGAGGATCGCCGCCGATGGCGCGGAGTGGCGCGGCTCGCACGACTTCGATCGATACGGGGAATGGTCGCTCGAAGGCAGTTGGCTGCGTCTGCGCACTCCCGATGGCGCACCGTTGCGGCACCGTCCTCGTCTGCAATGGGCTGCGCACTGGCGCATGCCGTTGCGCGATGCGCGCGAGGTCTCGATGTCGGTGCAGCACATCGGCCGTCGTTTCGATTCTTCGATCCCGACCGGAGGCCGTTGGCTTGCGTCGGCGACGACGCTGGATCTCGCGTTACGGCAGGAATGGGGGCCGGCCACGATCACGTTGGCGCTGGATGACGTCTTCGATCGCCGACGCGAGGACAGCATCGGCAGTTTCGCGCCCGGGCGACGCTGGCGTTTCGCCGTGCAATGGCGCATGCGTTGAGGCCATGATGAGGACACCTGGATGACGCCGCCGCGCACGCATCCGCTTCGACGTCCGCATGCGTCCTGGTGGCGCATGGCGGGTTTTCTCGTGCTGTTGCTGGTAGCCATTTTGCTGCCGTTCGCGCTTTGGGGCGAAGCGCTGGATCGCGCGGCGCCGACCTGGTGGCGAGGCATGGATTCCGAATGGCTGCTGGCCATGCTCGGCATCGCCCTGTTGGTCGTGGATGTGGGCCTGCCGGTGCCGAGCAGCGTGGTCGGCGTGATGTTGTGCTGGCGGCTCGGTCCGATCTGGGGCGGGGCGAGTTTGGCGATCGGATTGACTCTTGCCTTCGTGGCCGGTTATTGCCTGGGACGGATGTTGCCCGAAGCGCGGCTGCGGCGTTGGGTCGGATCCGAGGTTTGGGACGCCGCGCGTGCGTCTGCCGATCATCGTGCGATGTGGTGGATCGTCATCGCCCGTCCGCTGCCGGTGTTCGCCGAACTGAGCGCGTTGCTCGCGGGCGTGTGGCGGTTGCCGTTTTGGCGTGTGCTGGCTCATGCCGCGTCTTCGTCCTGCGTGGTGGCCGCGCTGTACGCGCTCAGCGCGTGGTGGGGCCGCGCGCAGCCCGGCGCGGGGTCGACGGCGCTGATCCTGTGCGCGTTGCCGATCATCGTTTGGCTGCTGCATCGCCTGTGGCTGCGTCGTATCGCTGCGCGCATGGGGGATGGGATGGCGCCGTCAAAGTCGGCGGCATCCGCTTCGATTCCATCCGTTTCAGTCTCATCAATTTCGATCTCGCCTGCTTCGATCTCATCAACTTCGTTCTCATCAACTTCCGCGGACCGAGTCTCGACACGGGCTGCGGACGCCATGCAAGGAGAGGGGCCATGCTGATGTGCAATCTTCGGTTCGCAATCGGGTATCGGGCGGCTGTCGCCGTGCTGCTAATGGCGTTCGCGTCTGCGGCGTCCGCATCTGGGCGCGAGGCCGACGCCGCGCGCGCGCAACGCGCGAAAGCGAAAACGCCCGCCGAGCGCCACATCTACTACACCGGTGGCGTGCATAACGATCTCGGCTGCCGGCCACCGTCGCGTTGCATTCATCCGCGCAAATCCGGCGAGCCGACGGATCCGTTGTATCCGCAGTGGTGGGTCAGCACCTGGACCATGTACAGGGTGTTCGCCAACTACGACAAATTCCCGCCACCCTACGCCGCGCCGCCGCAAGGGCTGACGCCCGCCGATTACCAGGTTTCCTACGGCGCGACCTATTACGACTCGACGTATGTGCCCGCCGACAAGGACGGCGAAGGCGCGATGATGGAGTACTACGACAAGTTCTGCCTGCCGATCTTTCCTTCGGCCAATACCTACAGCTGCGCCTTCGTCTCGTTGGGCAACAAGGCTTTCTTCCTGCGCTACGACGACCGTCCGCCTGGCACGCAGCAATGTTGCAAGTTCTCGCCGAAGAACCATCCGCCGCGGCGCGATTTCATCAAGCATCTGCCCTACGACGCGCAACGCAGCAGGCACCTCGACGGCACCATCCAGGCCTACGCGCGCGAGGTCGGGCCGCAGAAGATCCTGTTCGGCTATGCCTTCTACAGCACTGAGACCTCGGACGATCCGGCCAATCCCGCCGCACCGAAATACCGGCATCCGCAATCGTTCTATTTCTCCGGCTCGCCGACAGATCCGCCGAATGCGCCGATCGTCAGCCAGAACTACACCAGCTTCCGCGCCGAGCGTCCCAACCCGGAGACGACGTGGGGGCAGGTTGCGCGGATGTGCCCAGCCGAGCCGGAGTGGTGCTGCCTGTTCGAAAGCGATTGCCCGAAGAAGAGCGAATAGCGAGTAAGGAACTTCCGAACAACGCAGCCACGGAAGGCTGCGACGGCGAAGCGACGCGCGTCAGCGGCCGCTTCGTCGCGAGCGAGTCCGGCGATGACGGGCTCGCGACCTGAAAGCGCACGCGATGCGCGTTTTCAACAACCTGCCTAGCCCGCTTTGCGGACGTCCGCACAGAACACAGGAGCGATGCGATGAGCTATCTCGATGCGCCCAGGTTGCATTTTTCGGGCTGGTTCCAGGCCGATGTTTCCACGATCAACAACGATGTGCGTTTCTACCAGAGTGAATCCTTCGTGCCGGAGTACCAGCAGCTCAACCAGAACGGGAGTTGGAATCCGGAGGGCACCGGAATCTTCCGGTTCGTCGATTGTGTGGTGACCGGCGCGCATATCGGCGCGCGCGGCATCGTCACGCCCGGCGATGATCCGGTGATCGGGATGCTGATCGAGAATGCGGATGGTCGCGCGCCCGGAAAACTGGTCGATCTCGATCCGCAACAGCAGATGGTCTCCGAAATCTGGGGCATGCAGGTGCGGTTGCTCGATGCCGCGCGTCAGCCGTGTTTCAGTGGCGAATTCGCGCCTGCGGCTTTTTGCAATCTCTGGAAACGGCAGCAGACAGGCGTGCCGCGTGACCAGCAACTGGCGGCCAATTATCAATCGGTGCTGGAGGGGGTGGACTGGACGCGGATGGCGGATTCCGCGTTGCTGCACGCGCTTCGCGAAGCCAGCGACGACGGACTGCTGTCGATCGCGTTCAACGTTTACGGCTACGGCCGCGACTCGACCATCGAACGCTACACCATGGGCCATGTGGCCGGCACGATCGGCCCTTATCGCCGCGGCGAACCCAAGCACTTCGTGAGCGGTCGGCAGATGATCGCCGACACCACGGCATCGCCGGTCGCGCCGGCAGGCGGCGTGTTCAGTGCGCAGGGCGCATTCGAGGCTGACTGCGCGTCGCTGAGTCTTGATCTCGGCAACAGCTTCCAGATCAAGAGTGCTGACAGCGGCTTGCTCGACATCGGACAGGTGCTGGTCGGCGTGCTCAGAAGTAATCCCCAGGCGGCGCTGAAGACCGTCGAGGCGACGCAGGTCGCCTTGATCGGCGAAGTGCCGTATCGCGACCCCGCCTGGTATGCCCAGACCGCTGGCGTACAAAGCTTCGATTTGCGCGGCAATTCCGATGCCCTCGCCTTGTTGCCGGACCATCCGCTGGTGTTGCTCTCGCCAGCGGCCGCGCAAGCGCAGTACACGGTGCTGCTGCAGGAGTCGATCGATGGGCTGTACCTGCGCGCCGACCGTTTCGTATTCCGCCTCGACCCCGGGCAGACCGACGCCGTCGAACTCTACGCCACGCGTTTCGGAAAGCGTCTGGCCGATGCGCAGATCGATCTCAACGCGACCCAGGGCATGATGGGAGGCTCTGGCGGCGGCGATACCGTCACGCCGCCGACTCGGCCTCACGCGGCGATTCCCAACATCGCGACACCCGCCGATGTTTTCTCGTTCGCCGCCAGCGCGCGAACCGACAGCGATGGATTCGCCAAAGTCGCATTGAGATTGTCCGAACATGGGCCGGGCAATCCGCGCGGCTATATTCCCGGGCAGATGTATGGCATGGCCTATCGCCTGAGCCTGCAACCATCGGGCTACCTGTCCAATCCGCTGAATTACGTGAGCGTGCTCGCTTTCGACCGTAAGGACATGCCGGTCGCACCGAATTGGTACGACGATATCCGTCCGGTGTTCGCGCCCTACGGCAATCTGTATCCGATCATGGGGCGATACGTCGTCGATCTGAACAGCTACGAATCGGTCTGCGCCCGAATCGGAGCTCTGCATCTGGCGTTCTCGTTGCCGATGCGCGACCCCAACCACATGCCGGTCACGCGCGACCTCGGCCGTGACGATCGCGCCATCATCCTGAAATGGTTGTCTTCGCTTGGCGCCGATGGCAGACCTTTGCTCGGTCATCCGCCGGTATCCGCGCCAGCCGCCGCGTCATTGACGTCGGTGGCGCCGGACGCCTCTCCGCCGCCGCCACCGCCAGACCCGACGCTGCAATCGATACAGGGCGCAGGCAAAACCTCGTTCCTGATGCAGTACGAGCGTCGCCGTCGCGGTGGGACACCGGAACCGGGAGACACGCCATGATCCGTCTGAACAGAGCCGTAGTTGAAGGCATTCGCCAGGCGGCGAGCCCGCAGGAATTGCACCGCTACCTACAGAACGCGATCGAATTGGAGCACAGCACGATCCCGCCTTATCTCACCGCGATGCTATCGCTGCGACCCGGCCGCAACCAGCGCATCGGCGAGATGATCCGCAGCATCCTGATCCAGGAGATGCTGCACATGAGCATCGCCGCCAACATCCTGATCGCGATCGACGGCCGCCCGGTGATCAACCATCCGCGCTTCATCCCGAAATATCCCGGCCCATTGCCGATGGACATCGGCGACCTGACGGTCGGCATCGAGGCCTTCTCGATCGCCGTGGTCAAGAACACGTTCATGGCGATCGAGCAACCGGAGAACGAGATCCCGGTGCGCAAACTCGCTTTGCCCGGCGCGGAAGAGGCGCGCTACGCCACCATCGGCGAGTTCTACGACGCGATCAAGGACAAGATCGTGGCATTGGGGCCGTCGATCTTCAAACAACGCACCGCACCGCCGCAGGTAGTGGCGCCGCGATGGTTCCCGATCGACAAGCTTTATCCGATCACCGACCCGGACAGCGCATGCCGCGCGATCGATCTGATCAAACTCGAAGGCGAGGGCACTTCGGTCACGCCGTTCCAGTCGCCGGGCGATCCGGCGCATTTCTACAAGTTCGGATCGATCGCCGCCGGTCGTGAATTGATCCGGACCCCGACCGGATACGCTTATGGCGGCGCCGTGATCGAATTCGATCCGGATGGCGTATGGCCATTGCGCGCCAACTGCAAGATCGCCGATTTCGCGCCGGGCACCCATGCCAGAACCCGGATTGAGCAGTTCGCCTACAACTATTCGGCGCTGCTGAACGCTTTGCACGACGCTTTCAACGGAAGGCCCGAACGCATCGACGTGGCGATCGGCCTGATGTACGACCTGCGCGTGCTGTCGGTGGCGATGATGCAGACCGTCGCGGATGCGAAAACCGGACTCACCGTCGGTCCGAGCTTCGAGTACGTGAAGACCCAGGGAGGCATGCCGTGAACGCGCCGGATAACCGTCATCCGGCCGTGATGTTCGAGATCATGGCCCGCGATCAGGCGGCGATGCGCCGGTTCTATTCGCACGTGTTCGGTTGGCGCTACCGGGAGGGTCGTGAAGGCTTCGCCTACGTCGATTTCCCGCTCGCGACGCGACCGCTGCTTGGCGGCATCGGCCAATCCCAGACCGGCGTTCCTGGGATGGCGCCGGGGCATGTCTTCTATCTGCGCGTGGACGACCTGGACGCGACGATCGCGCATGCGAGCATGGCAGGCGGCAGCGTACTGATGAGCCCAGCCAGCGTCGACGGATATCGCTTCGCGATGATCCTGGATCCTGAGGGCAATACGATCGGCTTGGTCGAACCTTTCACCCAAATCGAATGACGACACCCGTGCCATGGTCGCGTCGTGTCCGGCTACCGGCGCAAACCGCGTAAACCAGAAGTGGCGGTGGTAAACCATCCTCTTCCCAGGGAAGGGGGGAGGGTGGTGGTTCGACCGTCATCGGATTGACCGATCGGAGTCACGATGCTGTCCTGAACCTGCTTCAGGCTGGCGGCGGATCTAGCCGTCTGGCCTGCCATGCCCATCATCGAACAGCAACTTCAAGAGCGTTATCCACAATGGTTCCGTGGGCAACGCGCACGCCTGTCCCGTCCGCTGCTGCGCACTCTGGGGCGTTGGTCCAGATTCGACGAAATCGAGATATTTCTCGAAACACACTCCGGCCTGCGCGATTTCGAGTTCGTTGATGCCGCATTACGGTACCTGCAGGTCCGATATGAAGTAGATGCTCACGAATTGAATGCGATCCCAGCGCGCGGACGGGTGCTGGTCGTGTCCAACCATCCCTCGGGTGCGCTTGATTCGCTGGCCTTGTTGGATCCTATCGGCAAGGTGAGGCGGGATGTGCGGATCGTCGCTAACGATATGCTCTCACTGTTCGAGCCTTTAGGCGGCTTGCTTCTGCCGGTGCAAGTATTCGGCGGCCGTGCGTCACCGGAACGTCTGCGTGCGATCGAACGCGCGCTAGAAGCGGAGCAGTGCGTGATCGTGTTTCCGGCAGGCGAAGTGTCGCGCCTGGGCGTGCGTGGGGTGAGAGATTCGCGATGGCGCCGCGGGTTTCTGCACTTTGCCCGCAATACGGGTGCACCGGTGCTTCCCGTGCGGATCGTGGCGCGCAATTCGGCGCTGTTCTACGGCGCCTCCGCGCTTTATAAGCCGGTAGCGACCGCGTTGCTGGCGCGCGAAATGTTCACCAGGCGTCGCCGCCCGCTACATCTGTATGTCGGCCAGCCGTTGCGGATCGATAGGGATACCGCAGACGCTTCCGTGATACGGAGCGTGCGCCAGGCGCTCTACGCGCTTGGGTGTCGGCGCCCCCAAGCTGTGCAACCGGAACCATTGCCGGTTCCGATCGATCATGCCGCACTGATCATGGCGATCTCTCTCACCGAGTTGCTCGGGCGCACCGGGGATGGCAAGGAGATACGGTTGGCGCGGCTGGCGCCCGGCGCGATGCCAATGCGTGATCCGCTGATGCTGGAGCTGGGGCGGTTACGCGAATTGACGTTTCGTGAAGTCGGTGAGGGCACCGGGCGCAGTTACGATCTCGATCGTTACGATGCGCATTACGAGCATATCCTGGTCTGGGATGCCGCCTCGGCCAGGATCGCCGGCGCCTATCGGGTGAAGCGTGGTGTCGAAGCGATATCGAACGGGGCGGAGGGTTTGTACACAGCCTCTTTGTTCCGCTACAACAACGCTGCCATGCAACGCATCGTCGAAGGGCTTGAGCTGGGCCGCAGCTTTGTCGTCCCGGAATACTGGGGCGGCCGCAGCCTGGACTACTTATGGCAGGGCATCGGCGCTTATCTTCGGCGCTATCCCGACATCCGGTATTTGTTCGGCGCGGTCTCGATCAGCGCAGCGCTGCCGCGCGAGGCGCGGGATCAACTGGTCGCATATTACTCGCGTTACTATGGGGCTGCTGTCGGTTCCGACCGGCATCCGCTAGCGGTCTCGATGCGACCCTTCCGCTATTTTGCAGCCCCACCGGACTTCGGCGCGCTTGATGTTGAGACGGCGTTTGAAGTGCTCAAGGCTAATCTCGAAGCGGTGGGTGCGACTGTGCCGGTCTTGTATCGTCAATACACGGAGCTGTGCGAGCCAGGCGGCGCGCGGTTCCTGGCGTTCGGGATTGACCCCGATTTTAGCGATAGCATCGATGGCCTGATCGAAGTAGACCTGCATCAGGTGCGTCCGAAAAAGCGCCAGCGATATCTTTGCTCGCGAGAGACGTCGGTGTGAGGAGCGTGGATGTGCTCGATCGACATTGGCGGACGGTATTCATCTCCGACGTGCACCTCGGGTCGAACCATTGCCATGCCGAAGAGCTGGCCGACTTCCTTGTGACATTGCGTTGCGAGAGATTGTTTCTGATCGGGGATATTATTGACTTTTGGTATCTAAGCAGGCAGCGCGTTACATGGGGAGGTGACCAAAGCCGTGTGCTTGAAATGCTGCACGCATTAGCCAGACGCGGCACCCAGATCATCTATATCCCCGGCAACCACGATCGGACGATCCGCCGCTTTTGCGGGCTCACTTTGCCCATGATGAAAATTCGCCGCCGCTGTGTGCACGTTACTGTCGACGGTAGGCGCCTGCTGGTCGTGCACGGCGACGCATACGATGCGGTGACGCATTTCGGAGGAATGCAGGAAAAATTTGGCGACTGGCTGTATTACCGCATCCTTACCGCGAACCGGTGGCTCAATCGTATACGTCGCCGCACAGGGTTTCGGTACTGGTCTGTTGCCGAATTCCTCAAGTCGCGCAGCGGTGCGGCTGAACGCTACATCGAGCGCTTTGTCCAGGCCGGACTGGACGATGCCCGCAAACGAGGCCTAGACGGCATCGTATGTGGGCACATTCATCGTGCTGCACTTCTGCAGAGAGACGGGTTGATCTATGCAAACGATGGCGACTGGGTTGAGAGCCTGACTGCATTTGTCGAAGCGCCGGATGGCGGGTTGCTTCTGCTATCGCATCGCGGAGAAGTCATCGGCGAGATACTGCCGCGGCCCAAAGCTTTGGGCGCGCCGGCGTATCTGCATGCGGCTTGAGAGCCTGTTTGATTGCTTCACATATGCTTGCGTTTTATCCATGGGCCATTGGAATTAGTGCGCCGAACAGCATCGGGCCGCCGCAACTACGAGGTCATGGCGACGAAGAAAACGCCCAGCGGCTGATTCGCCGTGCGTGAACTCGGACATGCATCGTGTTCTCGGCGTTTGAACGGCACGGGGATGTCGCTGTCTGGATCGCGCTCAGCGAGCGAATCCGCGGGCCTGAATGAAGGAATAAAAGAACACCGCGCCTGCGGTGTCGCGTACGCGGCGCAACTCCAGGCGCATCTGTTCGACGGTTCCGGTATCGACCGCGCCTGCGGCGATCAGCTGGTCTGCCGCCGACAACAGTAACTCTTCCCAATAGGCGAGCATGTTCGCGCGCTTTTCGGGTTCGCGCTTGTCGTAATGAAAGGTTTTGAGCTCGGTGGTTACGTCGCGGAACCCGGCATCGAATAACAGATTGCCGAGTTTGGCGCCGATGAACGGATCGCCGCCCTGTTCGATCTGGAAGTCGTTGAACGCCATCCAGTAGCGCCAGACATTTGGTGAGTAGGGATCGAGCAGGAATGACGAGTTCATCACTTCGTTGACGTAGATCACGCCGCCTGGCGTCAGCATCCGCCGCGCCTCTGCGAGAACTTTCGCTGGCGAAGGCACGTGCTCCAGCACCCAGCAGAGGAAAGCCCCGTCGAAACTCGCGGCAGGGAACGGCAATGTTGTGGCGTCAGCCCGCTGCAACGTATAGCGGCCATCGAGCCAGGGCATCCGGGCCAGATTGCGACGAGCGGCATCGAGTTGGGCCTGGTTGAGGTCGACGCAGGTGATTTGCAGTTCCGGGAACCGTCGCAGCAGGATCTCGGTTTGCGCGCCGACGCCGCTGCCGATTTCCAGAAGATGGCGAACACTGCTGAAATCGACGTTGCGGAATACGATGGCCTCGGCAAACCGCGCCTGGCGCAGCAGACGCTCCTGTTCAGCCTCGGAGAACCCGTGAAGATAAGTTCCAACCGACGGGTCATTCATGGCATGCGCTCCATGGCGACGATACAGGCCTCTTCCCAATCAAGCAGGCTACGGAAACAAGCGGGGTCCGGAAATCCCGGAGGACGCAGGATGGCGGTGGTCTCGACCTTGGCGTCTTGCCATATCGCGATGAGTTCAGCGTACTCGTCAACCGCTTCATCTGCACGCCGGCACGAATTCAGTCTTTCCCACATAGCCTCCAGCCGCATCAGCGTCAGACTGCAAACGCAATTACCGATGAGATCGGATTCTGCCTGGGTCAACGGCCTACACCACAAATCCGAGAACTTCGCGCCGATCTCAACAGCCATCGAACGGTGGAGATCGAACGTGCGTTGGAGCGAAGCGCGGTCCACAGGTTCAGCCCAGCGCCGCAATCACGCTGCCGTCGCCAGCTCGGGCGTCGCGCCGGCGATCAGCGCATCGAAATAATCCCGGGTCAACCGCAGTTGGTCCATTGCATTCTCAGCACGATTGACTACGGCGCGAAATGCCGCGTTTTCCGGATGGTCTGTCGCGTACCAGCCCAAATGCTTGCGTGCGATGCGCAATCCGTGCGCTTCGCCGTAGAAGGCATGCAGATGTTCGAGGTGACCGAGCAGGATGTCGCGGACTTCGGACAGCGTCGGCGGAGGCAGTACCTCGCCGGTGGCGAGGTGATGCGCGATTTCGCGAAAAATCCACGGTCTGCCCTGCGCGGCGCGGCCGATCATCACCGCGTCGCAGCCGGTCATCGCCAACACCTGCCGCGCTTTGCACGGCGAATCGATATCGCCATTAGCGATCACAGGAATCTTCAGCATTGTCTTGATCGCGGCGACGGTGTCGTATTCGGCGGCGCCAGCATAATGCTGGTCGCGGGTGCGCCCGTGCACGGTCAGGGCAGAGACACCGCAGTCCTCGGCGATGCGTGCAATCAATGGCGCATTGCGCGCATCCACGGCCCAGCCGGTGCGAATCTTCAGTGTCACGGGCACGTCGGCTGCGCGCACCACCGCTTCAAGAATCCGCGCCACCAGCGCCTCGTCGCGCATCAGCGCCGAACCGGCCCATGCGTTGCAGACTTTCTTCGCCGGACAACCCATGTTGATATCGATGATCTGCGCGCCGTGCGCGACGTTGTAACGCGCAGCTTCCGCCATGACCCCGGGCGTGGTACCGGCGATCTGCACGCTGATCGGCGCAGGCTCGCCTGCGTGGTCCATTCGATGCAGCGACTTGCGGGTGTTCCAGAAACGCGGATCCGAGGTGGTCATCTCCGACACCGCCAATCCCGCACCCAGCCGCTTGCATAGCTGCCGGTAGGGTTTGTCGGTGACCCCCGCCATCGGGGCCAGGATCACCTGCGGAACGATGTTGTACGGGCCGATGCGCATGCGGGAGATTATATGCGGGTAGTGATCTGCTGATCGTGCGCGTCTGACTCAGCGGCTGGCCCAGGGCGTTGGCCGGGTCGTAGCGCCAACTGTCCGCGATCGTGTCCGCAATGGTGTCGCCGGTGATCTCGATGCTGGCGGTTCTCGCCGTCGGCCGGCCCAGCTTGTCGTAGGCGAGGTGGGTGGTGACGCCCCGGGCATCGGTCTGGCTCAACACTTCGCCCAGCGCGTTGTAGCTGAAGCTCCAGACCCCCTGGTTCGGATCATTGACCTGG